>JAZNMN010000001.1:0-61298 GCA_045579625.1 Ruminiclostridium sp.
GGTAAGAACGTTAAGAAGAAGGATCTTGCTGCTATCGCTATGCAGTATGGCTATGTATACGTAGCTCAGATCGCTATGGGCGCTGATATGAACCAGTGTCTCAAGGCTATCGCTGAAGCTGAAGCTTACGACGGTCCTTCCCTCGTAATCGCTTACGCTCCTTGTATCAACCACGGTATCAAGGGCGGTCTTGCAATTGCTCAGCAGGTTGAAAAGGAAGCTGTACAGTCCGGTTACTGGCACCTCTTCAGATTCAACCCCGCTCTCGAAGAAGCAGGTCAGAATCCCTTCTCCCTCGACAGCAAGGCTCCTACAGGCGACTATAAGGAATTTATGATGAGAGAAGTACGTTACAACTCCCTTATGAGAGCTAACCCCGAAAGAGCTGAAAAGCTCTTCAACATCGCTGTTGAAAACAGCAAGAAGAAGTACGACGATTTAGTAAATCTCGTAGAATACTACGCTAAGTAATTAGCCTCGGTCTATGACCGATAAATAAATGAACGCCCCGTCTGTGCAGTACTGCATAAAACGGGGTGTTTGTTTTATATATAATGGTAATTCCTGTAAAACAAAAAGCCGCAAGGGAAAACCCTTGCGGCAAATTTGTTATAAGGGGAAATGAACTTACTTGAGTTCGATAGTAGCGCCAGCTTCTTCGAGCTTAGCCTTGATTTCTTCAGCTTCTGCCTTAGAAACGCCTTCCTTAAGAGCCTTAGGAGCTGCTTCAACAACTTCCTTAGCTTCCTTAAGACCGAGACCGCAAACGTCCTTAACAGCCTTGATAACGTTCATCTTGCTATCGCCGAAGGAAGCGAGAATTACGTCGAATTCTGTCTTTTCTTCAGCAGCACCACCTGCAGCACCACCTGCAGCAGGACCAGCAGCTACCATAGCAGCAGCGGATACGCCGAATTCTTCTTCTAATGCCTTTACTAAATCGTTAAGGTCGAGTACAGTTAATTCCTTAACGTCTTCTACAATCTTTAAAACCTTTTCTGAAGCCATTTTAATGTTCCTCCGTTAAATTATTTTCTTGTTGTGTTTTTAAGCCGCGATTACGCTGCGATTAAGCAACTTCGCTTTCCTTTTTCTTTGCAATTTCGCTTGCTGCGATTGCGAGTCTCTGCATAGGAGACTGGAGCATGAAGAGAAGCTTGGAAATAAGAACTTCCTTGCTGGGAAGCTTTGCATATTCTTCTACAACTGCGGAGCTGATTGCTTCCTTACCGATAAAGCCAACCTTGATGTTGAAGTTATCGCCGGACTTCTGAGCCTGCTCGAATAAAATCTTAGGAGCAGAAATGATGTCTTCGTTGGAAAGAGCAATAGCGGTAGTACCTTCGAGATGCTCGTCGAGTCCTGTGATACCTGCCTTTTCAGCCGCTCTCTTAAGAAGAGTATTCTTTACTACAAAGTATTCAATGCCTGCTTCTCTGAGCTGCTTACGAAGGATTGTATCATCTGCAACAGTGATACCCTTGTAATCAACGATAACACCGCCGGCAGCTGCTTCAAGCTTAGCTGCGAGGTCTTCAACGAACTGCTGCTTGGTCTGTAAAATCTTTTCGCTTGCCATTAAGTATTCCTCCTTATAAAATTTGCTGTTATAAACAAATGAGGAAAAATAAAAGCCCATTTGTGCATAAAGACAAACGGGCGATAATTATCAATATCTTCCCATTCCTCGGTAGGCGGCGAACCGTTAGCGCTTTTGGCGACCTACTGTCTTTAGAACAGCATAGATATTTTATCACACTTTATAGCATTTGTCAAGCCTCTGTCAAATTATTTTTGCAAATTGTTATTTTAACCAAAAATTTATAATTTCGCTTCGAATTATACTAATTGTATTGACAAAATTTCGATTTAATGTTATTATTGAGATAATAAATTGCCATATACATACAGGCATTATGGAGGTTATTATGTCACGTTTTGGTTTAAAAATGCTTGCTTTATCGGTAGTATCGCTGTTTGTTACAGCAGCTTTATCTATCGTAGTAACATGCGTTCTCTTCTCTAACTATAACGATACAATTATGGTTGACAGAGCAAGAGTAGGTGTTAGCGTACTTAAGCAGGAGCTTATCTATGAAGAAGACGGCCTTGCCGAGCTTTATTCCCACTGGTATGACAGCGGTGATCTTGCTGTTTCCATAACAGAAAAGAATACTGCTTTAATTGAGGAAGACTGGAAAAAGTTCTCTTCTTCCGAGCATGAGTTCTGTCAGATTACTGACGCAACAGGCGCGGTTATATGGAAGAGTGCTAACTACAAGATTTCTTCTTTCGATGTATCTTCTGTTTTAACAGGTACAGAGAAGGTAGGTATCCTTTCTGACACGAATGTTCCTCTTTTCTACATATACTCTGTTCCCGTTAAGGGTGATTCCGGCGTTGTAGGTACTTGCTCTATCGGTTTTGACCTTGAAGCTACCGACTGGCTCGAAAACGTTAAGGCGCAGACACACGCTGAAGTAACAGTATTCCAGGGTAAGACACGTTATTCCACAACTGTTATCAATACTGACGGTACCCGTGCAGTAGGTACAGATATGGCAGATAACGTTGCTAAGGTAGTTGTTGACGGCTTAAGCGAATACACAGGACGAGCTACTGTAGTAGGCAACCCCTTCTTCGTGTGCTACGAGCCTATGTTTGATATGAACGGTAAGTATGTCGGTGCATACTTCGCAGGTACCAACACAACTGAAGCTGACTCTCTCTTCAGCTCCACTATCATCTTTGCTTCTCTTTCTGCACTTGCTGTAATGATTGCTATGTGCGTAGTTACATACATCTTCAACAACAAGACAGTTATCAAGCCCATCACAATCGTTTCCGACCTTGCCGACAGTATGAGCAGAGGCGAACTTAATGTTCCCGACTTCAGCTATAACTTCGGTAATGACGAAGTAGGCGACTTCGCAAGAAAGCTTCAGGATACAAAGCATACACTTAATTCTTATATAAGCGATATGAGCGGTATCCTGGAATCTATGGCAGGCGGCGACTTCACAAAGACTCCCGGTGTTGAATATCTCGGTGACTTCGTTTCTATCAAGAATGCATTCACAAGAATCCACGAGGTTCTCGGCGATATGCTTAACAATATGAACGTATCCTCCGACGAGGTTCTTACAGGTTCGAGACAGATGGCTGAAGGCTCTCAGTCCCTTGCTGAAGGTACAACAAGACAGGCTGCCGCTATCGAAGAGCTTTCTTCCACAATTACAGAAATCAACGATCAGGTTGCTAAGAACGCTGATAATGCTGCTAAGGCTAAGGATTACTCCGGCGAGGTAGAAAATAAGATTATCCGCCAGAACCACGAAGTAAACGAAATGGTTTCCGCTATGAAGGAAATCGAAGAAAAGTCCAAGCAGATCGAAAATATCATCAAGACTATCGACGATATCGCATTCCAGACCAATATCCTTGCTCTTAATGCCGCTGTTGAGGCCGCAAGAGCAGGCGACGCAGGTAAGGGCTTCGCAGTAGTTGCTGACGAAGTAAGAAACTTAGCTTCCAAGAGTGCTGAGGCTGCAAGCAGTACAACAGAACTCATCACAGCTTCTATCGACGCTGTTGATAAGGGCTCCAAGATTGCTGTTACAACCGCAGAAACAATGAAGGAAGTAATGGATATCTCGAGACAGACAACTGAGCTTATCGTTGGTATCGCTGACGCAAGCGCACATCAGGCTGATTCTATCCAGCAGGTAATGACAGGTATCGACCAGATTTCTCAGGTTGTACAGATGAACTCTGCTACAGCTGAAGAAACAGCCGCTTCTTGTCAGGAGCTTAACGGTCAGTCCAACGTTCTTAAGGAACAGGTTTCCCGTTTCGTTATTTAATAGGAATATTAAACGCCCCTGTGAAAACAGGGGCGTTTTTATGTTTAACAGCATTCTTTTATTTTATCAAGTATGGCGGTGAAGCGCACATCGTCTTTGAACTGCCTATCGAGATTTTGCTCTGCAATGAAATTAAGTAAATCCCTATAAAGGGTATTTTGTGAGTGCTTCATTCTACTTTCGGAATTGTTTTCACAGAGGCACAGCCACGAAACATCATATTTCATCCTATCGGGTCGTTTTTCGCAGTCGTCAGCGTATTGTAATGCTTTTTTAAGATATTCAATAGTTTTTTCTTTGTTATTGTTCTCGATGTATAGCTTAAGTATCTGTAATGCGTTGGAAAATAGCTGATTGAAACCCGAATTTTCTCCGCCAATCAGAAGAAGCAATCCTTCCGCCATAAGTGATATTTCAATTTTCTCCTCATTGGAGTATTCGCCATAAATTCTTAACTCAGAAATATTGTGGTATAACCCTATCGTAAAATATAGTATATTTTTCTGATATTCTTCAGCTGCTTCCTGTCCTTGTAACGTCTGAGGAAGGAGCATTTCTCGGCAGGTTGGCATAAAAGGCGCCTTCATTGCGGTTTCTTTTGCCTTTTCGTATTCGCCAAGTTTTAAATAATTGAATACTAATAGCTGGCGGCAACAACCGCCTTCATCGAAATTTTCATCCGTATAGCGGAGCGCTTTTGTCAGCAATTCTACGGCTTCCTCAGCAGCGCTTTTTCTGTCCGTTTCCGTGAAGATTTCACCGCTTTGAAAGTATAAACTGTATAATGACTGCGCCAGACAATATAGTAACCGTGATTCATTCGGAAAATCTACGAGTCCTTTTCGCAGAAGCTCAATGGATTTTCTTGTTTCGCCGTTACTGTGGAAAATTCTGTTTTCTTTTAGTATTGCCTTAATTTGTTCTTCCTTGACTGTAGCGTCATATCCTATCAGCTCGTCAATACTAACCTCGAAATACCCTGCGATAGCAGGAAGCAGGGTAATATCGGGATATGTAGCACCTTTCTCCCAACGGCTGACTGCCTGCCCCGAAACGCCGAGGATATCGGCAAGCTGTTCCTGGGTCAGTTCGCGCTTCTGTCTCAGTTTTTTCAGATTTTCGCCAAGTTTAAGCATATTTTATCCTCCTTAAATTTATCGGAGCTCCTGTTATAATAATAGTTGATTTTGCCTTATTTGTCCATATCTTATTTGTTGGAAAAAAATCAACTTAAGTGAGAAAAAACACGCTGTCAATTTACCTTGACAGCGTGTTTCATTATTTATCCGTAAATTTTCTTGGCAATATCGACCGTTTCCTTAGCGTCCTTAGCATAGAAATCTGCGCCGATATTCCTTGCGTAGTCCTCTGTAAGTACTGCGCCGCCTACAACTATCTTGCAGTTGAGACCGTTTTCCTTTATGAGCTTAATCGTATCCTCCATAGCTCCGAGAGTGGTGGTCATAAGTGCGCTTAAGCCAACAAGCCTTACATCCTGCTCCTTGGCGGCAATAACCACAGCCTCGGGGGGAACATCCTTTCCTAAGTCGATAACGGTGTAGCCGTAGTTTTCGAGAAGGGTCTTGACGATGTTCTTTCCGATATCGTGGATATCGCCCTTAACGGTAGCGAGAACGATTTTTCCCTTGCTTATCTGCTCGGTGCCGCTCATTCTTTCCTTTATTACGCCGAAGCAGGCCTGCGCCGCTCCTGCAGAAAGAATAAGCTGTGGGAGGAAAATCTTTCCCTTTTCAAAATCGGCTCCTGCACGATCGAGAGCGGGGATAAGTTCGTTGTTTATTATATCCATAGCGTCGGTATCGGTAAGCTTTTCCTTTGTAAGAGCCGCCGCGTCATCCTTAAGCCCCTTTTCTATAGCGTAGGAGAGGGTTACCTCTGACTTTGCCGCAGGAGCGGAAGCAACGGTATTTCCGAAACGCTCGATAAATTCCTCCGAGTTTTTATCTGCGCCCGATAAGAGTCTGAATGCGAAAACGGCGCCAGACATAGCAGTAATGTTAGGATTTATAATAGGAAGGTCAAGCCCCGCATAAAGTGCGCAGGAGAGGAAGGTGCTGTTGATAAGCTCGCGGGAGGGGAGACCGAAGGATATATTCGATACGCCGAGGACGGTTTTAACGCCGAGGCGCTCCTTTACGAGGGTTACCGCCTTAAGGGTTTCGGGTACAGCCTTTTGCTCTGTGCTGGCGGTAAGGGTAAGACAGTCTATGAATACGTCCTCCCTCGGGATACCGTATTTTTCCGCTTCTCTTACGATTTTTTCGGCGATTTCATATCTTTCCTCGGCGGTAGGCGGAATTCCGTTTTTATCGAGTGTAAGACCTACTACCGAAGCGCCGTACTTTCTTACTATTGGCAGGATTACGTTCAGTGACTCCTGTTCGCCGTTTACGGAGTTTACTATGGCCTTTCCGTTATAAATTCTGAGGGCGGCTTCGATAACCTCGGGCTTTGTGCTGTCTATCTGGAGGGGCAGGTCGGTTATGCTCTGGAGAGCCTTTACGACCCTTATCATCATTTCCTTTTCGTCTATTTCGGGCAGTCCTACGTTTACGTCGAGGATATCTGCTCCTGCGGAAATCTGTTCGAGAGCCTGATTCAGAATATAGTTGATATCGTTGTTACGTAGAGCTTCTTTAAAGAGCTTTTTACCTGTGGGATTGATTCTTTCTCCGATAATCTTCGGGCAGTCTATTGTAACTGTCTTGCTGTAGCTTGAAACAGAAGGTTTAAGAGCCTTTTTCTTTCTTTCCGAGGGAATATTATCTTTGAGCATAGCAATTACTGCCCTTATATAATCGGGAGAGGTACCGCAGCATCCGCCGTATACCTTTACGCCAAGCTTCGAGAAGGGGATATACTGTCTTGCGAATTCCTCGGCGCTTACGCTGTATTCGCCTGTTATCGGGTCGGGGAGACCTGCATTAGCCTTTATTACGAGAGGAAGATTGGTGTATTCGTTTATTTCGGAAAGTATATCATACAATTCATCAGGTGCAAGTGAACAGTTTACGCCTATTGCGTCAGCTCCGAGGCCGCTTAAGGTAAGCGCCATAGCCGAGGGAGAAACGCCTGTAAAGGTTCTTCCGTTCTTCTCGAAGGTCATATAGGTGAATACGGGAAGGTCTGAATTTTCCTTTGCCGCTAAAAGCGCCGCCTTTATCTCGTAAAGGTCGGTCATTGTTTCGATAACAATAAGGTCGGCCTTATCCTTTCCTGCGTTAACTATCTCGGAGAAGATATCGTAGGCTTCCTCGAAGGTTACCGTTCCCGCAGGCTCAAGAAGAGCGCCTATAGGCCCGATATCGAGGGCAATGAGCGCTTCCGTTCCTTCGGCGGCGGATACGGCGATATCCATAGCCTTTTCTATGACCTGAGCCGTTGTATAGCCCGAACCTTCAAGCTTGTATCTGTTTGCGCCGAAGGTGTTTGCGCTTATTATATCCGAGCCTGCCTCTATGTAGGAGCGCAGTACTGCACGGACGTCCGCTTCACGCTTAAAATTCATTATTTCCGAGGTTTCTCCGGCTTCCATACCTCTTTTCTGAAGCTCCGTTCCGAAGCCGCCGTCGAGAACGACATAGTCTTTTTCAAGTAACTCCTTAACTGTCACAGCGTTTATCTTCCTTTCTGAATTTACAGGTTTCCTTCATACTGCATATTTCACAGCGTTCTCTCTCGGAATTAAGGGGCTTATCCGATATTCCGATTACAGCGGTAACGGATTTTCTCGGAATAAGTATACCGTTTTCGTTGGCGGTAAGCCCTATAAGCTTATCGGCATTAAGAATCCGTATGAAATCCTTCTGGAGAGATATAGGGAAATCCCCGTAGCCAAGCCCGAAGCGGAAGGTGAAATATCCGCCTGTAAGCCTGTTTATTTCTTTTTCTGTTTTATCGCAGTATTCCTCGGTAAAAGCGCTTGCCGCCGCGTCGAGGACTACTGCGTAAGCCATATCCGAAATCTCGGCTCTTCGAATGAGCCTGTCTGCTTCTGTGCCGAGGGTTGCGGCGAAAAGTATAAGCCTTTCACAGCCCTCGAGATGCCCAACGATATCCTTTCCTTTAAGAATATCCGAACAGGCGCTTTTTTCAAACACCTTATAGCAGTATCTTGCGGAATTACAGCCTTTAAGCTCTCCGAGAGCTCTTATAAGAAGCTTTTCGGTAGCTTCGTCAGGCTCGTTATTCCCGTATCCGAGATAACGAAGGGCTTCTTTCTTTACGTCCATTATAAAAGCTTTCCTATGATTTCGACAATTTTTCTTGCAACGTAGGGGTTATTCATAGTATAAAGGTGAATACCCTGAACACCGTTGGAAATAAGGTCGATAATCTGGTCGGCGGCGTAGGCTATACCTGCGTCAACGAGAGCCTCGGGACGGCTTTCGTACTTCTGTAGCATTCTTGAGAACTTAGCGGGGAAGCTTGCTCCGCAGAGGGTCACCATACGTTCTATCTGATTCTTGTTTGTAACAGGCATAATTCCTGCTGATATGGGGACGTTTATACCTGCGATTCTTGCCTTTTCAAGGAAGCTGTAGAAAGCGTTATTGTCGAAAAAGAGCTGAGAAACGAGAGACTCGGCTCCTGCGTCAACCTTAGTCTTAAGGTTACGTAAATCAGTAATCATATCGGGAGCCTCGGAATGTACCTCGGGGTAGCAGGCGCCCGAAATTCCGAAATCTCCGTTTTCCTTTATAAAGGTTACAAGGTCGCTTGCATAGCGGAAATCTGTTTTCGGGGGAATATCGGGGTTAATATCTCCTCTTAATGCAAGTATATTTTCAATGCCCTCACTCTTGAAGCTGTCAAGGGTAGTTTTAAGCTCCTCCTTTGTGCAGTTCACACAGGTTATATGAGCCATAGCTTCGGTATTGTACTTGTTCTTTATAGCCGAGGCTATTTCACAGGTAAGGTTACCTGCGAGGCTTCCGCCTGCGCCATAGGTAACGCTTATATAAGCGGGCTTAAGGTCTGTGAGCTGTTCAATAGTGCTGTAAACAGTGTCGATACTGCTTGTTTTCTTAGGGGGGAAAACCTCGAAGGAAAGAACAGTCTTTCCCTTCCCGTAAAGCTCAGAAATTTTCATATTAAAGCTCCTTTCCGTTGTAGGTGATTTTTATGTTATCTGCGTTTCCTGCGGAATAGTCATTACCGAGATTGAATTCCGACCAGTCGGATTTTGTAATTCTTATCTGAACCTGAAGTGTGTCGCCGCCGTTTAAGACGCCGCTTCCCTTAATGGTACACTTCGTATCGCTGTTGTCGCCGTTTGCGGCGGAGAAGCTTCCCGAAATGCTTTCGGTGCAGGCTTGATAGCTGCCGCCCGAGATATCGGCGTAGTCGCACCAGAAGCTAAGGTCGTTGGCTCCGTCCTTCGTGAAGAAGTAATCGGCAGTAAGCTTACTGAGGTCGATACCTGTGCTTCCTGTATTCTTGATTTTGAGGGTGAAGGCGATAGTGTTTCCGTTTCCGCTTGTAGCCTGCTGTGAAAGCTCAACGCTTACCGTCCCCTTGTCGGATACGGGCGCTGTGGGTGCAGTACTTCCGCTACCGCCATTACCGTTATTATTGCTGTTGTTATTATTGTTGTTGTTGTTATTGTTCTGAGGCTTTGCGATAATATCAGCTATAGCTGTGCCTGTGTTCTTTTCATTGGGCTCTGTGCCGAATACAAGGGTACTGCCCTCGTAAAGAGCCATATTATAAGCCTTCGTAAGAGTTCCTCCGCTTACCGAGGCCACATCTATGTAGGAAGGGTCGTTGCTGTTGTCCCAGGTACCGTTGTTGCTCTTGATACGGAACTGGACTTCCTTTTTATGTGCATCCTGACCGCCGGGGTAAATGCTTACTCCCGTAAAATCAATCGCCACATAGTAGAGATTCTTTTCCTCGTTCCAGCAGTTTACGCCGCTGGCTGTACCGCCCTGCATATAATTGGTAGAAACGGTTATATCATTAGCGGAGCCGCCTGCCGCAATTACCTCGCTTAAATCGAAGAAATAGCAGAGCTTAAGGTTGTCTGTGCTTCGTGCGGGGGTGGTGGTCTTGTTGTAGACGAGGGCTTTTATTTCGATGAAATCCTGTCCGTTTACATTAACTGTAGCGTCGGCATAAAGCTCTTCCGAGGAGGGAGCTTCAATTGCGCCGAAATTTTTCAGGGTTTCGCCGCCGTAGGCTTTGTAAAGCTTGGCGAGAGCGCCTGTGAAGCCTGCGTTATAGTCGCAGGCAACTTCGTTGTTGATATAGTTGCTTCTGTCGTCGGAGTATCCGTCGTTGCTGTCGGGGCCGCCCACCAGTGCGCCGTAGAGGATATGTAAATTGTTTGCGGGCTCGCCGATATTGTTGGTTGCTGAGCCGTGTGCGGTACGGTGATGGGGGTTAAGGGGCGGATTTGTTCCGAAGCCGCAGACGTAGCTTCTGCCGCTGCTTCCGAGGGCATAGTCAATCTGTTTTTTTGCGAAGCTGTGGTAGGCGTCCTTCTTTGCGGCGGGACAAGCACTGCTGTCAGCGTATACAGCCGCTAAAAAGGCGGTAGTTGTTGAATATCTGAGAGCTCCCCACTGGTCGAGCCACGCCATACCCTTGGGAGTATACTTTATACCGCTGTTCCAGTAGTCGAGATGCTGTTCGATTTTATCCTTATAGGTCTGTTCTCCTGTTTCAATTGCGAGGAGAAGGGCGGTACCGAAGCTCTTGTCGTCCCAGCAGAAGGCCCAGGTATAGTCGCCTCCCGACTGTCCGTAATAGCTTTTTGATTTTTCGAGATAAGAGCTGTCGCCTGTGGCCTTATAAAGCCAGTAGGCGGAGAAAGCAAGCTCGTCTATATAACCGCTGTGGGAATTATAGAAGCCGTTGGCGGCGGTATAGCCCGAATCACTCTTAACCTTTTCGGCATAGGCGAAAAGCTCCTTTGCGTGCTTTATACAAAGCTCGGAATAGGAAGCGTCGCTGTCCTTGAAAACTACTGCACAGGAAGCGAGAGAAGCCGCAGTTCCTGCCGCAACGGTAGAGCCGCCGTTATTAAGGTCAACCTTATAGGAGGGGCGGTTCATCTGTGTTTCTACGCATTCCGCCGCTCCCCACCAGCTATGGTCGGCATTTCCGTCGCCAACCTGATAATAGTAAACGTCGGCTTCGGGGTGACACTTGATGAAATAATCGTTGCCCCAGCGGATATTGTCTAAAATATACTGAAGCTGGCCGCTTTCCTCGTAGGAGGCCTTATCCTCCAATACCGACCAGGCGAGAACCGATGTGGTATATGCCATAGGAAGATTGAATTTTACATTATCGCCGGCGTCGAAGAAGCCGCCGCTCAGGTCGAGACCTGCGTCACGACCGTCATTAAGGCAGGAATCCCCTCTCCAGTTGGAGCGGAAGTTATCGGGAAGGTCTCCCGAACGCTGTAAATCATAGAAAAGGATAGATTTCTGTAAAGCCTCGCCGTAGTTGTAGTCCGAGGTCTGCTTTTTTCCTTCGTATTCCTTCGAATCGGCGGAAAGATTTTCGTCGTAATCTGTGGTACCGCTGCTGTTGTCAGAGTCCTTAGGCGTTTCTGTCTGAGGGGACTCGGTTGAAACGGCGGAACTGCCCGATTCGGAAGACATTGCGGTTGTTCCTGCGGCAGTAGTACCGCCGCTTGCGGATGTTCCTGTTTTGGCGGAGGAAGCTTCGGTACGGGAAGCTTCGGCTGTATGTTCGGTAGCTTCTGCTGTAGGGGTCTGGTTTTGTCCGCAGCCCGAAAGCAGAAGTGATATAATCAGTAGCAGTGGAAGTGCTTTTTTCATAATTCTCTTCTTCCTTTCAACGTGTTAAAGTATATTATACCATATAATGGCGAAATCTGCAAGTACTATATAAAATATATCTTTATATATTTTTAAAATATTTTTAAAAAACACTTGCATTTACTGAAAAAATATGTTATAATTTAGCGTACGTCAAAATAACAGAAGTTTTATTTATATATTTCAGGAGGATAAAAATGGGAATTATTGAAATTATTGCTGCGATTGTACTTATTATAGCTTGTATCATAATCGTGGCTGTTGTACTTATGCAGGAATCCAAGCAGGGTATGTCCAATGTAATCACAGGCGGTAGTAACGATAACTACTACCAGAAGAACAGCGGAAGAACAAAGGAAGCACAGCTTGCTCGTTTCACAAAGACTGCTGCTATCGTGTTCTTTATTGTAGCTATTGCCGTAAATGTAATTGCAATCTACTGGGGCGGTTCCTCCGATTCCACAGCAAACAATATTGCCGATTCCTTAGTTGTTGATACAGAGGCTGTTGAAGATGATACAGCAGATGTTGAAGATGAAATTATCGAAGAGGAAGCTGTTGAGGAAGAGGCTGTCGAAGAAGAAGCTGCTGCCGAATAAGAAAAGAACAGTAAATATTGAATCGGCAAGGGAAACCTTGCCGATTTTTGGTATTCAGAGAGGAGTAATTCTATGGAGATTAAATTTGACCGTTCGAGATATTTCGATATTCCGAAATACTTCTATTTTACCGCCAATAACAGCACCGTAGGAAGCCTTAACACCTTTAATTATAAGATGTCTCCTGCGGGCGAACAGCTCCACGCCTCCGTATGGTACGGGCTTATAAGCTCCGAGCTTGCGGAAATGGTTGACGAAAAGGATTTTCCTAATGATACCGACGGATATAAGGAAATGATATACTGGGTAGACGAACAGTATGATTTATACAGCGAAAAGCTTAAAAAAGGCGAGGTTGAGCCCCGCCGTACCTTTGAAAACAAGGAATGATTATTTTTCGGTGATTATCGGATAGCCTTCGATATAATCCTTGATGATATCGGGATTTTCCTCAGCCTCGCGGAAAATTTCCCCGGAAATCTTAATGCCGTAAGCCTTCGTTTCGGAAAAATCTCTTGCAGACAGGGTTTCGCACACGGGAGAAAGCACTATCACAAGCTTTTCGCCCTTTCTCATAACCCTGTAGGGCCAGATTTTGCAGTCGAAGGGCTTGGCTTCGTGGCTTAAGGAACAGCCCTTATCGGTTACCGCAGGGCAGGGAGCGAGTCCCTCCTCGTTAAAGCTGAGTTTAAAGCGGAAGCTGTTCTTTCCGTAGGGGAGAAGCTCTCCCGAGGGGCATTCCTTCTTCGTTATATCCGCTATCCTTTCGGAGATAACGGGGTTTTCCCATTGATCCTCCCTGTCGAACCAGCAGCAGAGCTTACATTCGGAGCAGGAGGAGGGGTTCAGTATTTCTTTAAGCATAACGGGATTTCCTTTCTTTTTTCACTCTATAATGATATTCTAACACATAATTTACGAAAAATAAAGAAAAATATTTTTAAAAAACTATTGACAAACGTAAGGTATTGTTGTATAATAACAAGGTATTATAAACAGAAAGTAGATTAACTCTCACCCGTCGGCGCATAGGGCAGTCGGACGCGGTTGTTTATAAAATTCATATTTATAGTGGATTTTGTAGGCGTGGGAGTTGTCCTGCGCTTTTTGTTTTGCTTTTAGAAAGGGAGTGTACATTATCAGCACAAAAGAACTTCTTATCAACGACGAAATTCACGAAAAGGAAGTCCGTGTAATCGGAGATGACGGCGAACAGCTCGGCGTTATGTCTTCCGATGAAGCCTTAGCTCGTGCAGAAGAAGCAGAGCTTGACCTCGTTCTTATTGCACCGCAGGGTAATCCGCCCGTATGCCGTATAATGAATTACGGTAAGTATCGTTTTGAACAGTCAAAGCGTGAAAAGGAAGCAAGAAAGAACCAGAAGCAGGCAGAGCTTAAGGAAATCCAGATGTCGCTCAATATCGACACCAACGATTTCAATACTAAGGTAAACCAGGCTTTAAAGTTCCTCAAGAACGGTGATAAGGTAAAGCTCAGAGTTCGTTTCAGAAGAGCGAGAGAGCTTTCCCATATGAATCTCGGCGAGGATCTTATGAAAAAGTTTGTTGAAGCTTGTGCTGAATTCGGTACAACCGATAAGCCCGCTACTCTCGAGGGTAAGAACTATATGATAGTTATTTCGCCTAAGACTGCTGCGGCTAACGCCAAGAAAGCAAAGAACAGTGCCGAATAACTCGGTACCAAAATAATAAGGAGGATATTAAAATGCCTAAGAACAAGATCAAAACACACAGCGGAGCTAAAAAGCGTTTTAAGTTTACAGCTAACGGTAAGGTAAAGTACCAGCGTACAAACCGCCGCCACAGACTTACTCAGAAGGCTACAAAGCGTAAGAGAATCAACCGTGCAGCAGGCTACTGCGACAGCACAAACGTAGCTGAAATCAAGGCACTTATGCCCTACGCTTAATCGGTAGTAAGAGCAATCTAAGGAACAAGAAGTAAACAGGAGGAATTATATAATGGCACGTATTAAAGGCGCATTAGCTACTCGTAAGAGAAGAAATAAGATTTTAAAGCTTGCAAAGGGCTACTGGGGCGGCAAGAGCAGACTTTTCAAGACTGCTAAGGAAGCTGTATGGAAGTCCGGTAAGTATGCATACATCAGCAGACGTTTAAAGAAGAGAGACTTCAGAAGACTCTGGATCACAAGAATTTCCGCAGCTTGCAAGCTCAACGGAATGAACTACTCCACATTCATCAATGGCTTAAAGAAGGCTAACATCTCCCTTAACCGTAAGATGTTATCCGAAATCGCCATCAATGACGCAGCAGGCTTCACAGCGTTATGCGACAAGGCTAAGGCTGCTCTTTAAGAGTAAAAATTATCACGCCCGTATATATATCGGGCGTGATATTTTCGCATATAAGGTATTTTATTTTTTCGCTTTTCTGACTTCGTCGAGGATTATTTTTTCGGAGTTTTCCGTTTCCTCGGGATGGCGGCTGAAGTAGAAAATATATATGAAAATTGAAGCCAAAACCGATAGAATTATACCGCCCATAATATATCCGCCGAAGAAATTCGCCAGTATACCGTTATCGGAAAGGTATTCGGGAAATCCGCCTATAGCGGTGCCTATATCTATGCCGAGGGTATTCATCAGCCCCTTTACGGTTATACCGAAGCCTGAGAAAACTACGGTAAGTATCGTAAGAATCGGGCATAATATTACACCGAAGGCGTCAAGCTTTCTCGAGAGAAAGCGATAGTCGGAAAAGATGATGATAGCGGCTGCGGCGGCAACAATATAGGGTGCGAAGGTAAGGGAGAAGGAAACCGACATAAGGGCTTCCTCGGTTTCGGGAGTAATTGCGAATATGGCGAGAGCGGTTACCGCTATGGCGCCGAGAACTGCACCGATAAGACCGAAAAGGCTTTCCTTGCTGAAGCTGAGCTTTAAGCGCCGCGCGTTTTTCGGAAGACTCTTTTCGGTAACAACAGCTTTTTTCGGAAGAGAGGCTTTTGTCCCTTTAAGCTTTTTTTCGCTTATTTCTAAGGTAAGCTTATCTAAAAATTCCTTGAGAAATACAATATTTTCCTGGAGAAGTCGGAATTTATCAAGCTTTACGCTTAAGTATCCGACCTCACACGACTGATTCAGCATTGTATTTTTAGGCAAGCTTTCACTTAAGCGGCATACTGCCGAAAAAAGCTCCTTTTCCGATTTAAAAATATCTTCGGCAAAAATTCTTATTTCATAAATTCCGTCGGTATCGGTGACTGTTACGCCGAGGCCTTCACGCTCCCCTATAAGGGCAGGATAGCTTCCGTCAAACTCCAGTCCCGCGTCCTCGGAAATAAGCTTTAATTCAGAAAAATGCATCTTTCGTTCCTTTCGTATGGAATTGATAGATTAAGTTTAACATAATACAGGTATAGTTGTCAAATGAATATTTCATCAAGAAAAAACAGCGCTGTCCAGCGTTACCGAAGCCTCAACCGTGAGCGAAAGGTCAGGGAAGAGACAGGCGAATTCAACGTCGAGGGCGCTAAGCTTTGTCTCGAGGCAGTAAGCTGCGGACTTACGGTTACTGCCGCATTTATAACGGAAAACGGTATAAAGAAATATTCCGGGGTTTATGAAAAACTTAAGGAAAAAACCGAGGTTTTTATCATAACCGAGGATATAAGCGAATATATTTCCGATACAAAGTCGCCTCAGGGTGTTTTTATTACGGTAAAAATGCTTGACAAAAACAGGGAAACAGGTAAAATAGAAAACGGAAAATACGTTATTCTCGACGGGCTTCAGGATTCGGGAAACATAGGTACGATTATACGTACCTGTGACGCTCTCGGAATGGACGGGGTTATCCTGTCTCCCGACTGTGCGGACGTGTATTCGCCGAAGCTTGTGAGAAGCGCTATGGGTTCGCTTTTCAGGCTTCCGTTTTACCGTGCAGTACTGCCCGAAGCGATAGAAAAGCTTAAGATGAAGGGCTTTAAGGTATATGCGGCTATGCTGGACGAGGGGGCGGAAAGTCTTTCTGAGGCGGAATTCCCCGAAAAAACAGCAGTCATAATCGGTAACGAGGGAAACGGAGTTTCTGATGAGGTTTCCGCCGCCGCTGGAAACAGAATATATATCCCGATAGAAAATGCGGAGTCTCTTAATGCGGCGATAGCGTCATCTATATTATGCTGGGAGATAAAGCGACAGTCAATGGAAAGGATAGGTTAGGAAATTGTCTGATTTAGTTATACTTGAGTCGCCCGCTAAGGCGAAAACAGTAAAAAAATATCTTGGAAAAAACTATGATGTAGTGGCTTCCTTCGGCCATATAAGAGATTTACCAAAGTCAAAGCTCGGCGTGGACATAGAGAATAATTTCGAGCCTCATTATGAAAATAAAAGGGATAAGGCTTCCCTTATTAAGGAGCTTAAGGCTCAGGCGGCGGAAGCGGATACCGTATACCTCGCAACCGACCCTGATAGAGAGGGCGAGGCTATTTCCTGGCATCTTGCTCACGTTTTAAAGCTTGACGAAAAGAAGGCGGTAAGAGTTACCTTCAGCGAGATTACAAAAACAGGCGTTAAAAACGGAATGGAAAACCCGAGAGGGATAGATATGGACCTCGTAAACGCCCAGCAGGCAAGACGCATTCTCGACAGAATCGTTGGCTACCGGCTCAGCCCCTTCCTCTGGAAAAAGGTAAGAAGAGGTCTTTCTGCAGGACGAGTACAGTCCGTAGCAGTCCGCCTTATCGTAGACCGTGAAAAGGAGATAAAGGCCTTCGAAAGTCAGGAATACTGGACTATCGACGCTAAGCTTCACGGCTCATCTTCAAGAAAGCAGTTCCCCGCAAAGCTTCAGGAGGTTGACGGAAAGAAAACCGAGCTTAAGACCAAGGCACAGGTTGACGATATACTGAAATATCTCGAGGGACAGGATTTTGTTGTTTCGGGAATCAAGAAAAGCGTACGTAAGAAACAGCCTGCTCCCCCCTTCACTACATCCACAATGCAGCAGGAGGCTTCCAGAAAGCTTTCCTTTAATGCGAGAAGAACTATGAAGGCGGCACAGGAATTATACGAAGGCGTTGAAATCGAGGGACAGGGCGCCGTCGGTCTTATCACATATATGAGAACCGACAGCCTCAGAGTTTCCGAGGAAGCACAGACTGCCGCAGCTAAGCTTATAAGAGAGCGTTACGGCGATAACTATGCTCCTGCGAAGCCTAAGGTTTATAAGTCGAGAAGTAATTCCCAGGACGCCCACGAGGCTATCCGTCCTTCTATGGTTGAGATAACCCCCGAACAGGCTAAGGGAAGCCTTACCTCCGACCAGTATAAGCTCTATAAGCTTATCTGGGAAAGATTTATGGCGAGCCAGATGGAGAATGCGCTTCTTGACGCAGTAGCTATAGATATAAAGGCAGGAAACTGTCTCTTTAAATCCACAGGCTTTACTGTAAAATTCGACGGCTTTACCCGTTTATACGAGGAGAGTACGGATAACGGAAGCGACGAAGGCGGCGCACTCCCCAAGCTTACTGAAAATGAAAAGCTTACGGTTATGTCCCTTCTCGGAAACCAGCATTTCACACAGCCGCCTCCCCGTTACACGGAAGCGAGCCTTATCAAGGCTCTCGAAGAAAACGGAATCGGACGCCCTTCTACTTTTGCTCCTACGATTACCACAATTCTCGACAGACATTACGTTGAAAGGGAACAGAAGCAGTTAAAGCCCACACCCCTCGGCGACGTTATAACCGAGCTTCTGAGCGAGCATTTCGAAAAGATTGTAGATACGAAATTTACTGCAAAAATGGAAAGCGACCTGGATAAGGTAGAAGAGGGTAAGGCTGAATGGTATAACGTTCTTAAGAGCTTTTATGTTGATTTCGAAAAGACCCTCGAAAAGGCTACGACGGATATGGAGGGTAAGAGAGTAAAGATACCCAACGAGCCTACCGATATCGTATGTGAGCTTTGCGGTAAGCATATGGTTATAAAAATAGGAAAATTCGGTAAGTTCCTCGGCTGTGAGGGCTTCCCGGAATGCAGGAATACAAAGAAGATAGTCAATGAGACAGGCGGCAACTGTCCCAAGTGCGGTAAGAAGATGTTGGCGAGAAAGAGTAAGAAGGGTAAGCCCTTCTTCGGCTGTGAGGACTACCAGGAATGCGGTTTTATGACCTGGGATACTCCTGTAAGCACGCCTTGTCCTACCTGCGGCTCTACCCTTTTCAAGAAGGCGGGCAAGAAGGGTAAGCTTTACTGTGCTAAGGAAGGCTGCGGCTATGAGGGCGACGCTCCCGAAAAGGAAGGTACAGATGAAGGTTAAGGTTATCGGCGCAGGACTTGCAGGCTGTGAGGCCGCGTGGCACCTGGCGTCAGAGGGCTTCGAGGTTGAGCTTTATGAAATGAAGCCGAAGAAGTATTCCCCCGCTCATCATTACAAGGGCTTTGCGGAGCTTGTATGCAGTAACTCCCTCAAAGCGGCAAGAGTTGAGAGTGCGGCAGGAATGCTTAAGGAGGAAATGAGAATCCTCGGCTCGATAACTATGGAGGCCGCCGCCGCTACAGCAGTTGACGCAGGCGGTGCTCTTGCGGTAAACAGGACGGATTTTTCCGACTATATTACTGATAAAATAAGGTCTCATCCAAACATTACCGTTATAGAAGAAGAGGTTACCGAATTTCCCGAGAGAAATACGATAATCGCCACAGGTCCCCTTACAAGCGATAGCTTTGCTGATGTGATATATTCGAAGCTTGGAAAGGCGCTTAGCTTTTACGACGCCGCCGCTCCTATTATTACAGCGGAAAGCATAGATATGACGAAGGCCTTTTTCGCTACACGCTACGGAAAGGGTGAGGCGGATTATATAAATTGTCCTTTTACAAAAGAGGAATACGAGGCCTTCTATAATGAGCTTATAAATGCAGAAACAGCGCCTTTAAAGGAATTCGAAGACCTTACGGTGTATGAAGGCTGTATGCCTGTTGAGGTGCTGGCGAAAAGAGGAATTGAAAGCGTTCGTTACGGCTGTATGAAGCCTGTGGGGCTTACCGACCCGAGGACGGACAAGCGTCCCTATGCGGTAGTACAGCTCCGTAAGGAAAATAACGAGGGTACGCTCTACAATATCGTAGGCTTCCAGACTAATCTTAAATTCGGAGAACAGAAAAGAGTTTTCAGAATGATTACAGGCCTTGAAAATGCGGAGTTTATGCGCTACGGGGTAATGCACAGGAATACCTTCCTGGACAGCCCCAACCTTCTCGAAAAAAGCTTTAAGCTGAAAGAAAGCGATAATGTATATTTCGCAGGACAGATTACAGGCGTAGAGGGCTATACCGAAAGTGCCGCAAGCGGAATTATAGCGGCAATAAATCTTTCGAGAAGCTTACGCGGAAAGGCTCCCCTTTTACTTCCCGAAACAACTATGACAGGGGCGCTCTCACTGCATATCTGCACAGAAACAAAGAATTTTCAGCCTATGGGCGCTAATATGGGAATACTGCCCGAGATAGGACAGCGTATAAAGGATAAACAGGCGAAATATGCGGTAATCGCAGAAAGAGGTCTCAACGACCTCAGAAACGCTCTTAAGGAGCAGGATTTTCAGTACATAGGTACTTGAATGAAAGGATAGAATATGAGGATTGCAGTAGACGCATTCGGCGGCGATAACGCTCCCGATGAGGTAATAAAGGGTGCCGCAGAGGCGGTAAAGGAATACGGCGTCGAGGTTATTTTAACCGGCGACGAAAAGGTAATAAACGAAAGAATCGAAGCTCTCGGAGTAAGCCGTAACGGTATTACCGTCGAAAACGCAGAGGGCATAATAAGAATCGAGGACAATCCCCTCGATATAAGAAAATCCAAGGCAGGCACATCTATGGGCGTGGCCTTCAGACTCGTGAACGAGGGTAAGGCTGACGCTTTCGTAAGTGCGGGAAGTACTGCCGCTATAGTAGTAGGCGGTACAATGGTAGTCGGAAGAGTAAAGGGTATAAAGCGTCCCTCGCTCACTCCTATAATGCCCAGTACGGAGGGACTTTATCTTCTTTCCGACGGCGGCGCAAATTCCGAATGCCGTCCCGAAATGCTTTTACAGTTTGCTGTTATGGGAAGTATCTATATGGAGAAGATAATGGGTATAAAGAATCCCCGTGTAGGTCTTCTCAATATAGGAGCCGAAGAAGAAAAGGGCAGAGAGCTTGAGCTCGAGGCCTACGGTCTTTTAAAGGAATCGGGGCTTAACTTTATCGGTAATGTAGAGGGAAGAGACGTACCCCTCGGCGCAACCGACGTTATAGTAACCGACGGCTTTACGGGAAATATCTATCTTAAGACAGTAGAAGGTATGGGAAAGTTTATGAAAAAGGCTCTAAAGGAGACTATTTTCGGAAGCCCTGTTTCTAAGATAGGCGCATTATTCGCCTCCAAGGGAATAAAGTCGATTTCCAAGCAGATGGATTACCGCGAGGTAGGCGGCTCGCCTCTTCTGGGTACCTCGAAGCCTGTTATAAAGGCTCACGGAAGTAGTGACGCTCTCGCCTTCAAGAATGCAATCCGACAGGCTAAGGAATTCGTTGAAAAGGATGTAATAAGCGAGATAACAACAGCTATTTCCGCTCTCAGTAAAAAGGAGACTGTAAGTGAATAATTTTGAACAGATTATAGGCTATAGCTTTAAGAATACTGCCTTACTCGATGAGGCTCTTACACATTCCTCCTTTGTGAACGGGAAACAGAACAGCAATGAAAGACTTGAATTTCTCGGTGACAGCGTTCTTTCGGTAGTAGTTTCAAGGTATCTTTTCACCTCCCTCGATTTTCCCGAGGGAAAGCTTACGAAGATTCGTTCGAAGCTTGTCTGTGAGGAAAGTCTCTATAGCTTCGCAAAGAAGATTGAGTTAGGAAGCTTTATAAGACTCGGAAAGGGCGAGGAGAATACAGGCGGCCGTGACAGGCGCTCTATTCTTGCGGACGCTTTCGAGGCTGTAATAGCGGCAATATATCTTGACGGCGGACTTGACGCGGCGAGGGATTTTATTGTGAAATTCCTGCCCTCGGCGGAAACGATAAAGAGCGGAAAGCTAATGCTCGGCGACTATAAAACTATTCTCCAGGAGATTATCCAGCAGAATCCCGAGGAAAGAATTACCTATGAAATTCCCGAAGAACACGGCGCCGCCCATAACAAGACCTTTACTGCAAACGTACTTCTTAACGGTCAGGTTATAGGAAGAGGTACGGGTAACAGCAAGAAGGAAGCGGAGCAGGCGGCCGCAAAAGAGGCTATAAGCCTTATGGGCTATGAAACAAACTAATATATCAATTTTTATACCTCATTACGGCTGTCCCAACAGGTGCTCCTTCTGTGACCAGAGGTTCATAAGCGGAGCGGAAAAGCCGCCCTCGCCCTCGGAGGTAAGAGCGGTGCTTTCCGAGCAGCAGCCCCTTTTAAAGAAAAGAAATATGGTGGCGGAAATCGCCTTCTTCGGCGGTAGCTTTACCGCTATTGACAGGGGTTATATGACGGAGCTTCTTAAAGCGGCTTCCGAGTTCATAGAAGCCTTTCCCGAGCAGTATCGCGGAATAAGATGCTCAACACGTCCCGACTGTATAAACGAGGAAATTCTTGAAATTCTGAAGAATTACGGAATGACCTCTGTTGAGCTTGGCGCACAGAGTATGAAGGACGAGGTGCTGAAGCTTAACGACAGGGGACATACCTCCGCCGATGTGGAAAAAGCGGCGAAGCTTATAAAGGCGTACGGCTTTTCTCTCGGCCTACAGATGATGACGGGACTTTACGGCGACAGTAAGGAATACTGTATCGAAACGGCGGAGCGCTTTATCGGGCTTAACGCTGATACCGTAAGGGTTTATCCTACCGTAATCCTTAAGGGTACGCGACTCGGCGAGCTTTATGAAAACGGAGAGTATAAAAGCTTTTCCTTTGATGAAACGGTTGATTTATGTGCAGTACTGCTCAGAAAATTCAACGCTTCGGAAATCCCCGTGATAAGGCTCGGTCTCCACGCAAGCCGTGAGGTTGAGGAAAAAATGCTTGGCGGAGTTTATCATCCTGCATTAAGAGAAATAGTTGAAAGCAGGATTTTCTTCGAGGATATTCTTGCCGAATTCCGTCGGCTCGGCGGAAACAGCTTTATAATACATACCGACGGAAGAAATATCAGTAAGCTTTACGGCCAGAAAAAGGAAAATAAAATAAAGCTTTCCGCTCTCGGCTATTCCTTCAGGGTTTCCGAGGAAAGCGGAGCATATTTAAAAATAGAAAAAGTATAACGGAGAAATTATGTATTTCAAATCACTTGAAATCCAGGGCTTCAAGTCCTTTGCCGACAAGACGGTTCTTGATTTCGACACAAAGATGACCGCTATCGTGGGAAGTAACGGTAACGGAAAAAGTAATATAAGCGACGCCTTACGCTGGGTAATGGGTGAACAGGGGGCTAAGACCCTCCGAGGGGATAAAATGGAGGATGTAATCTTCCACGGAACCGTAGCACGTAAGCAGATGGGCTTCGCTAAGGTAGCCCTTTCGATTGACAATAAGGACAGGGCTTTAGCCATAGATAACGACGAGGTAATTATTACCCGAAAGCTTTATCGTACAGGCGACAGCGAATACCTTATAAACGGCGAAAAGTCAAGGCTTAAGGATATCCATGAGCTTCTTATGGGTACAGGTCTCGGCCGTGACGGCTATTCAATTATCGGACAGGGCAGAGTTGCCGAAATAGTAAACGCTAAGGGAAGCCAGCGCCGTGAAATTTTCGAAGAAGCGGCGGGCGTTTCCAAGTTTCTTCATAAGAAGGCGGAGGCCGAAAGAGAGCTTGCCCGTGCGGAGGAAAACTTCCTTCGCTTAAAGGATATCGAGCTAAGCCTTTCGGAGCGTTTACCTGTTCTCGAAAGACAGTCCGAAAAGGCTATAAAGGCGAGAGGCCTTATGGAACAGGAAAAGAGTATCGAAATTTCCGTTGCGGCGGCGGAGCTTGACCAGTTAAGGAGAACGCTTGACGAGGTTGAGAACGCTATACTTGTAAACAGCGGCGAATGCGACCATTTCGACAGAGAGATAAGAGAGCTTGAGGAAGAAAACGAAAGTATCGTACTTAAAAAGAGCCTTTATTCGGCTGAGCTGGATAATCTTCGCAGAAACAGCGATACCGCAAGAGATGAAATAGCTCAGAAGGATAAGGAAATAGCCGTTCTCGAAAATGAAATAAAGCATAACGAGGAACGTATAAAGGAAATCCGTAAGCAGATAGATGAAAGCAAGAAGAGCAGAAATGAGTTCGACGAACAGATTTCCGCTCTCATAAAAGAAGCTGAGGATAAAAAGAAGGAATGCCTTTCGATAAATGAAAGGATTGAGGGGTTAAGACTTACTCTCGAAAAATCCGCCGAGGAGGATAAGGAGCTTGACGGAGATTATAAGACTCTCGACTCCGAGACAGGCGTTCTTTATGCAAAGGTAACGGAAAACAGGCTTACTGCACAGCAGGCGGAAAAGACTCTCGGCGAGCTTAAAGAACGTATCGAATCCGATAAGGAGCGTATCGAAAACCAGGAAAAGGCGGCGGAGGAATACCGTGCAAGAAGAAAGACCCTCAGCATAAGTCTTTCGGAGCTTACCGAGGAAAAATCCGATATAGAAAATCGTCTTAACGGCTATACAAAGCTTTACGAGGGTAAGAACAAAAAGCTAACCGAACAGAAAAACGAATATGAACAGCTTAAGCGAAGTTATGACCAGAAAAAACAGCGCTTAGAGCTTCTTTCCGATGTAGAAAAGAATATGGTGGGTTACCAGTCCAGCGTTAAATCCATTATGTCCGCAAACAAGGCGGGCAAGCTCGGCGGTATTCACGGAACGGTAGCGGATATTATTTCTGTGGAAAGCAGGTACAGCGTTGCTGTTGAAACCGCTCTCGGAGCGGCTCTCCAGAATATTATCGTTGATAACGAGGAAACCGCAAAGCGCTGTATCAAATACCTTAAGGATAATAACGGCGGACGAGCTACCTTTTATCCGATAACCTCCGTTAAGGGCAGTACCCTTCAGCAGAACGGTCTCGATAACGAGGAGGGCTTCGAGGGTCTCGGAAGCGAGCTTGTTAAGTACGACCCTAAGTACGACGGTATAATAAAATCCGTGCTTGGCAGGACTGCGGTTGTTGACGATATCAACAGCGCCACCTATATAGCTAAGAAATACGGCTATAAGTTCAGGATTATAACCCTCGACGGTCAGATTGTTAATGCAGGCGGCTCCTTTACAGGCGGTTCCGTCAAGGAAAACAGCGGTATCATTTCCCGTAAGCAGGAAATAGACAGGCTAAGCTCCGAAATAACAGAGCTTTCAGCTAAAATAGAGGGATTTAAAAACGGCTTTTCCGATTTACAGGCGGAAGTAAATAAGATGTCTCTCGAAATAGAGGGCTTTAACGAACGTCTTAACAGCCTTGTGCAGGAGGAGATACGTCTTACTGCCGAAATAGGCGGCGTAAAGGATCTTATCCGCCAGTGTGAGGAACAGCAGGATAATGCCGAAACCGTAATAGATCGCGGAAGAAAGCAGATAGCCGAACAGGAAGCCGTTATCGAAGCGGCGAAAAAGGCTATCGGGGAATTTGAGAAAAAAATTGCCGAAAACGAAGAAAAGCTTGCTCTTGCGGGAGAAAAGCTTGAAAAGGCAAATGCTGAAAGAGCGAAAATTTCCGATGAGATATCTTCTCTTAACATTGAAAGGCTTACTGCCGAAAAGGATATTGAGAATATTATGTCAAGAAAGGCGGCTGTGGAGCGTTCGAGAGATATGGCGGAGGGCGACGGCGAACGTATGCTTTCCGAAATCGAGAGCCTCGAAAAGGCAAGCGGTACTCTTAACGGCGAAATTTCCCTTAAGAGGGCTGAAATCGAAGAGGCCAACAAGCGTTTCGGCGATAATACAAACCGTATTTCCGAGATTATAGCTAAGGAAAACGAATGCGAGCGCCGCATAAGCGAGCTTTCAAAGGAAATAAGAGAAAAGAGCGAGGATAAGGTAAAATTCTCTAACGCTCTTGCAGTAGCTATAGAAAAGAAGGCTTCTGTTGAAAAGGATAACGACCGCTTAAAGACTACCCTCTGGGACAAGTACGAGCTTACCGTGACCGAGGCGAGAGAGATGGCGAAGCCTATCGAAAATCTCCGTGAGGCACAGCAGGAGCTCCAGTCCTTAAGAAAGAAAATATCCGCTCTCGGAAGCATAAATTTCTCGGCAATAGACGAATACGAGGAGGTTAAGACCCGTTTCGGCGAGCTTTCCGTCCAGCTTAAGGATGTTGAAAAATCGAAGGCGGATCTCAATAAGCTTATATCAAATCTTACTGCCGATATAAAGGCTAAGTTCCTTTCGAGCTTTAACGAAATCAATGAAAAATTCGGAAGTATTTTCAAGGAGATTTTCGGCGGCGGCGAAGCTCGTCTTGAGCTTATGGATCCCGAAAATGTTCTTGAAAGCGGAATTGAAATTTTCGCCGCTCCTCCCGGAAAGCTCATAAAGAACCTTATCTCGCTTTCCGGTGGTGAGCAGACAATGGTAGCTATTACTATCTACCTTGCCATTCTCCAGCATCGTCCAACTCCCTTCTGTATGCTTGACGAGGTGGACGCGGCTCTTGACGAGATAAATGTAGTAAAATATGTAACATATCTGAAAAAGTTCTGTACAAGGACTCAGCTTATGATAATTACCCACAGAAGGGGAACTATCGAGGGCTGTGACGTGCTTTACGGCGTATTTATGCAGGAAAAGGGTATTTCACGCCTTATTCATCAGGAGCTTATTGACGATATGGAGCTTGAGCTTGATTAAAGGCAATACCGAACATTAACGGCCGACGCCTTTGCCGTCATACTTCGCAGTTGTACTGCAATAATTATACGGTACAGCCTGAGCTTCAACTATAACTTATAATCTGAGGTAAATATGGGATTTTTTGAAAAACTTAAAGAGGGTCTTAAAAAGACCAAGGACAGCTTTGTTTCAAAGGTAGAGGTGCTTGTAAATTCCTTTACCAAGATTGACGAGGATTTTTTCGAGGAGCTTGAGGAAACTCTGATTATGTCCGATATCGGCGCAGTAACCTCCTCTAACATCTGTGAAAGATTAAGGGCTGAGGTAAAGCGTACGGGTACAACCGACCCCTCCGAGGTAAAAAAGCTTCTTAAGGGGATAATTGCGGATATACTCAGCGGGGATAACGAGCTTGACTTATCCTCTAAGCCTGCAGTAGTGCTTGTTATCGGCGTAAACGGCGCAGGTAAGACAACTACCATAGGTAAGCTTTCCGCAAATCTCAGAAGAGACGGTAAGAGGGTTATAGTTGCGGCGGCGGATACCTTCCGTGCGGCGGCAATCGACCAGCTCAACGTATGGACAGACAGAGCAGGGGTCGAAATAGTAAAGCACGCCGAGGGCTCCGATCCGGCGGCGGTGGTTTTTGACAGCTGTTCAGCGGCTAAGGCGAGAAACGCCGACGTGCTTATTATTGATACTGCGGGAAGACTTCATAACAAGAAAAATCTTATGGACGAGCTTAAGAAGATTTCGAGAATAATCAGCCAGCAGCTTCCCGATTCATCGGTTGAGACTCTCCTCGTACTTGACGCTACAACAGGTCAGAATGCTGTAAATCAGGCTCGTTTGTTCAAGGAAGTATGTGAAATTACGGGAATTGTTCTTACAAAGCTTGACGGAACTGCAAAAGGTGGTATAATAATACCTATAAAGGATGAGCTCGGTATTCCCGTAAAGCTTGTGGGAGTAGGCGAGAAAATTGATGATTTACAGGATTTCGTGCCTATGGATTATGCGGAAATTCTGTTCTCGGAGGAAGAAGCCTGATTTCGGGTACTGTAAAGGAGCAGGAATCAAATGCTTTTTCTAAAGGAAAGGGAAGGTCATAATATAATGAAGGTTGTTATAGCAACGAATAATCAGGGAAAGGTAAAAGAGTTTAAAGCTATGCTTTCTCCCCTCGGATATGAGCCTGTGTCGCTCCGTGACGAGGGTATAGAAATAAATGTGGTTGAGGACGGCGAGACCTTTGAGGAAAACGCTCATTTAAAGGCTAAGGCTGTCTATGAAATATGCGGCTGTCCCGTTATAGCGGACGACAGCGGTCTCGAGGTAGATTTTCTCGACGGAGCGCCGGGAATTTATTCCGCCCGTTATGCAGGAGAAGACGCTACCGACAAGGAGCTTTGCGAAAAGATACTTTCCGAGCTTGACGGAGTAGACGAAAGTATGAGAACAGCAAGATTCGTATGTGCATTATACTGCATTATAGACAACGAAAGGGAATATTCCGTTCTCGGAACTCTCGAGGGCTCTATCGGCACAGAGTCGAGAGGCGAAAACGGCTTCGGCTACGACCCGATATTTATGGTGGACGGGGACAGAAGCGTAGCGGAGCTTTCCGAGGAGGAAAAGAATAAGATTAGCCATCGCAGTAATGCACTTTATAAATTAACGGAAATTTTATCGGAAGAAAAGGAATAATTCTATGACGAGTAAGGAAAGAGCTGCGCTGAGAGCGCTTGCAAATACATACGAAACAATATTATATGTTGGAAAGAACGGAATCGGCGACGAGGTAATAAAGCAGGCTGACGACGCTCTCAATAAAAGAGAGATGATAAAGGGAAAGGTACACGAAACCTGTGAAATGAATGCAAGAGAGGTATGTACGGAGCTTTGCGAGAAGCTTGACGCTGAGCCTGTTCAGGTTATCGGAACACGTTTCGTAATCTATAGACAGAATAAGGACGAAAAGAAAAGGGTAGTATTTATAAATGAGTAAAATCGGAATTTTCGGCGGAGCCTTCAGTCCTGTTCATCAGGGGCATATCGCTCTCGCAAAGGCGGCCTTCAAGGAGCTTAAGCTTAATGAGATGCTTATCATTCCTACTTCGGAATCGCCTCATAAAACAGGCAGTATCGACTTTTCCCACAGAATGGAAATGTGCAATATCGCCTTCGGAGGAATAAAGGGCTTTTCCGTTTCGGATATTGAAAAAAAGCTTGGCGGAAAAAGCTATACGATAAATACAGTCCGTGCGCTTAAGGAAATTTATCCTAAAAATACTGAATTTTATCTTATTATCGGCGGAGATATGCTCTTTTATTTCGAGCATTGGTACCGCTACGAGGCTCTTCTTAAGGAATGTCACGTTGTGGCGGCGGCGAGAGAAAACGACAGCTATGCCGACCTTTACGAATATGCCAATGAGCTCGGAAGAGTAAAGGTTCTCAATCTTCCCGTAATCGAGGTCTCCTCCTCGGATATAAGGGACAGGATAAAGAACGGCAGGGATACCGATGGGCTTGTAACTCCCGAGGTTCTTGAATATATAAATTCAAGGGGGCTTTACCGTGACTGATTATAAGGCGCTTATAAAGGAAATGATGGGTAAGAAGCGCTATAATCATAGCTGTAACGTTGCCGATATGTGCGTAAGGCTTGCGGAAATATACGGCGAGGATAAGGAAAAGGCCTTTGTAGCGGGAATACTGCACGACATACGGAAGGAAGCGGACTTCGACGAAATGAAGAAGGAAATGCTTTCCTCGGGCTATTATATCGACCCTGTGGAGCTTGATACGAAGGGCACCTGGCACGGAATTGCGGCGGCTTATTATCTAAAGAATAATCTCGGGATTACGGATAACGATATTCTTAATGCAGTCCGCTTCCATACGGTAGGAAGAGCACGGATGTCGAAGCTTGAAAAAATCGTTTATCTCGGAGATCTTGTCTCGGAGGAGAGAGATTATCCCGAGGTGGAAAAATACAGGAATTACGCCCTTAAGGATCTTGATAACGCTATGTTTCAGGCAGTTAAATGGTCGATAGGAAGCCTTATCGGAAAGGGAAATAAGGTTCCCTTATCAACTATGGAGGCCTATAATTATTATATCGAATTTGCGAAGAAGAAATAGAAAGGATAAATAAAATGACAGAAATGACTGATATCGAAATTGTAAAAAAGATAGTTACTACCCTCGATAATAAGAAGGCAGGAAATATCCGTATACTGAAAATCGGCGATTTAACCATTCTCGCCAATTATTTCATTATCGCCGAGGGTACAAGTACAACACAGGTAAAGGCGCTTGCCGACGAGGTGGATTTTCAGATGGGACAGCTCGGAATCGAGCCTAAATGCGCAATAAGCCAGCAGGGTCAGAACTGGATAACCCTCGACTATATTGACGTTGTAGCTCATATTTTCTATAAGGAAACAAGAGAATTCTATGATCTCGAAAGACTCTGGGCAGACGGCGAAGAATTAAACGTTGAAGATTTTTTAAAATAAGTATTGACAATTTATGCTATTTATAGTATAATACTGATTGAGCATTTATCATTGTTCAGCTACTAAGTAGTTTAAACTTGTAGATAACCTGTGCCGTAAGGCAAAGGGAGGGATATACATGGCAGAAATTCGTCTCGGTAAAAACGAGTCCTTAGACACAGCTTTAAAGCGTTTCAAGCGTTCTTGCGCAAGAGATGGCGTATTAGCTGAGGTTCGTAAGAGAGAACATTACGAAAAGCCTTCGGTAAAGCGTAAGAAGAAGTCCGAAGCTGCACGTAAGCGCAAGTTCAAGTAATAGCGTAGATTACACAAGTTTTTAAGCGGATTCGGTATGAGTCCGCTTAATTTGTTTATTTCTAAGGTGGATTATGATTTTTAAACCTACATTCTGGCTGAAAAATGTACTTAGTATAGATGAAAAATTCCTGTCGGATAATAATATAGAGGCACTTATACTTGACCTTGACAATACTCTTTCTATGCACGGTAATCCTGCCGCAGAGGAGGGAATTCCCGATTGGCTGCTCCAGATGAAGGCTCTCGGCGTTAAAATGATGGTTGTATCCAATAACACAAATAAGAGAGTTTCGCCGCTTGCGGAAAAGCTCGGGCTACAGTTCATCGCCAACGGAGCAAAGCCCCTTACCGTAGGGATAAATAAGGCGGTTAAAAGGCTGGGAACCGACAGGGAAAAGACCGTTGTTGTAGGCGACCAGATTTTTACCGACGTTATGGGCGGTAATTTTGCAGGTATCCGCACTATCCTGGTTGAACCGTTTCATATGGAAAAAAACGTGCTCTTTAAGATTAAGCGTAAGGCGGAAAGCCTCGTGTTCAAGCGTGATTTCAGTAAGCTTAAATAACGGCTTCAATGAAAGGAGAAATACAGAATGATAACCTTCGGCCCGGGCGGAAATTCCGAAAGCTTCGGAAAGAGAAAATTCCCCGAAGACCTTCCCGAATACCTGGCTTCTATGGGACTGAACGGGTATGAGATAGAATGCGGAAGGGGAGTAAGAATTTCCGAAAAAAACTATCGGCTCCTTCCCGAAATCGCAGAGAAAAACGGAATATACGTTACCCTTCATACCCCTTATTTTATTTCCCTTTCAAGCGAAAAAGAGGAAACACGCCTTAAAAGCGTAGATTATATTCTTGAAAGCGCAGAAGCGGCTCATAAGCTCGGAGTGAGAAAGCTTGTGGTGCATTCAGGCTCCTGTGCTAAAATGACAAGGGAAGCGGGTCTCGATTTAGCGAGAGACACTCTTACGAAAGCGCAGAAGGCTCTTGATGAAAGAGGCCTTTCCGAAATAATTCTTTGTCCCGAAACAATGGGAAAAATAAACCAGCTCGGTACACTTTCCGAGGTTATTGAGCTCTGCGGAGTTGATGAGAGATTTCTCCCCTGTGTTGACTTCGGTCATCTTAATGCGAGAACTCTCGGCGGCATAAAGACCGAGGAGGATTATAAGGCTATTCTTGACGAGATAGAGAATAAGCTCGGATATGACAGGCTTAAAGTCTTCCACATCCATTTCAGCAAGATTATGTATACCTCAGGCGGCGAAAAATGTCACCTTACCTTTGAGGACGAGGAATACGGCCCGTTATATGAGCCTCTTATGAATCAGATAGCGAAAAGAGGGCTCGAGCCTTCCGTAATCTGTGAAAGCGCGGGGACTCAGGCTGAGGACGCCGCAGCTATGAAGAAGTATTACTGCGGAATAAAATAAAGAAAGGATAAACCTATGAAGCTTTTTATTATAAACGGCCCCAATCTTAATATGCTTGGAAAAAGGGAGCCCGAAATTTACGGAAGCGATACCCTCGAGAGTATAAACGCAGAGCTTTCGGAATACTGCAGGACTATAGACGTAGAGCCTGTTTTCTTCCAGTCCAACAGCGAGGGCGCTCTTATAGACTTTATCCACAGCGCTAAGGATAATGCAGACGGTATCGTTATCAACGCAGGCGCATATACTCATTACAGTATAGCTATTCGTGACGCTATAGCGGCAGTAGAGCTTCCCTGCGTCGAGGTACATCTTTCCAATGTTCATAAGCGTGAGGAATTCCGCCATAAATCCGTTATTTCTGCAGTATGCACAGGCGTAATATGCGGCTTCGGCAAGAAGGTATATAAGCTTGCCATAGACGCTCTCACAGGAAAGGATTTCTGATATGACCCGAATTGACAGAATTGCCGCCGAGCTCAAGGACATATCCCACGCGGCTCTTATTACGGGTGACGTAGCCCGTCAGTATGCTACAGGCTTCAAGTCCTCGGCAGGCATTGTATTTATCACAAGAGAAAAAAGCTATTTCATAATAGACGGACGCTATTACGAAAAGGCGGAACAGCAGGCTCAGGGCTGTGAGGTAATTCTTCTTACCGATATAAGAAAACAGCTCTACAGCATCATCGAGGATCACGGCATAAAGGTAATTTCTATTGAAAGTAAGACTATGACCGTTAGCGAGCTTGAGGAGTATAAGCGCCTTTTCAACACCCTTAAGGTGGATTCCTCGGGCTGGCTGTCCGCCGTTATAGATAAGATGAGAATAATAAAGAGCGCTGACGAAATTCAGAAGATTGAGGCGGCTCAGAGAATAGCCGAGGCGGCTTTTTCTAAGCTTATTACGGCTATCCGTCCCGGTATGACCGAAAAACAGGTAGCTTCGATCCTTAATTTCTATATGCTGGATTTAGGCGCAGACGGTATCTCCTTTGATACGATTGCCGCGTCGGGAATAAATTCAGCCTGCCCCCACGCAGTTCCTACCGATAAGCCCCTCCAGAACGGCGAGTTTCTTACTCTTGATTTTGGTGCGGTTGTTGACGGGTATCATTCGGATATGACCCGTACCGTAGTTATCGGTAAGCCCGACGAAGAAATGCAGAAGGTATACAATGCGGTATGGGGCGCCAATACCGACGCTTTAAAGGCAGTAAGAGCCGATATAACAGGTAAGCTTCTCGATAATGTAGCAAGAAGCACCCTCGACGCCTGGGGCTATGCGGAATATTTTACTCACGGCCTCGGACACGGAGTAGGTCTCGAAATTCACGAGCCTCCTGCAGTATCCTCGAAAAGCCCCTTTACGCTCCACGAGGGAATGGTTATTACTATAGAGCCGGGAGTTTATATTCCCCATAAGTACGGAGTAAGGATAGAGGATATGGTTGTCGTTACCACAGACGGCTGTCTTAACCTCGCAAAATCACCGAAAACTCTTATTTATATATGATTTTTAGTATATTACAATAAAATTTTCAAAAAATACTTGAAATTTACTTTAGAATAATATATAATGTAAGAGATATCTATGTTCAGGGGAAGATTATTACCCTGAAATTTAAGGAGGACATTAAATATGATTACAGAAGGCGATTTCAGAAACGGTATGACATTCGAAGAAGACGGCAACGTAATGCAGGTTGTTGAATTCCAGCATGTTAAGCCCGGTAAAGGTGCCGCTTTCGTAAGAACAAAGACAAAGAATGTTATCACAGGTGCAGTTGTAGAAAAGTCCTACAACCCCACAGCAAAGTTCCCTACAGCTTTCGTTGAAAGAAAGGATATGGAATACACATATTCCGACGGCGAATTATACCACTTTATGGACAGCGAAACCTACGAGGACGTTCCGATCAGCGCAAGCGAGCTCGACGATAACTTCAAGTTCGTTAAGGAAAATATGATTTGTAAGGTACTTTCCTATAAGGGTAAGGTATTCGGCGTTGAACCCCCCAACTTCGTTGAACTCGAAGTAACAGAAACCGACCCCGGCTTCAAGGGCGATACAGCTACCAACGCAACAAAGCCCGCAACACTTGAAACAGGTGCGGAAATCCGTGTTCCTTTATTTATCGATATCGGCGAAATCATAAGAATCGATACAAGAACAGGCGAATATATGGAGCGTGCAAACAAGAAGTAATCCTTTAAGGAGGAAAATACTATGGAAATGACTATTGCTGAAAAGGTATCATACATCAAGGGCCTTGCTGAAGGTATGAAGCTTGATACAGAATCCAATGAAGGTAAGATTTTAGCTGCTATTATCGACGTTTTAGGCGATATCGCTATCAATATCGAAGAAATCGACGAGGATTTAGCAGAAGTTTCCGACGTTGTTACCGACGTTGAAGAAGCTATCATTGATCTCGAGGATGAAATCTACGGCGATGAAGAATGCGACTGCTGCGATTGTGACGACGAGCTTTACGAGATTACTTGTCCCGCTTGTCAGAATACAATTACAGCCGATTTCGACGTAATTTCTTCCGGCGCTATTGATTGTCCTAACTGCGGCGAAAAGCTTGAGTTCGATTTAAGCGCTCTCGAGGACTGTGACTGCTGCGAATAATTGAATATTTAGTAATATTATGTTTCAGGGCGGAGTGAAATTCTCCACCGGTGGTAAAGTCCACGAGCCTTTATAGGCCGATTCGGTGAAATTCCGAAACCGACGGTATAGTCCGGATGAAAGAAACAATATAAGGCACAAGTGTCTTTACGCCCCGACAGTATTACTGTCGGGGTTTTTGTTTCCCCTGGGGAAAGGAACCCTTTATGACTACAACAGAAACCAATTCGAAAAAAAGACTCACGGTTAAATTTATTGCGATAACAGGTATACTGTCTGCGCTTGCGGCAGTTATCCAGATGTTCGAAATACCTCTTCCGATGATAATTCCCGCTTTCGTAAAGCTCGACTTCTCGGAAATTCCCGCTATTTTAGCTACATTCCTCGTTTCGCCGATTTCGGGAATAATCGTATGTCTTATAAAGAACGTAATTCACGTACTTACATCAAATTCGGCAGGTATAGGCGAGCTTGCGAATTTCCTGCTGGGCTGCTTTATGGTGCTTCCTGCAGGAATAATATATAAGCTTAAGCCTACTAAAGCCAATGCGGCGGTAGCTATGGCAGTAGGCGCTGTAACTTCGGGCGTGGTAAGTATTTTTGTAAACTACTACATCTCTTACCCCTTCTATACACAGCTTATGCCTATGGATAAGATCATCGAGGCGTATACCGCTCTTAACGGCGGCGTGGGAAGCCTCTGGGACTGCCTTATATGGTTCAATATGCCTTTTACTATTGTTAAGTTCCTTATTGACTCTCTGGTTGTATTCTTTATCTATAAGCCGATTTCCAAGGCAATCAAGAATATTTAAGCTATAGCATAGTCTTTTCCGTACATTTCTCTATAGGTTTACACATATAAATGGATTCTATACGTCCCGTTTTAGCGTGGGCGTAGAAGCTTTTTAACCCCGCTGTTTTATAACTGCGGGGTTAGCTGTTTGTTATGAAAGGCAGGAACTGCCCAAAGGGGCTCCCTTTATGTGAGTGCGATACAGCAATAATGCGTCCCCCTGCCGTTTTGCCTGATTCGACAGCGCAGAATTGTGCAAAAGGCAGGAACTGCCCAAAGGGGCTCCCTTTTTTGTAAAATTATGTCACCTTTTTACTTCAACGGGTGTTATATATTATAGGGGGATATTGAAAAGGGCCCCTGACTTAAAGAACAATGCTTTTATTCAATTAAAGTATTGCTTTTACTGCAGGAAAATGTTATAATTAGATATATATTTTATTTTGGAGATTAAAAAATGGTTCATAATAGAAAAATTCAGCAGATTGCCGACGAGGTTGAAAAGGTTATAGTAGGTAAGCGTGACGTAGTTACAATGATACTTATTGCGCTTCTTTCCGAGGGTCATATTCTCGTAGAGGACGTTCCCGGCGTAGGAAAGACTACTCTCGCCACAGCCGTCGCAAAGGCGGCAGGTCTTGTAAGCCGCCGTGCGCAGTTCACCCCCGACGTTATGGCTTCGGATATAACAGGCTTCACAATGTTCAACAAGGAAACGAACCGTTTCGAGTACAGGAACGGTCTCGTTATGACCAATATACTTCTTGCGGACGAAATAAACCGTGCTACCCCTAAGACCCAGTCTGCGCTTTTAGAGGCTATGGAGGAACAGACTGTTACTGTAGACGGCGTTACACATAAGCTTCCCAATCCCTTTATGGTTATCGCTACACAGAATGAGCTCGGCTATGTGGGAACCTTTCCTCTCCCTGAGGCACAGCTCGACCGTTTTATGATGAAAATTTCTATGGGCTATCCTACTATTGACCAGGAAATCGCCGTTATAGCAAGACGACAGCATTCCGACCCTCTCGATTCGGTTATACCGATCTGTACAAAGGGAGAGATAGTGGCTGCCATAGATAACGTAAAGGAAGTAAATATCGAGCCTTCGGTATACAGGTATATCGTTGAGCTTGTAGCGGCGACAAGAACGCATCAGGCAGTACAGCTCGGCGCAAGCCCCCGTGCTTCTCTTGCGCTTATGCGTACCGCACAGAGCTTTGCCTTTCTTGATAACAGAGACTATGTATTGCCCGAGGACGTTATGAGAATGGCTCTTTATGTGCTTCCTCACAGAATACGTCTTTCTCAGGAGGCTAAAATAAAGCATTACGATGTTATGAATGTTTTAAGAGAAATATTCAAGACCGTAAAGCCGCCCTTTACAAGAAACGGAAAATAGTATGGCTAAATACAGGTTTATATATATACTGCTTCTGATAGGCTCTATAGCCCTCGCTATAGGCTATTACAGCAAGCTTACCCTTGCAATAATGCTTTCTGTGATAATACTTCCCGTTGTTTCGCTGCTGCTTCTTGTTCTAACGAGACTGTTTCTTAAAATAGAGGCGGAGCCGGGGAAGATATTCGCTCATAAGCTTCAGCAGTTCAGCATTACAGTAAGAGTAAGAAACCGTTTTATACTCCCCGTATCTCCAATAAGGGTTTCGGGCATATTCCACGATGAGGACGGACGGGTAAGGGAGGACAGACAGCTTATCTTAAGCGTTATGCCCTTCAGTACGGCAGAATTCAATTTCAGCGGAAATATACGCTTCAGAGGCGAGTATACCCTCGGTCTCAGAGAGGCCTGTATCTATGATTTTTTCAGAATTTTCAGATTCAGGATTAAGCTTAAATCCGACTGTGAGGCAGTAATCTCTCCGAGAAGGCTTACTCTTGATATGAACAACGCCCTCTGTGATGATGATTTTGACAGCACAAGAACTACCCTGTCATTTTTCGAGAATACAACCTTTGCTTCCGTAAGAAAATATGCTGACGGCGACTCTCTACGCCACGTTCACTGGAAGCTGTCGGCGAAACAGGATGAGCTTGTAGTGAAGCAGATGGAGCAGAATCTCGGCAGTAATGCGGCGATTCTCCTTGAAACCACAGGTCCCTTTATGGACGACGAGGATAATATGAGCGCTGTTGACGCCGTTATCGAAACAGCCCTCGCAATAACAAAGAAAATTATCTCCGACGGAAGAAGAGCAGTAAATATTTACCGAAACGTAAACGGTGACGCGGAAATATGCGCCGCCGAGACAAGAGCAGATTATGAAAAGCTTTTTTCCGTCTATTCGGTAATACCGATTCTGAGTCCCGAGCTGGGCGCAGTTTCTCTTGTACGAGAAATGAAGGAGTTTTTCTCCGACCAGGAAACTCTTTTTATAGTAACACCGAAGCTTTCGGGAGTAGACCTCAGAAAAATACTGGAAAGCGGCGCTCACAGAGTAAAAAATATCAGAATTTATCTTACTGCAGGAAAAATAACAGACGCCCTTGCGGCGATAGCTTCTTCCTACAGAGGTATAAGAATATTTGAGATAGACCCCGAGGATATAGGAGTTTCCCTCAGAAATTCTATGGAGTAATATCAGTAAATGAACGAAATTAAAGAGCAGAGTATTCTGCACGACGCATATTTCAATAAAAAGCCGGTGCTTGCCGTACTTTTTTCGGTAAGGCTGGCTTTGCTGTGCGTTCTTTCGGCGGCAACTCTTCTCGCTCTTAATTCCATTTATCAATTCGGACTTGATATGGCGGTTCTTGCTGTTTCCGCCGTTTCCTTCACGGCGGCCTTCTTTATTCTCGCTTCCTTACTTCCTTCACGCTTTGTCTACGGCGGGGCAGTAGTTATCGGCGGAATATCCGCCTTTATTTTCAGGGAAGAGCTATGGGAATGCTGTGAATTATTCTGGGATAAGCTTATGCTTTTTCTCGACAGCAGGCTTTTACCCACCGATTCACTTTTGGTAAACAACATAAATATGCTTAAGAACGGTATGCTTGACGAGGAGCTTACCGAGGGCAGTATGACGGTATTCATACTTATGGGGCTTATAATTTCCTTTGTGTATGTTGCTTCCTGCCGTACCCGTATTCATTCGTCGGTTCCCGTTGTTACCCTTTCGCTTCTTCTTATCCCTTCCTTTATTGCCGAAAGGGCAGGCTTTACTCCCGAATTTATATTTTTTGCGGTAGCGGTTATCGGACTGCAGTCTGTTTCCTCGGGCTATAAGCTGGACAGGAGCCTGGTTTTCGATAATAAGCTTGACGCTATACGCTCCTATCACAGAAGTGAAACTGCCTACGCTAAAAGAACACGCTTTTTTATAGGAATAAAGAAGCTTAGAAATGACGGACAGCGTTATTATAAATATACCGCCAATGCTGTAGCCTCTGTCATTGTTTCGGGGGTACTGCTTACTGCCATAGCTTTTTCTCTTCCTGACGGTAAGGGCTTCGACTATGACGATATCGTGAATAAGGCTATAGAGCTCGGAAACAGTATTTCAGAATCTGTGGGCGGCTTATTCGGATACGGCAGTAATGCTGTTTACGGCGAGAATTATTTCAGCTATTCCGATTACGGCGACGATTCGGGGGATATAAGTATTGCCGCCCCTTCCTCGGGCAACAGGCCTGTTATGAAGGTAATGCTGGCAAGAAATGATATTCCCGTATATTTAAGAGGGGATATCGGAGTTGATTTTACAGGCGACGGCTGGACAGGTATAAGAGACGTATATCAGAAGGCGGTTTCCTCCGACGGTACTAAATATTCCGAAAAGCTTAAGGATTTTTACCCCGAAATCGAATATCAGAATTTCAGAAAGCTTATAAATATAAGCTATGAGCCCGATGATTTTATGCCGTTACAGACGGTAAAGGTCAATTATTCAGTCAATACAAAGGTTATTTTTCAGCCTCTCGCCCCCTACGAGCTTAACTATAAAAATAACAGGTTCATCAGCTCCTTCGGCGATACGGTATATCGTTCGTCGAAAACGGGCAGTTATATCAAGACCTACGAAAGCCTTGCGCTTACGCCGAACATCGGAACAAATTCCGACGTAGTGAGAGTAGCGAATTCTGTAAAGCTTGCGGGTGTACCCGATCCTGCCTCGGTACAGGATATCGAAAATTACCGAAGCTATATAAACGATGTTTATATGAACGGTAATGCTGCTGTCCGCAGATTTACCGATGAGCTTAAGGAAAAGCTTTCCTTAACAAGCGGCGATTATAACCAACGCTATGATACAGCTCTGGCTATCTGTGACTATTTCAGGGATAATTTCAGCTATTCCCTTACTGTAAATAACGGTGATAATGCCTTAAAGGGCTTCCTTTACGAGACAAGAGAGGGACACTGTGCCCTTTTCGCTACAGCTATGACGCTTTCGCTCCGTGAGCTTGGTATCCCTGCCCGATACGTAACAGGCTACGTGGTTTCGGGAGAGGGTACTCCCGTCGAGGGCGGATATGAGTATACAATAAGGGAGAACAACCTTCACGCCTGGGTAGAGGTATATTTTAGGAATATAGGCTGGCTTCCTTTTGATCCTACTGCCTCGGTAGCAGGCTTCGCAGGCGGTATAGCTTCCGAAGAGGAGCCGCCCTCCGAGGAAAATACACCCGAAGAGGATGAGCCCTCCGTAACGGAAAATACCGAGGCTTCTCCCGAGGAAACGGATACTCCCGAAAGCGAGGAGGAGACGGAAAATCCCGAGGAAAGCGAGCCTGAGGAGGAAAGCTCCGATACTCTTTCACCTCCCGAGGGCGGCGAGGCGGAAGCGCCTTCCGAGGAGAGAAACCTGTTCCTCGAGCTTCTTCCAGTTATAATTATTGCTTTAGCCGTTGCGGCAGTTATCACTCTTGTCCTTCTCTTCATAAGAGCGGTAAACACGGCGGAAAAAAGAGCCTTCAGACTTTTCGGCAGAAAGCCGCCCTATGAAGCGGTTTCTATGATGTACAGGCTTCTTTTAAGGCTTCTCGAAATGGCAGACCTTGCGCCCGGAAACGAATTTTTCCCCGATTATGCCGAAAGAATAGACCGCACAACAATCCTTAAGGGAAAGAACGTATTTATGGCGGACATTATGCCTGTTTTCCAGAAATGTGAGTTCGGAAACAAGGATACTGCCAATATAACCGAGGAAGAAAGACGTGAGGTTTACAGGCTTTTAAAGGTCGTATATTCAGAAACTGTCGGCAGATTTAATCCTTTTAAACGATTTTTTATTAAAATATCATTGTTTTTTTAAGAAAAGTGTTGCAAAATCAAGTGACATTTGGTATAATTAGGGTATATTATTAGATAAAAGCGGATTTGCGCTTTGAAAGGAATGGTTGGCTATGGCTATGAATTTGATTACACGTTCCGACTTCGACGGACTTGCTTGCGGTGCGCTTCTTCTTGAGGCAGGCATAATTGATTCCTACACCTTCAAACACCCCAAGGATATTCAGGACGGACTCGTTCCCGTTACCGAGAATGACGTTCTCGCTAATGTGCCTTTTGTAGAGGGCTGTGGCTTATGGTTCGACCATCACTCCAGCGAATATGAAAGAGTACAGCTCCAGGGTAAGTATAAGGGCGAAAGCCGCATTACTCCAAGCTGTGCGAGAATTATATACGAATATTACGGCGGTAAGGAACGCTTCCCCCAGTTCGACGACCTTATGGAAGCGGTAGACAAGGTTGACAGCGGTAACCTCACCATAGACGAGATCCTTAATCCTAAGGGCTGGATTCTTGTAGGCTTCCTTATGGACCCGAGAACAGGTCTCGGCCGTTTCAGAAACTTCACAATAAGCAATTACCAGCTTATGGAGAAGCTTCTCGTATGCTGCAGAACTATGACTACACAGGAAATTCTTGACCTTCCCGATATTAAGGAGCGAATTGCTGTTTATAACGAACAGACCGAGCAGTTCAAGAAGATGGTTCACGAGCATACCGAGGTAAAGGGTAACGTAATTATTACCGACCTTCGTGGCGTCGATGTAATTTATACAGGCAACAGATTTATGATTTACAGCCTTTATCCCGAGCAGAATATTTCTGCCTGGATAGTATCGGGTAAGGGCGGTATGGGCTGTTCTGCTGCGGTAGGCTATTCTATTCTCAATAAGACAAGTAATGTTGACGTAGGTAAGCTTATGCTTAAGTACGGCGGCGGCGGTCACAGAAAGGTAGGTACCTGCCAGTTCAGCGATGATGAAGTCGCAGAAAAGCTGCCTAAGATGCTTGATGAGCTCGTAAATTACGATAAGTATTATAACGTGTGATTTTGAGGCTGCTGTGAGATTTTCATAGCAGCCTTATTCTGCATAAAAGGGGATTTTGAAATGACTGCAAAGGAATTTTCCGAAAAGCTTAATGAAAATATTTCGAAGGTTATAAAGGGAAAAACAAAGGAAATCCGTATTATTACCGCCGCATTTCTTTCGGGCGGAAACGTTCTTCTCGAGGACGTTCCCGGAACAGGTAAAACTATGCTGTCCCGTGCACTTGCTAAATCTGTGGACTGTGATTTTAAACGTATACAGTTTACTCCCGACCTGCTTCCCTCGGATATAACGGGTATAAATTTCTTTAATATGAAGTCTCAGGAGTTCGTATTAAGAAAGGGCTCTGTTTTTACGAATATACTTCTTGCGGATGAGATAAACCGTGCTACTCCCCGTACACAGTCTGCGCTCCTTGAATGTATGGAGGAAAAACAGGCTACTATCGACGGAGAGACCTATGAAATGGATTTTCCCTTCTTCGTTATCGCTACACAGAATCCTGTTGAAACAGCAGGAACATATCCTCTCCCCGAGGCACAGCTTGACCGTTTTATAATTAAGCTCTCCCTGGGCTACAGCGACAGGGAAAGCGAGCTGTCTATGCTTTCCGATATAGGGGAAACACATCCTATAGACAGCATTTCTCCCGTTCTCAGCGTAAAGGACTACGAGGAGGCTTCGAGGGAGGCTCTTAACGTAGGGCTTAACGAAGCTTCGGCAGGATATATCTGCGATCTCGGAGAGGCTACAAGAAATAACGAGAACATAAAGCTCGGACTAAGCCCGAGAGGACTTATCGCCTTAAAGAAAATGTCACAGGCCTATGCGGCCGTAAACGGCGACAGCTTTGTAACTCCCGACCATATAAAGGCGGTTGCTCCCTACGTTATCCCTCATAGGCTTATATGCCGTGAATATGCGGCAGTAAGAACAGGAAAAGCGGCAGAGGAAGCGGTAAAGCTTATTCTCGAAAGTACAGAAGTGCCTACTGAGGAATTATAATGGAGCTTATAGCTATTTTAATTATAGTGGGAGTACTGCTTCTTCTCGAACAGATTATTTTCAGAAAATATGTTCTTCGGGGAGTTTCCTATTCCGTTCGTTTCAGTGTTCACGAAGCTATGGAGGGGGAGACTCTCGAAATAGTTGAGGAAATAATAAACGATAAGAAGCTTCCCGTACCCTGGGTAAAGACTGAGCTTTGTACAAGCAGGTGGCTTCAGTTTTCGGGCTCCTCTGCGGCGAGAGCCTCCGACGAGCGTTTCGTACCCAGTATTTTTTCTCTCCGTCCCGGGCAGAAATGTACCCGAAGGAGAAAGATTACTGCATTAAAAAGAGGAACCTTCAGGCTTGAAAACGTATCTCTCGTAGGAACAGATCTTTTCGGGCTTATTTCAGTATCGAAAACTGTTCCCGTAAACGAAAGTATACGTATTCTTCCTGCACCCTACGAGCTTTCGGAGGGGGATTTATCCGATAAGGAGCTTTACGGTGAAATTACCGTAAGGCGCTTTATCTGTGACGACCCGTTTCTTATTTCGGGAGCGAGAGAGTATACGGGAAGAGAGCCTATGAGCCGTATCCATTGGCAGTCTACTGCCCGTACGGGAAGGCTTATGGCCTATAATAACGACTATTCTACGGATAACAGGTGCCTTATCATTCTTAATCTACAGAAGTCCTCCTCGGGAGAGCCGAGACCTCTTTTAACAGGCGATACCGAGACATATATAAAGGCGGCGGCCTTTGTTATAGATATGATGGCGAAAAGAGAGGTTAAAGTTTCTCTGGCTGTCAACGGCTCGGCTTCGGGCGGCGTTTTTGTTGACGGCGGAAGAGACAGCGAGACTTACGTAAGACTTTTAAGGGCTCTTTCCGATATCGACAACAGCTGTGATATGGATTTTCACGTTTTTTCGGAAAGTGTAAATTACAATGGCTTTACCGATATTTTTGTGCTTACAGCCTATATCGATGAAAAAATGCTTCAGTATGCAGAATATCATAAGCGTAAGGGCAGGAATGTAGTATTCTATTGTAACGACAGGGTTTCCGACGATTTCCCGATTATAAGAATCGGAAGGGTAAACCGTTACTATTTTATGAACAGCGAGGAGTAAATGAAAAGAAATATACTTCTTAAAATATTATCGGCATTATCTCTCGGATTTGTGGGCTTTCCGCTTCTTTTAAGCGTTGACGCAAACAGCTTCGGAGATATAAGCGCTGTGAGAATGCTGATTTATTACGGCGTGCTTGCTTTGACGGGCTTTTTTGGGTACTGTCTCGGAAAGGCTTCAAAAAAGAGTAAGCTTATTCGTATTTTTTCGAAAATAATCGGTATACTTACTTTTGCGGCAGGCTTTATAGCGCTCCCCTTGGGCGGAGACGCGGTAATTTCCGCTGTAACGGGAATTAACTGTGTATTCTGGTTTTTCATAGGTATGCGCTGTTACGGAAAATGCTTTGCCGATATATTTCCGTTTTATTTTTTCGGAATATATATATGTCTTTCGGTGACCTGCTATTTCTTTACGTCTATAGGAGCGGCCGACGAAATAAAGAGTGCAGTACTTCGTACTCTTACAATATCATTTCTTATCGAGCTTACGTCGGCGGCTCTTCTTATCAATCAGAGCGGCATATTCGACAGAGCTAACCGACGTAAGGAGACGAAGTCTACGCTTCCTGTCGGGCTCAGCGGTTATAATGCGGCGCTTACGGGCGGGGCGGCGGTGATTCTTTCTCTGCTATGCATTTTCGCAGAGAATATAGCCGATTTTATAAACAGTATTATGCACTATATTGCCGTAGGTTTATTTAAGCTGATAAGTCTGTTTAATGCCGGAAAAATGGGCATAGAAGAGTCGGAGGGCGGATTAAAGCCCGTTATGGGCTATTCGACGGAAAGCGTAAATTTCTGGCAGGTTATCGCAATACTTGGCTTTATAGCGATAATAATAGCCTTCCGAAAGAAGATAATTTCGGCGGTAAAGTCATTTTTTTCAAGGCTCGGACGTTTTTTCACAAAGGAAGCGGAGGAAAGCACCGAAAACGAGTTTACCGATTATTTCGAGGACTATAGCAGCAATAAGGCAAAAAAGGAACGTCCTTTATCCCTGAACAGACTTTACAGGCTTTACAGAAATGAAAAGGACAATAACAAAAAATACCGCTACGGCTACAGGATACTTATAAAGCTTATTAAACAGCATAATTCGGAGCTTTCTCCCTCTGATACCACACGGGAACAGGCGGAAAAGGGCAGAAGCTTTTTCGATTATGAGGAGCTTAAGGGCGCGGTAAGATATTACGACAGTCTCCGTTATAACGGCGGAGAAATAACTGAAAATGAGCTGTCTCTGCTTGATACGCTCATAGGAAAGGAAGCTTAGTTTGAAGGACGGATTTATAAAGATAGGAGCGGCAGCTCCCGAGATACGGGTTGCCGACTGTAAATTTAACTGTGAGAGTATAATATCCTGCATAAAGGAGGCGTACGGTAAGGGCGTAAGGCTTCTCGTACTGCCCGAATTATGCGTTACGGGAAGTACCTGCGGCGACCTTTTCGGCCACAGCGTCCTTCTTAACGGCGCCTGGGAGGCTGTGGAGAGAATCGCCTCCGAGACGGCGGCTCTCGATATGGTTTCCGTAATCGGCGCACCTGTAAGAAGAAAGGGAAAGGTGTATAACTGCGGAGTTGTACTTTCGAGAGGGGAAATTCTCGATATTATCCCGAAGAGAAGCCCCCTGGCCAATGATGATGTAACAGGCGCCCGTTATTTCGAGGGGGAGGAATACCCTGTCGTATTTATGTGCAGTCAGCTTCCCGACCTTACCTTTGCTGTTGAAATCGGAAGCGATTTATATTCACCTCTGCCGCCCTCTGCGGAGCTTGCTCTCTCGGGAGCGTCAATAATACTGAATCCCTCCGCTATGTACGAGATAGCGGGAAGGGCGGAATATCGCCGTGATACCGTTAAACAGCAGTCCAAGCGTCTTTTATGCGCTTATGCCTGCGCTGAGGCAGGAGAAGGCGAAAGCACAACGGATTTCGTATTCGGCGGTCATAGGCTTATCGGAGAAAACGGTAAGCTTCTTTCCGAGGGTAAGCCCTTCGAAGGCGGTCTTATTACAGCAGATATAGACCTCGGAAGACTTTCCTTCAAGCGCAGGAAGAATCCTTCCTTTAAGCCTGCCGAAAATGTGAAGATATGCAGCTTTGACCTTGATATCAGGGATACCGTTATCGGAAGAGAATTTCCGAAATCTCCCTTTATTCCCGAAAAAAAGAGCCTCAGGGATGAACGCTGCGGAAATGTGCTTAGAATTCAGGCTTCGGGTCTTAAAAAGAGAATTAGCCATACTCACGCAGATACTGCCGTAATAGGAATATCGGGAGGGCTTGATAGCTGTCTTGCACTTCTGGTTGCGGTTACGGCTATGGATATGCTTGGACGTCCGAGAAAGGATATTCTTGCGGTTACTATGCCCTGCTTCGGTACGACTGTCCGTACAAGAAGCAACGCCGAGATACTTTGTGAGCGTCTCGGAGTAGCCTTCAGAGAGATAGATATTGCTGAATCGGTTGAATGTCATTTCAGAGATATCGGCCACGAAAGCGACAATTATAACGTAGTATACGAAAATTCACAGGCAAGAGAGCGTACACAGATACTTATGGACGTGGCTAACCGCTGTAACGGTATCGTTGTGGGTACAGGCGATTTATCCGAGCTTGCTCTCGGCTGGGCCACCTATAACGGCGACCATATGTCTATGTATGGTGTGAACGGCTGTGTTCCGAAAACCCTTGTACGTCATATCGTGGATTATTACAGCGAGATATGCGGAGACGAACAGCTTTCGGGAGTGCTTCAGGATATTCTTGCTACCCCTGTAAGCCCCGAGCTTCTGCCTTCCGAGGGCGGAAAGATAGCCCAGAAGACGGAAGACCTTGTAGGCCCCTACGAGCTTCACGATTTCTTCCTTTATTATATAGTGCGTTTCGGTTATTCTCCCCGTAAGCTTTTAAGAATTGCATTAAAGACCTTCGAAGGAGATTACGACAGGGAGACTATTCTGAAATGGCTTAAAACCTTCTACCGCCGTTTCTTTAACCAGCAGTTCAAGCGCTCCTGTCTTCCCGACGGAGTAAAGGTAGGCTCCGTAGGCTTATCGCCCAGAGGCGACTGGAAAATGCCAAGTGATGCGGTGTACACCCTTTGGGCTGAGGAGCTTGAAGCTCTTTGATTGTGCATACTGCATAAATATTATGCCTGCTTTTACAGTCGGTTGTAGAATTTTATAAAACCTGTTGAAATAATATCTGTATGGGTGTATAATATTTTTATAATTATTATGCAGGGAAGGTAGTGCGAAATGTTAGAAGAGTTAAAGGTACGAGTTTGCGATGCTAATAAGATGCTTAAGTCGGAAGGTCTCGTTAAGCTTACGTGGGGAAATGTTTCCGCAATAGACAGGGAGAAGATGCTTGTTGTTATAAAGCCTTCGGGAGTTTCCTATGATGAGCTTACCCCTGAAAAAATGGTAGTTGTGGATATGGAAGGTAATGTTGTCGAAGGCGACCTTAATCCTTCTTCCGATACGCCTACCCATATTGCGCTTTATGAATCCTTTGATGAAATAGGCGCAATCGTACATACCCATTCAAGATATGCTACCGTATGGGCTCAGGCAGGGCTTGATATTATCGCTTACGGCACTACCCACGCCGATTATTTCTACGGCGATATCCCCTGTACAGTTCCTATGACTAAGGAACAGATTGAGGTTGAATACGAAAAGAACACAGGCTACATTATAGCTGATACTCTTGTAAGAAGAGCTATTCCCTGTATGTCGGTTCCCGCTTGTCTCGTAGCACAGCACGGCCCCTTCTGTTGGGCTGATACGCCTGAAAAGGCTGTCGAGAATGCAGTAGTTCTTGAAGAAATAGCTACGATGGCAATTTACAACACCAATTTCCAGTTCGGACTTACACGTATAAGCGAGGCGCTTCTCGATAAGCATTATTACCGTAAGCACGGCGATGAAGCCTATTACGGACAGGGTATCGACCTTAAGGAAAAGGAGAAATCCAATCCCGAAAGCGACACTCTTGAAATAATGCCCAGCAAGCATACGATAGAGCTTGAAAACATCTCTAAGATTTCCGAGGTTTCGAGACCCGTTATAAATAAACCTCCACAGAAGGAGGAGGAGGCCTTTAATTTCGGAAATGCTCCCGAAGCGGAAGAGCCCTCCTCGGGCGGAGATGATATGAGCGGAAGCGGCCCTCTCGATTTTACATTCTGATAAAACAAATTCACCGTGTCTTAAAGACACGGTGAATTTTTTTGTATATTTAAGCCCCGATTTGCAGTAACTGCGCTTCGGGGCTTTAACTGTTCGGTTTAATCAGTGAAGCTTACGCTTGTCGATTACTCTTACTGCCTTACCTTCAACTCTCGGGAGGCTCTTAGGCTCAACGAGGGTAATCTTAGGTGAAATTCCGAGGGTAGATTCGATAGCGGCCTTAATCTTGCCTTCTGTTTTGCTGATATTCTTCATAGTATCGGAGAACATAGCTTCGGTAAGCTCAATCTTTACCTCGAAGGTATCAACGTTATTAACACGGTCAACAATAATCTGGTAGAAGGGAGCTGTGTTACCGAGAGAAAGGAGAACGCTTTCAATCTGTGAGGGGAATACGTTTACGCCGCGAATAATGAGCATATCGTCGGAACGTCCGCGAGGCTTAAGCATCTTAACGAGTGTTCTTCCGCAGGAGCACTTTTCTCTCGAAAGAATACCGATATCTCTTGTTCTGTAACGGATAAGGGGGAAGGCCTCCTTAGTGATACAAGTGAACACGAGCTCGCCCTGTTCGCCTTCGGGGAGAACCTCGCCTGTATCGGGGTCGATAGTTTCTACGATAAAGTTATCCTCGTTTATGTGCATACCTGTCTGTTCTTCACATTCAAAGGCAACGCCGGGGCCTACGATTTCAGTAAGACCGTAGATGTCGAAGGCCTTAAGTCCGAGACGGTTTTCGATATCCTTTCTCATTTCCTCAGTCCAGGGCTCAGCACCGAAAAGTCCTGCCTTAAGCTTAATATCTTCCTTCTTTATTCCTTCCTCTTCCATAGTTTCTGCGAGATAAAGAGCGTAGGAGGGAGTACAGCAGATAACGGTAGAGCCGAAGTCCTTGATAATATTTATCTGACGCTTTGTGTTACCTGTAGATACGGGAATAACGGTCATTCCCATATTTTCGGCACCGCCGTGAAGGCCGAGACCGCCTGTGAATAAGCCGTAGCCGTAGGAAACGTGCATAAAGTCCTTGTTGGTAGCGCCTGCTGCCGTAAGAGCTCTCGAACAGCATTCAGCCCACATATTAAGGTCGTTCTGTGTATAGCCTACTACAATCTGCTTTCCTGTAGTACCCGAGGAAGCGTGGAGACGTACTACCTCGTCCATAGGAACTGCGAACATTCCGTAGGGGTATGTGTCTCTTAAATCCTGCTTGTATGTAAAGGGGAGCTTGGATAAGTCCTCGACGCATCTTATATCGTCAGGGGAAACTCCTGCCGCATCCATACGTTCACGGTAAATCGGCACATTTTCGTACACTCTTTTTACTGTCTTAGAGAGGCGGAAGCTCTGAAGAGCCTGCATTTCATAACGCTCAGCGCATTCCATCTCCTTGTTCCAATAATTGCTCATAGTTAAAATTCCTTTCTTATATAAACGGTTTCCCGCTAAAAATTTCCTCGTTAAAGCTCCTTAAGTATACCTTCGGTAACCGAGCGGAGAGAGAAATTGTTCTTCGATATATCTATTCTGCAGCAGGGCTCATATTCGGGCTCAGACTCTGAATAACCGCCTGTTTCCAGGAGGATATAGGGGATTTCTCCGAAGCTTTTCTTTATCTCCGATACGATATCCTCGGTTATAAGTAACAGGTCGGGTGTTACGGAAGCTTTTCCTTTTACTCCCGAAGGGTAACAGCCTATATCCGAGCATATAAATCGGATTCCGCTCCTGTGGGCGAGGGAAAAAGCGTCCTCGCATAAAGCGGCAATTGTAATATCCGAGGTAATGGCCGCTACAGTATAAATTTTCTTATCCTTGCTGTTCTTTCGGGTATCGGTAATACTGTTCCTTAAATCAATAATACTGCGGCGGAGCTCAGCTTCCTTTATATGGCTGATACTATCCTCGCCGTACATTTCACGGACAGACCTGAACTGTGGGTAGCTTCCCGTTACAGCCAGCTTTATCCCCGAGCCTCTTACATAGCTGAATATATCAGTAAGATTCTTTGTGCCCGCTCTTTCGCCCTTAGCGAAAACAATATATATTCCCGAGGGCTTATGGCTGTAAAGAGCTTCACGGAGTCCTGTCGGCGAAAAATCCGAAAAAACAGGAGTCACGCCTACAGGAATAATACTGCGGAGCCGTTCACGTAAGGAATCGCTGTCGGAAATGAAAAGTATTGTTATATCCTTAGCCACTACTTTTTAATCTCAAGCTCGCCGGGTATAGGACTGTGGTTTACGGTAGTGAAATTGCCTACGCTTCGTACTCCCTGAATAAACCAGTCTATCTCCATAATATTGTCATAGGTCATTATCTGACCCTTTTCAACCATAACGGAATTTTCCTTATTCTTAATCTCGCCTTCGAAAACGGGAGCTTTTCCTGCCTTAATATACTCGTAAAGCTTATCGCAGATTGTATCTGTGCCTTCCTTGCAGTTATCGCTGAAATCCACAAGTCGCGCACAGCCTGAAGCGATATCGCCTCTGTAAATTTCGGAAATAAAGGTTTCGGTGGTTATTGAGCGAATTTCGTCAACAAGATATGTACCGAAATTGAAGAAGTAGCCCGAAAGATATGTATCGGGGGCAAGCTCAGGAATGTCGCAGGAATTACCTATTACCTTCATTCCTATTTCGTTGCAGTAGCGTACCGCATAATCATTTTCCACATAAGTCATAACCACGTCACAGCCCTGTGAAGCAAGGTCGTCAATAGCTTCCTTAATCTTCGCTTCGTCCTTCGACCATACGAGATTTACTCTTACGTCGGTATAAACGCCCCATATTTCGGCCGCGCCGAGAGTAAAGCCGTTTACTACTCCGTACATATTGAATTCGCCGGGGTCGGCAAGAACGCCGATAGCGTTTGTGGCGGTGTTATGAGCGGCGGCAATACCGCAGACGCTTGCGGACTGGTAAAGAGCGCCGCCGAAGCTTGACATATTCTGTGCGGAATCGTCTCCGCCGTAATTAAGGAAATATGTATCCTTATCCACGTCCGCTTCCTTGGCTATGGAATTTGCGAACATAGGACTGCAGGAAACTATTATATTACAGCCGTATTCCTTGAGGTTATGTACTGCCGCAGGGATATCCGCAACAAGGGACTCCTCGATATAGCAGGTTTCAAGTCCGAGGGTACGCTCTATTTCATCTCTTGCGCTTTCGAAAATCTTGTTGGTAGCGCCGTGCTCGAGCTTATTGTTATAGATAAAGCCGACTTTATACACGGTTGCTTCCTCGGGTACCTCGTATACGGGATTTCCGTTTTCATCGGTAACCTGTGCACCGCTTTCGTCGGTAACAGGTACCTGATACACGGGATTTCCGCTTACGTCGGTAACCTGTACGCCGTTTTCATCGGTAACGGGTACGCCTGTTGTTGCGGCGGTACCTTCTGTATCGGCAGGCGTATCACCGCCGCAGCCCGAAACAAGCATAAGAGCAAGGCTCAGCAATAACGCCGTCGCTTTCTTCATTTTATTTTTGAATCCGTTCATATTTACAACCTTCCTGAATAATTTATAGGCCATACAAGTGTCTTTTAAAGGCGGAAAATGACTTTTTCCTCAGTCATTTACTGCACACAGCACTATTATAACATACTTTTTCAGAAAAATCATCACTTTTTTGAAAAAAACACATAATTTTTTTAAAATTATTTTGCTTTTTTCAGAAATATATGTTATACTAATCGGGTTAAGACAGTATATCTCCCGAAAATCCCCTTTTCTGCGGTTGAAAGCTTTCGGAAAGGGAAGGACTGCCTTAAGTATATACAGAGAGCAGAGCTCAGAGAAAGGATAAATAAAATGAAGAAGAAAATTGCGGTTATTCTCGCTTTTATTGCGGCTGTCGGAGTAGCTTCGGGCTGTAATTCCGGGAATACAGGAAATAATACAGCTACCTCGGTAACATCACAGGCGCCTACAGGAATGGCCACCGACCCCACAAAGATAAACGCAGATAATTTCGAAACCTGGAAGGGAATAGACGGAAATACCGTTATCGCCGAGGTTAAGGGCGGAAATGCGTCCGATTATTTTAAGATTACCTTTGACGATTTTTACGGGGAATATCTTTATTACCTTGTAAGCTACGGAATTGCCGATGATATGGCGGCGGATACAAAGGCAGACTGTGAAGGCTACCGCTACGAAATAATTGATTATCTTACCTTTGAAAAGCAGTTTATGTATATGGCGGAAAACAAGTATAACTGCGGAATAAAACAGCTTACCGAAGAGGAAAAGGCTGAAATAAGAAAGAGAGCCGACGAGGTTGTTGCTAACTGGAGAGCGAACTACTACGACGCGGCGTCACAGCTTCTGGGCGCAGGAGCTACCGATGAACAGATAAATGCGAAATGCGCTGAGATGCTTGATTCCGACCTTGCACGCTGTAAGCTTACCACAGAGGTTTTCCATAAGTGGGAGCAGAGCAGTTATATCCTCGAAAAGCTTACCGAAGCGGTGGTTTCTGAGGTTACGGTAGATAAGTCCGAGGCAGAGGAAATGTATAATGACTACTATAATGCCGCAGTAGAAGCATATAATAATGACAGAGCTTCCTATGAGCAGAATCCCTCCTATACCTCCATATATGTTCCCGAGGGTACAAGAGCTTCGACTCACCTTTTCGTTCCCTTCGATGAGGAAACTACGGCCGCAATAGCTGAAAAAAGAAAGGCAGGACTTGACGAAGAGGCTGACGAGCTTCGTAAGACTGCCGCAGACGGAGAGATAACCGAAAAGCTTATGGCAGGACTCGATAAGCTTATAAATCTCGACCCGAAGGATACCGAATATACCTATGCAGATGTATTGAGCGAGTATAACCCCGAGGGACTTGTTGAATATTTTACGGTAGTTCCCGATACAAAGCTTTATTACCCCGAATACCACGAGGCGCTCTTCGGTCTCGAAAAGCCCGGTGAAATCAGTACTCCCGTACTTTGCGACAACGGAGCTTATGTTATTCTTTATACCGAGGACGTTGTTCTTACAGAGGAGGACGTAGCCGACACAAAGGAAAGTATGTACGAATTCCTGCTCCAGAATAAGCAGCAGGCAAGACAGACCGAGCTTATAGAGGAATGGGACGAGGAATATCCCTTCTATGTGAACTATGACCTTTTAAAAATAACTCCTCCCGAGGAAGAGACTTCGGAATCTACTGTAGCTGAATAATAGCTTTAAAATAAGACATAATACACGGAAAGGAAATAATACTGATGAAAGTTCTCGCTGTAAACGGAAGTCCTCATAAGGACGGAAATACCTTTCTCGCTCTTGAAGCGGCCTGCAGGAAGCTTAACGAGGAGGGTATAGATACTGAAATTGTGAATGTAGGCGCACTTAACATAACAGGCTGTAAGGCCTGCGGCGCTTGTTCGAAAACAGGAAAATGCGTGATTGAGGACGGCTTTAACGAGGTAAGCGAAAAGTTTGCAGCCGCCGACGGTATTATAGTAGGCTCTCCTGTATACTACGCAGGAATCAACGGTACGCTGAAATGCTTTTTAGACAGGGCATTTTACGTTAACTCCGCAAAAATGAGGTTCAAGCCCGCCGCAGGAATAGTAGCTCTCAGAAGAAGCGGCGTAACCGATTCCTACCAGACTATCTACAACTATTTTACCTTTGCGGAAATGCTTATTACACCCACACCCTACTGGCCGGGAATTCACGGCGCGGCAAAGGGCGAATGCGTTCAGGATACCGAGGGTATCCAGATTGCTGAAACTATTGGCAGAAATATGGCATACTTACTTAAAATGAAGGAGGAGAGTAAGATTACTCCTCCCGAAAAGGAGCCTAAGATAAAGTTCAATTATGTAAGATAAAGGACGGTAAGAAAATGGCTGAAAAAAGAATACCCGAAAGAAGCGAGGTAGCTTCCGAAAATAAATGGAGGCTTGAGGATATTTACCCGAGCGATGAGGCTTTCGAAAAGGCTCTTTCCGAGGCGGGCGGATATCCCGACAGGATAAAATATTTCGAAGGAAAGCTTTCCGAGGACGGAGCCGAGCTTTTAAGCTATATGAAGCTTGACGATGAAATGACCTATAAGCTTACCGACCTTATAAATTACTCCAACAGAAAGAGCGACGAGGATACCCGTATAAGCCTTTATTCGGGCTATACGGACAGAGTTGAAATGCTTCTTACGCTTATTAACAGGGCGGCGTCCTTTGCTGTTCCCGAGATTCTTACCATATCGGATGAAAAGCTTGAAGGCTTCTATAAGTCCAATCCCGACCTGGAGCATTACCGCCTTTCTATCGACAGAATAAGAAGTAAGAGAGAGCATATTCTTTCTCCCGAGGAAGAAAACATTATTGCTATGGCGGGAACAATGACTAATTCTCCTGCCACTATATTCTCGATGATGGATAATGCCGACCTTAAATTCCCCGACGCTAAGGATAAGAACGGCGAAGCTCATCAGGTTACTCACGGAAGCTATATTCCTCTTATGCAGAGCGAGGACAGAGAGCTCCGTAAGTCGGCCTTCGAGGCGCTTTACGGAACCTATAAGGGCTTTGAGAATACCTATGCGGCGATACTTTCGGGTCATCTTAAGACGCTTCTTTTTAATGCCAATGCGAGAAAATACGGAAACACCCTTGAAGCGGCTCTCGATAGTACAGAGGTGCCCTCCGAGGTATACTATAAGCTTATCGACGCAGTACACGAAAATATGGATAAAATGTACCGTTACGTAAAGCTCAGAAAAAAGCTTCTTAAGGTTGACGAGCTTCATTATTACGACCTATATGCGCCGATGGTAAGCGAAGCTGAAATGAAGATAAGCTATGAGGAAGCGGTAAAGCTTGTACTTGAGGCAGTAAAACCTCTCGGAGAAGAATACTGCAGCATTATGAAAAACGGCTTCGAAAGCGGATGGGTTGACGTTTACGAAAACGAAGGAAAGTGCAGCGGTGCATATTCAGCAGGCGCCTGGTGTCACCCCTTCGTGCTTCTCAATCATACCGACGATCTGCAGTCCGCCTTCACTGTGGCTCACGAAATGGGACACGCACTGCACTCATATCTTTCCAACAAGCACCAGTCGGTAACCTATGCCGATTACAGGATTTTTGTTGCCGAGGTAGCCTCTACCTTCAACGAATCCCTTCTTATGCAGTATCTTTTAAAAACAACCACAGACAAGCGCCAGAAGGCTTATCTTATAAATTATTTCCTCGAACAGTTCCGTACCACTCTTTACCGCCAGACTATGTTTGCGGAATTTGAGCTTAAGGTGAACGAAATGCTGGCGAGGGATGAGCCGATTACCTCCGACGCTTTATGCGAGCTTTACGGCGAGCTCAACAAGCTTTATTTCGGCGAAGAGATTGTCCACGACGAGGAAATCAACCACGAATGGCAGAGAATACCCCATTTCTACTATAACTATTACGTTTATCAGTATGCTACGGGCTTTTCCGCCGCAATTGCTCTTTCCGACCGTGTTCTTAACGGCGGCGAAAAAGAGGTGCAGGACTATTTAGGCTTCCTTAAGGGAGGCTGTTCAAAGACGCCCGTTGACCTTCTTAAGGGCGCAGGCGTAGATATGACCGATACAAAGGTAGTAGCCGACGCATTAAAGCTTTTCGGCGAGCTTCTTGATGAAATGGAAAAGCTTGCTGACGAATTATAATAACGGTAGATATAAACGAGAACCGCCTCTGAAAATCAGAGGCGGTTTTATCATATATTTTTTTCTGCCGATATCAATAATATCCGACGCCGTTACAGCCCTTACAAATAAGCGTACCGCCACAGGAATCGCAAGCTCTCTTCTCTTTTGTAAAGAAATCGTAATAGGAGTTCAGTCCCGAACCGTCGCATACACTGCAAATACCCTTTCCGTAACAAAGCATACACATTCTGCTGCCCGATGAGCCTGATGAGCCCGAATTACCGCCGCCTGCTATGTTTGAATTTGCGGGGGCTTCCTGATAGCTTGCGGTACCGCCTGCTTCAAGCTGATAATCTTCGCCGTTATAGGAGAACTGAATAAGCATTGTGAAGGTAGCTTCTGACCCTTCCTTGAAGCTTACAAGTTTAAATTCACAGTCGTCGAACATAGAGGGATTGTTTGCAGTAGTATATTCCTCCGCGTCGCTTCCCTCGATAAGAACTAAGTCAAAATATGTAGAAGAGTTACAGCCGTTTTTATCAAGCGTATAGCCCGATTTAATGGAACTGCTTCCTATAGCTACAGTAGCGATAACTCCTAACTCTTCTTCGAGTAGTCCTGAAATTGCCATAACGTTTCCGTATACGTCTGAGTAGGTATATGCCGCCGAGCACTGATACAGGTTCTCGCCGTTAAGCTTCACATAGGGAGTAATGGTAGTCGCTACCTCGGGCGTATCGGGAATCGGCTCGATGATATCGGCATTATTATTGTTATTATTACTGATATTGTTATTCTGAGTTGTATTTGCCGATATATTGCCGTTACTGTCTACTGTTATGTACGAATTTGAATTGGTATCCGAGTTACCTGAATTACCGTTGATTACGAGTATTATACAAAGAGCTATAAGAGCAACAGCTATTATTATACCTATGATAATAAGAGGGGTTTTCGAGCCTCCGCCCTGTTTTGTAACGGTAGCCGCAGAAGACGCACCGATATTCTTCTGATTAGCGCCGCATTCCGTGCAGAAGGTGCATTCATCTGTAATTTTAGCGCCGCAGGAATGACAATATTTTTCTGACATAACTTTACTTCCTTTCATATATATTCGGTACATAAATTGTATCACTAAAAACGCAGGAAGTCAATAGATAAAGCCTATGCTGTCTGTTAGTAAGCGTCCGATACATTGTAAAATCCGTGTATGGAAATATAAAAGCTGAGTCAATATCAAACTGACTCAGCTTTAAATTTAATATATCTTCTCAAGATATCCTACAGGATTAAGCTTCGTATTACCCTGTCTTACCTCGAAGTGGATATGAGGGCCTGTAACCTTACCTGTCGAGCCGAGGGCGGCTATAAACTCGCCCTGGGTTACTTCCTGGCCTACTGTTACGTAAAGGGCGCTGCAGTGTGCATACAGAGTCTGGAAGCCGTTTCCGTGATCGATGATTACGTACTTACCGTAGCCCCAGAAGTCTTCCGCTGCCTTTGTAACGACGCCGCTTGCTCCTGCATAAATAGGAGCGCCGTAATAGGATACGATATCTATACCGAGATGTCCTGCATAACCGCCGTCCCAGTGAGTATATTCGCTTACATATCCGCCGTCGGTGGGCCAGATGTATTTACCGTAGCCCGCCTCTTCGGGAGAATACATTTCGGGGGTTGGCTTGGTACCCTGGGCTATTCTTTCGGTTGTGGGAGAGGTTACCTTACGGGAGGAAATAACACGCCTGTCGGTTTCGATGTTGTTTACGTAGGTTACTTTTGCAGTAAGATTGTTTACGCCGTTTTCGCCCTCGGTAGTAACTCTCGATACACCGTAATAGAGAGAGCCCTCGTCGTAATATTCAGTTTCATAGGGAACCTCTACGTCGTAGTTTTCGGTAACTGTTACATTAACCGAAAGGAAGGGGATTTCGTCCCTCGTTTTAATCCTGTCGCCTGTATGAAGCTCCATAGCTTCGAAGCCCGGGTTAAGGAGGTCGAGCTGTGCCATAGTAAGGCCGAGCTTGTCACAGAGCAGGGAGTGGGAATCGTCGTCCTCGACTATGTAGTAGCCTGCTTTGGATTTTACGCTTGTAAGCTGTGAAATAAGCCAGTTGGAATCTATTATACTGCCTGTAAGGTAAAGACCGCCTGTAGAATATTCAAGATTATCCTTGAAGCTTATTTCTGCGTCGGGGTGCTGTGTCTGGTACTTATTGAGAATACCCTCGAGGGTATTTTTTACGTCGGTATTGTCGCTTACCGCACCCATAAAGGTACCATTAAGATAAAAGCCGTAGGCATATTCAACCGTTACGTCGGAATATCTCAGTATTTCGTCCGCAACCTGATATTTTGTAAGGAGATGATTGTTGGATTCAAGGAGCTCTATGGAAAACTCGGGAGTAATCTTTATGTTTTCGTCGCTTCCGAGATAGTTTATACGATCCTTAAGAATTTCGTCGGCGTCGTAGAAGACTTGTTCATTCTCGATATATCCCACAAGCTTTCCGTTTACGGTAAGCTTAACTCCGTAGTCAAGGCCTACTGCAAAGGAAACCACGTTAAAACAGAAAATAACGCAGATTACGGGAGCTACAACATTGAAAATCGTTACAGCCACACCGCTTTTACCGAACATAAATTTACCGAAATGGCTTACCGATTTAAGAACAGCAGAGCCGAATCCGTATTTTCTCATATCCTCGGAAATATCCTTGCCTGCTCTTTGAAGCGCGTGGATAATTTTAAGGAAGGGGGAGGCGAGGATAATCAGGAAGTATTTAAGCTTTATGAAAAGCTTTTTTCTGAGACTGTTGGATTTTTCCCAGAGATACTTCGCAAGCTGTGCGATTCTTTTACCGATAATGGCGAAAATCTGAACGAATATGGTGCATATATATCTTCCGAAAAAGGACAGATATAAAAGTAAATCATCAAGTCTTGTATTTCCTTGCTTTTTCTTCAAGCTTAAACCTCCTTCCGACTATACTTATCCTACATTATAGCATTTTTGCGGATTTAATTCAAGTAAAGTTACTTATTTTCGCCACATTTCCGAAAAAATGCACAGACTTTTCGAAAAGCCTGTGCATTTTGCAATATGTTTAATCTAAAGAAGGCTCTGTAGCCTTGAATCTGATTCTGATATCAGGGAGCTTGTTTATTACAGTATAGCTGTTTTCGAGCCAGTCCTCGCCGTCCTCGGGGGTGTTTTCACCGCTTGCGGGAGGAGCGAAAAGCTTAAGCGTAAGGTCGGCTGCGCCGTCAAGAGGCTTTTCGAAGAAAGCGCTCATAAGGTCAATGGTTTTTGCCTTAGGCGACTTATAGAACCACTTTCCGTTAATTTCCATCATAAGGTTAAGCTCTTCCTCGAAGGTAACCTCACAGAAGGTAGGATTTGAGTCGAAATGGAGGGGAATGGAGATACCCTCGGCGTCCTCCGAGCCGCCCCAGCGAAGCTTTACGGGAAGGCTTATTTCTTCGCCCTGCTTCATTGAGGGATAGAAGAATTCATCGTGGATAAGCTCCTTATAGGTCTTCATTTCAGGCTGTTCGATACCTACGTCGGGATTGTTCGGGTCTTCGATTTCGAGACCTAAGCGGCCTCTGTCACGGAACTGGTAGAAGGTGAAGCCTGTAAACCATTCGTCGGGGTCGTTTTTAAGCATTTCTGCGAAAAGCTTAACCATTTCAGCCTGTTCATAGGGGCCTGTAACGTCGCCGTCGGCGTTGAATTCGCTCATAACCATAGGCTTCGAAACGCCGCCGTTTATTTCCTTATAGCGGAGATAGCTTCTCTTTGTCTTTTCGTATATATCCTTAACGGCATATCTTCCGTGAGAGGTGCCGCCTGTTTCCGCTACGTCGTAGGGCCAGCCCCAGTGAAGCGCCATATACTTATCAACAGACCATATATCGGTTACACGTACTGCCTCGGAGAATTCCTTTTCCTTTTCGATTTCGGTCTTTTTTAAATCCTCGATACCGCCGATACAGAGTACTGTCTTAACATTGGGAGCGTATTCCTTTATAATTTTATGGAAGCGTACATAGAAGTCGGCAACCTCCTGGTAGGTACAGCGCTTATTGAAGGAGAACCAGTTACCTGTAGCCTCGTGATTTATACGAAGCTGCATTCTTCCGAAGGTACGCAAATCCTTTGCTATTGCAATAAGCTGGTCATCGGAAACGTGGGGGTCGACGGTAAGGGTAAGGATAACGTCCTGACCGTGAGCTCGTATTTCACGCATATAGTTAAAGGGCTCGCCCTCGGTGCTGCCTTCAAGGCCGCCCTTGTATGTAAAATAATCGTCGTAGGGATAGTCCCAGGCGAAGGATACCTTAGCGTCCTTCATAGCTTCGGAAATTCTTGCGGGCCATTCCTTATCGAGAGGGTAGTAGCAGTACATAAGGCTTATAGCTCTGTGAGGACGGCCGAGACGGTGGAGGATATAATCCTGGTTCACGTATTCGCCTCTCTCACTTCCATCGCCCAGGTCTACTGCACATTTAGCGGGCCCCATAAGGAGCTTATAGATTTTTTCGCTCATATTTATATTCCTTTCTTTATATTCATTATGACAAGTATATCACATTATGAAAACGATATCAAGTCTTTTATTAAAAAATATTTTAACATTTTTTTAAAAAATATATTAGGATATTTTGCACAAAATATTTTGCAAGCTTGACAAATAATAAGTAATAATGTATACTGAGATAAAGACATTTGTTAAAAAGGAGCATTTTTATGGAAAGAAATGATTATATTATAGTTACCGACTCAACTACCGATATGGGAGCGGATTATTATAAGGAAAATGATGTGGCTCTTATCGGTATGCAGTATGTTATAGATGATAAGGAATATGTTCAGTATACCGAAAATGCGCTTGATACAAAGGAATTTTACGATATGGTGCGAAAGGGAAGTATGCCGAAAACCTCACAGGCTTCCTACGAAAGGCTTTATAAAACCTTCGAGGAGATAGCCAAGGAGGGTAAGGACATATTTTATCTCTGCTTTTCTTCGGCCTTAAGCGGAACATATCAGACAGGTACGCTCGTAGCCAGAGATATCGAAGAAAACTATCGCGGCATAAAGGTTAAGGTGGTAGACTCGATTTCTGCCTGCGGCGGCGAGGGCCATATTCTGAATAACTGCGTTAAAAAGCGTGACGAGGGGCTCGGAATGGACGAGCTTGTTAAGTATGCCAATGAAATAAAGGAACGTACCGTTCATCTTTTTACCGTTGACGACCTTAACCACCTTCACAGAGGCGGAAGATTATCGAAAATGTCTGCGATTTTAGGGGGAATGCTTGGAATAAAGCCGATACTGTTCTTTAATGAGCTCGGCCAGCTTCTTCCATATTCGAAAATTAGGGGAAGAAAGAACGCTCTCGAGGCTATGGCTAAACAGATGGAGAAAACCTATATCCCCGAGGAAAACGAGGAGATTTTCATTAACGACGCCGATTCAAGAGCTGACGCAGAGTATCTCGGAGAGCTTATAAAGAAGAAAATGCCTTCGGTGAAGAAAATCCGCTACGGCGATATAGGTGCAGTAATCGGAGCTCACGCAGGCCCCGGTACAGTTGCGCTTTTCTATCTTGCCAAGGACAGGACTATTGTTGAGGTGTAAAATAATAAGAAAGCGTGGGCTGTAGAAGTCGACGCTTTTAATGCATTTTAAATAGGCGCTGTCCGAATCCACACTTGATTCCATAACAAAAAAATAAGGCAACCACGAGTATCGTGTGGGTGCCTTATTTTTTTGTCTATGTTGAGCGAAATAGATTTTTCAAAATCTATTTATGTTTTTCTTGTTTTTTCTTAGCTGTATTCAGCGAAGATATAAGAATTCTTTTAATCTCTAAGCAATCTGAAAGGATAGAATCACCATGTTCTTTTTCAAGATATTCGGTTAATATCAATAATCTAAGCCAATATTCTGTCTCAGCAGTTTCCTTTAGAGAAATCTGTAACTTTGCTATGAAATCGGCAGTACTGACGCCATATGCCGCTTCATTAGCATTGGCACCAATAGAAGTACCGCTACGAATAATTTGCTTAGATATAATAGTTTCGTGTTTTTCCTTTTGGAGATAATTGTATAGCTTTACAATGCGAGCTGCAAATAATAGTGATTTTTCGAGCAATGGGTTTTCGTTCATAAAACAATCCTTTCTTTAT
>JAZNMN010000002.1:0-106845 GCA_045579625.1 Ruminiclostridium sp.
TTTAAAGAAGAACAGCGCAACGTTTCTGAAAAGATAAATGCGGCTTTCAATGGCTTATGTAATGCGAAAGACAACACGAAAGACAACACGAAGCCTTGAAAACCGCTTAAATATGGCGCGGAAAGAGGGATTTGAACCCTCGCGCCGGTTTCCCGACCTACTCCCTTAGCAGGGGAGCCCCTTCACCACTTGGGTATTTCCGCAAATGCTGATTAAAAAATATTATTGGCGGAGAGGGTGGGATTCGAACCCACGGTCCCTTGCGGGATCACCGGTTTTCAAGACCGGCTCCTTAAACCACTCGGACACCTCTCCATAAAAGAAAACCTAAGCCCGCTCGCTCAACTGCTTATATATTTTAGCATATTTTATCTCAATAGTCAAGCCTTTTTCAAAAAATTTCTCAAATATTTCTCTATATCGCTTCCGATTCCCCTACTTCTTCCCTTTTAAGCGATAATCATACTTCCCTGTCGTCCTGCATATAAATTTGATAAATCAAATTTACGGAGGGGCGATTTCATGTCACATACAAGAACAACAGAAGCGGATTATACCGCTTACGGAACAAAACAAGAAAGATGTGTAAGCCTCGCAAAATACATTATTGAAAATAAAGCGACAGTAAGAAATACAGGAAAAGCCTTTGGCATAAGCAAGAGCACCGTGCATCAGGATATTACCTCGAGACTCGAAAAAATCAACCCCGAGCTTCATAAAAAGGTAAAGGAAATTCTCGAAATAAATAAACAGGAGCGTCATATCCGAGGCGGAATCGCAACAAGAAACAAATACAAAAAAACTACATAATTTTTCAAAAATCTATTGACAAATCCATTACAGTATGATATAATCATTACTTGTAATGGCGCTGATATGGCTCAGTCGGTAGAGCACATCCTTGGTAAGGATGAGGTCACCAGTTCGAATCTGGTTATCAGCTCCAAACACTAAAGCTTAACAGATTTTCGTCTGTTAAGCTTTTTTTATGCCCTGCCCATAAAAAGCTAACTGTTTTTTTCATAGAAAATCAACCGATTTCGCCTATAATTAGTGCAAATTCAACAACATTTTACCATACATATTGATAAATCAACAGATTTTGATTATAATAGTATATTATATAGAAGATGAAAGGACGATTAAAATGCTTACTGATAACGAAAAGGAAATAATATACCCCGAAAAAGAGGAACAGAAGCTTATTGACGAGCTTTATGAAGTATGTTTAAAGGTTGCTAAAATAAATCCCGACCTTTACGTTGAATACGACGTAAAGAGAGGCTTAAGAGATATGAACGGTAAGGGCGTTCTTACAGGTCTTACCGAGATTTCCGACGTAGTTTCCTATGACATCGTTGACGGTAAGAAGCTCCCCTGTGACGGCCGTCTTTATTATCATAACTACAATGTTGTAGACCTCGTAAAGGGCTTTGAGGGAAGAAGATACGCCTTCGAGGAGGCTACCTATCTCCTTCTTTTCGGCTCTCTCCCCAATAAGACACAGCTCCATAAATTCGAGAAGCTTATAAGCGAATATCAGCTTCTTTCAAACAGCTTTACCCGCGACGTTCTTATGAAGGCTCCGAGCTCCAATATTATGAACGCACTCCAGAAGAGTATCCTCACTCTCTACTCCTACGATGAAAACCCCGAGGATATTTCCGCTCATAATGTTTTAAGGCAGTCCATCCAGATTATAGCTAAGATGCCTCTTATTTCGGTTTATGCATACTGTGCTTACCGTCATTTCAAGCTCCACGAGAGCCTTATGATAAGAAATCCTATCCCCGAGTATTCTACTGCGGAAAATATTCTCCATATGTTAAGAGAGGACGGTAAATTTACCGAGCTCGAAGCAAGCGTTCTCGACGTTGCTCTCGTTATTCACGCTGAACACGGCGGCGGTAACAATTCTACCTTCACAACACACGTTGTTACCTCCTCGGGAACAGATACTTACTCTGCAGTTGCTGCTGCAATAGCTTCCTTAAAGGGCTTCAGACACGGCGGCGCAAATATGAAGACAAAGCGTATGCTCGAAGACATAAAGACTCACGTTACCGACTGGAAAAACGAGGATATGATCAGAGAGTATATCACAAAGATCGTTAATAAGCAGGCCTTCGATAATACAGGTCTCGTTTACGGTATCGGACACGCTGTATACACAAAGTCCGACCCCAGAGCTATTATTCTCAAGAAATATGCTCGTGAACTCGCTATCGAAAAGAAGCGTACCGAGGAATACGAATTCTATGAAAGAATCGAGAGAATCGCCAAGGAGGTTATCGCCGAGCACCGTCACTTATTCAAGCCGATTTGTGCAAACGTTGACTTCTATAGCGGCTTCGTATATGATATGCTCCGTATTCCCGAGGAATTATTTACTCCTATATTCGCTATTTCGAGAATTTCCGGCTGGGCGGCACACAGACTCGAGGAAATTATCAATAACGGTAAAATTATACGTCCTGCCTATAAATATGTTGCAGAACATCTCGATTACATCCCCCTTGATGAAAGAGAATAATGAAATATATTATTTTTGATATGGAGTGGAACCAGCCCTCCGCCGAAAATGTAAAAATACCCGAGCTTACTCACGGCGAAATTATTCAGATAGGTTTTTTCGTCCTTGACGAAAAGCTCAACACGCTTCATAAGGACGAGTTTTTTATAAAGCCTGTCTGTTATAAGTGTATGAACAAGTACGTAAGCGCTCTTACAGGAATTACCCAGGCAGATATCGATAACGGTCTCCCCTTCGATACGGCAGTAAGACGTATGGCGAAGCATTTTGACAGCGAAACCGTTATTATGACCTGGGGAGACGACGATATCCCCATTCTTAACGATAATCTCCGCTTTAACGGAATCAAGGATATAGTTCTTCCGAAGCATTATAACCTACAGCGTATTTTCAGTATGCAGACAGGCTCGGAAGCTCGTCAGACAGGGCTTAAAACCGCTATGGAAGCCCTCGGAATAAATTCCGAATTCCAGGCGCACGACGCTCTCAACGACGCTTATATGACTGTCCTTGTGGCAGGAAAGCTTGACCTTATAAAAGGAATAGCCGACTACAATAAATTCACCTTTAAAAAGCCCGAAAAGACAGGACAATACCCCTGGCTCATAGAAAAGCCCGTAAAAACAGGAGAATGCTCCTATACAGGAAGTATCGACGGACTGGCGGCATTCTGCCATAAGCCGAAGATATCCTGCCCCGAATGCGGAAATGAATGCGAAAAAAATCCTATATGCCGTCAAGGAAGAAATACCTTCTTAACTAAGGTAAACTGTGAACAGCACGGCGATTTCTACATACGCTATGAGCTTACAGGCGCTACGTTAAAGGGTCAGGTCTACAAGGATACAAAGGATTTTTCGAGAGTTTATAAAAACAAGCTCAGGCAGAAGGAAAAAAGGCTCAGATATCGTGAGCTTCATAAATCGGCCAACAATACGCCGAAATTCAGAAAGGGCTGAGCTATGACTGATATTTACAATCTTACTTACGATAAGCTTGTCTCTTTTCTTGAAGCGAACGGCGAAAAGAAATCGAAGGCAGATATGATTTTTCCTGCGATTTACGGAAAAAGAGTAAGGGAATTCCACGATATCGGGTTAAAGAGCGATTTAACAAAGCTTCTTTCCGATAATTTTTATTTCGGAAAAGTAGAATGTATCGAAAAAAGAGAAAGCGAAAGTGCCGATAAATATCTGTTCAGGCTTTCTGACGGAAATCTGATTGAGTCAGTCCTTATGAAGCACGAATACGGAAACAATATCTGCGTCTCCACTCAGGTAGGCTGTAATATGGGCTGTGCCTTCTGCAGAAGCGGAAGGCTTAAGAAAATCCGTAATCTCGAAGCCGCCGAAATGGTTGAACAGCTTCTTTACGTATCCGAGGAATCAGGCAGAAAAATTTCAGGTATCGCAATAATGGGAATAGGTGAGCCCCTCGATAACTTTGAAAACGTAACGGATTTTATTGATATCGCTATGTATCAGAAGGGCTTCGATATCGGTCTTAAGCATATTACGCTTTCGACCTGTGGTATCGTGCCGAAGATATACGAGCTTTCGGAAAGTAAAAATCCCGTAAATCTCGCCGTAAGCCTTCACGCTCCCACAGATGAGCTGAGAGACAGACTTATGCCGGTAAACAGGAAATATCCCCTCTCCCCTCTTTTCGACGCCATACGCCACTATTCAGCCGCTAAAAACCGCCGCATCACCCTTGAATACGTTATGCTAAAGGGCGTAAACGACAGCATAGAATGTGCGGAAAGACTGGCTCAGCTTATTGGCGAAAGTAACTGCTACGTAAACATAATCCGCTATAACGAAAGCGACGGAGATACCTTTGAGTGCAGTAGCTTTGACGATATAATGAAGTTCTACGACGTGCTTAAAAAGCATAAAATAGGCGTTACTATGCGCCGTGAGCTTGGCGCCTCGGTAAACGCCGCCTGTGGCCAGTTAAGAGCCGATCATATAAAATAAACCACCTGTGAAAGGGAGCCCCTTTATCACAGGTGGTTTTCATTTTTAATATAAATGGATATTTTCGGTTATACTGCCGATACGGTATTTTCCGTCAATACCGAGAGAAACCGATTCGCTTTCTTCCATTTCAATTACGTTTACCGAAGAAATAACATTTCCGTCAGCATCGGAAAGACTGAGCGTTTCGCCTGTTTTAAGGCTGAAATTCGTCTGCTGGCGCTTAAGGGCCGATTCCTGGTTATTGTTCTTACAAACAACAATAAGAGTGCCTTCTGCAGGAATTTTTCCGTCCTTTATCTGCCATTTTCTCAAGTCGTCAGTCTTATCGGAAAGGTAAAAGCCGCTTATATCTATATCGGTTGTATTTGGGTTGTAAAGCTCTATCCAATCCCCTTCTCCCGCCGTATAAAGCTCGCTTATCACCGCCTCGCGTGTAACAGGAGTCTCGTCGAGATAAAGCTGTACTGTTACAGTTCCCTCTTCGTCCGCCATAGCCGAGTTTAATGTAAGCTGTTCCGTATAATAAGGAACTCCGTTTACTTCCCAGCGGTTAAAGCTGAAGCCTTCATAGGGCTCAGAGGATACAGTCACACTGCATTCATTGAAATAGCGTGCAGTAAGCTTATCGGCTGTAGCGGCAGTCTGTGAGCTTAACCTTGTTTCCGCTCCGTTGGGATTATAAAGCTGAACAAGGTAAGAGTCGCCCTCATAGCCGAACTGCTTAGCGATATGCATTTTCATAATATCGGGACGTTTAGAAGCGAAAGCTCTTATCTGCTGACGGCTGTCTGCAAAAGTATCTTCATTTGCCCAGGTTGAGGTATAGCCGTTTTCGAGAGCGTACATACATTCGGTATCACATTCCTTTATAAGCTTTTCAACCGTATTAAGAACATTTTCCTCAGAGAAGGAGCCGCCTATAAGATCGCATATTGTATTAGCGAATTTTTCCTGCATATCCTTACGCTGAAGGAGAGATTTAAGTATTATCGAATCTCCCTGCATATGCCTTCCTGTAAGAACCGCAGTCAATGTATCATCCTTAAAACCGTTTCCGTAAAGACCCCAGGCATATTCAGCGTCAAAAAGAAGGAATCTCCACTTTCCGTCAAGGTATTCGCTCGTAACAACCTCGTTTTCATCGGGATAATAGCGCCAGGCCTTGAAATTATTACCGGGCCAGTCCTTGTTGTCAATATAAATCTGTATTGCATAATAAAGCATAAGATTATCTATATCCACAAGCTCACAGAATTCGCTGAAACGGGAATAATTATTGAGACCCTTTTCCGCTAAGCCGAGAACATAATTCCAGTCCTCCACGCATTTTTCGTCGTCGCCTTCAACCTCCTGCTCCTTTGCGCCAACTATACGGAAATTATCCTTGTTTCCGCCGTAGTTATTGGCAAGATAATCGTTGCTGTAGGCCTCGTGCATCCAGGCAAAGCCATAGTATTCGCTGTTAAGAAATACTGCCGCAGGACGAACCTTCTGAATATCGGGGAAGCCTGCCTCAAAGGAAAGAGTCATAGAAAGCTCGTCTCTTATACTTGCAAATTCACGGTCGTTAGCGTTATCTCTTAAGGTGATACGGTCGTATCTTGTAATAAGATTGCCCTCAGAATCGGTATTGCCCTTAAAGAAAGGATACTTGAACTTTCCGTTATTCTCGCTGTACATATTACGAGCGATAAGACGCCAGGATTTCTGTGTATTTGCACGGGACACACCGCCTACAACTCTTGCGCCTGCCGCCTGAGAAATAATCTGCTTACCGTCGCTGGTGAAGGCCTCCACGTACATATCACGTTCACTTTCACGACCTCTTATGAACCAGTTAGCGGGAGCGTTATAGTCAATCTCTCCCCCGTCATATTCGTCGGAATTAAGGTACTCGTCTCTCATATAGCCTTCTGTGGCTACCCCATAATAGTAGTCGTAAAGATTATATTCGTCCGTAGAAAGAACAAACACGAGAGTAGAATCATCGAATCTTTCGAAAACATCCTTTCCGACAACATAGCTTTTATGTACGATATCGGATTTTCCGGAGCCGTTTACAGCTATCGCCTTTAAGGTGGTAGCTGTTATTTTATTCTTGGCCTTTATATCTATAGGCTTGCTGTATACCTTTGCAGTTTCATCAGGGTCGTTACCGTCGATAGTATAGTAAATGACCGCTTCGGGATCGGAACAGCTAAGCTCTACGCTTATATCTGTATCATAAAAGGAATCGGATTTCGAGAAATCAACCGTAAGAGCTTCCGCTCCCGTATTTTCCTCAGTAACTGCCGCTCCTGTCTCTTCCTCGGCAAAGGAACGTGGAAGCTCCTTCTGAAAATCACCGTGTTCCTCAAGGAGCCAGAAGCTGACTCCGCCTATCGCTATAATTAAAGCTAAAAGTATAATTATTTTTTTCATATTTCCTGTTCATTAAGCATTCGGAGTAAATCCTCCTCGCTTATCACTGTAATTCCAAGCTCTTCCGCTTTGGTGAGCTTACTTCCTGCCGCTTCTCCTGCGACAACATAATTGGTTTTCTTTGAAACTGAGCCAGAGCATTTTCCGCCCATATTCTCAATCATTTCCTTGGCCTGTTCCCTCTTTAAGGTGGGAAGCGTTCCCGTAAGGACAAAGGTAAGACCCTTGAACTTATCTCCTCCGCCTGCCTTATCATACACGAATTTCAGTCCGTAGGTACGGAGTCTTTCTATAAGCTCCGTCATCTCCTTATCCTTAAAGGCGTTAACTATATTTTCTGCAAGTACTTCCCCGAAGGTATCTATATCAAGTATTTCTTCCCTCTCCGCCTTCATAATATCATCAAGGCTTCCGAAGCGCTTGCAGAGAAGCTCAGCGGAACGGCGTCCTATCCCTCTTATTCCGAGGGCGAAAAGAAGCCTGTCAGGCTGGTTTTCCTTGGATTTTTCTATTGAGGCAAGAAGATTTCCTGCGGATTTTTCCTTAAACCCCGGTAGGGACATAATATCCTGTAAATTCAGTTCGTAAAGGTCAGCAGGACTTTCTACGAGCTTACTGCTGCATAACAATTCAACTATAGCCTCTCCGAGACCGTCGATATTCATAGCGTCTCTCGAAGCGAAATGCTCGATACGGCGGAGAAGCTGTGCCTTACAGTTAGGATTTATACACCTTACAGCCGCCTCGTCCTCGATTTTCGAAGCCTTGTGACCGCATACGGGACAGCAATCGGGGATTGTGTAAGGCTCGCTGTTTTCCGAATGGGAAGCTACCCTTACTACCTCGGGAATAATCTCTCCCGCCTTTCTTACTACTATCCTGTCGCCTACGGAAATTCCGAGACGGGATATAATCTCCTGATTATGGAGAGAGGCTCTCGAAACTGATGTACCTGCAAGAATTACAGGGTCGAAAATCGCTACGGGTGTAAGCGCTCCCGTTCTTCCCACGTTTATTTCAATTTCACGGAGAATAGTTTCCTTTTCCTCGGGCGGATACTTGAAGGCTACCGCCCATTTCGGAACCTTAGAAGTAGAGCCTAAGATATCCCTCTGTGAAAAATCGTCAACCTTTATTACTGCGCCGTCGGTATCATAGCTGTAGCCGTGCTTCTCCTCGCCGATTTCTCTTATACGGTTTACTGCGTCCTCGATATTATCGTAAATCCTGCCCTCGATAGTCTTAAAGCCGAGACTTTTAAGATAATCGAGAGATTCCTTATGCCCCGAAAGAGTTTTACCCTCAATCTGCTGAATATTGAAAATAAAGATATCGAGTCCGCGTTTTGCAGTAACTGCGCTGTCCTTTTGTCTCAGCGAACCTGCCGCCGCATTTCGGGGATTCTTTGCAGGCTGTTCCCCTTTTTCCTCCTGCTCCGCCACAAGGGCCGCAAAGCTTTCACGAGGCATATATACCTCGCCTCTTACCTCGAGAAAAGGAAGGGATTCCTTTATTTTAAGGGGAATAGTTCTAATTGTACGGAGATTGGCAGTAATATCCTCTCCCACAAAGCCGTCGCCTCGTGTCGAGCCTCTTACAAGCACTCCGTCACGGTATTCGAGAGATACCGAAAGACCGTCTATCTTCGGCTCAACGGAATATACGGGCTTAACCTCTTCCCTTACCCTTTTATCGAAGGAGTAAAGCTCTTCCTCGCTGAAAACATCCTGAAGCGAGCCCATCTGAACGGTATGAGTTACCTTTTCAAAGGTAGTAAGCGCGAAACCGCCTACACGCTGTGTAGGAGAAAGAGGAGTTATAAGCTCGGGATATTCTTTCTCAATCGCCTTGACCTCTCTCATCAATGCGTCGTATTCATCATCCTCTACCGTAGGATTATCCATAACATAATAATTGTAATTATGCTTTTCAATAATATCGTAAAGCTCATCAAGCCTTACCTTCGCTTCATTCTTGTTCATAAAATTTCAACTACCGAACATTACGGTCCGATACCGCCGAGATCGATATCCGCAAGCTCGCTGTAATACTCCTCGTCTAAAATAATATTCGAATATGATTGGGGTACGTCGCCTACAAGTACAGTCTGCGAAATAATGAGATTGGTATTGACCTGTACTTCCTCGTCAAAGCCCAGTATCACAGGAGAAAGAGAGACGGAAACTTCGAGAATAATACTGTGTATAGTCTGGTTTATGCCTGCGCTTTTGAAGCTACTTACAAGCCTTGTCTCCGCCATACCTCTCGGCTCTATTGTAAATTCGAGCTCTCTTCCCATACCGTAAAAATAGCTTATTCCTGTAAGGGAGCCGAAGGAAATACTTACCGTTTCATCGGCAATCGTATCGATATCATCATTTATAGTTTCATTTATAAGGGATTTAAGACTGTTAATCTTAGTCTGGTTGGTATTTAAAGCGGTAATCTTCCCCTCGCTATTAAAGGTAAAGGTTACGATGTCGTTATACTGCTGAAGCCTGTCTCCGATATGGCCGAAAACGGCGTTGCTTATTATCCTTTCGGCAGTAAGCTGACACTGGTAGCTTAACAGCCTTTCGAGAGTAGGCTTTATATAAAAGTCAAAAGCAAGAAGCAGCAGGATACTTATTATACCGACAATTACAAGAATACTGCCCAGAAGCTTTAACAGTCCTCTTTTTTTACGCCCCGTCTTCAAAAAATCACCCCGTCATAACATACGCATAAAATCAGCTCGGCTATCCGAAGCTCAGCACGGACAACAGCTCTTTTAATATATTATGACGAAATCGGGGACAATAGACGATTACGCCTTGAAGAAAGCCTTAAATGCCTTGAATGCCATATAAACGTCATTCTTGGCGGTAATCTCAAAGGGCGCGTGCATAGAAAGTACAGGTACGCCTACATCTATTGTATCAACATCAAGATTGGCGATATACATAGCTACTGTACCGCCGCCGCCTGCGTCAACCATTCCAAGCTCGCCTGTCTGCCAGATTACCTTATTCTTATCTAAAAGACGTCTTATCTCGCTAACAAATTCTGCGGAAGCGTCGCTTGTACCCGACTTTCCTCTTGAACCCGTATACTTTGTTACAACAACGCCTCTGTTAAGATAAGCGGAGTTCATTTTTTCATAAGGCGACGGGAATGTGGGATCGAAGCCTGCATTCACGTCGGCGGAAAGACACTTCGAGGCAGAAAGAACGGTATGGCCCTTAACTCCGTAGCTTTCAGCAAGATCGTATATGAAATACTTGAGGTAAGCGGAACGAAGGCCTGTATTACCGTCGCTTCCGATTTCCTCCTTATCTGTAAGAATAGTTACGGCAGTACGTTCGGGCGCGGACTTAAGCGCTAAAATCGCTGTAAGCGCAGGATATGCGCAAACCCTGTCATCCTGACCGTAGGCGCCGATCATACTTCTGTCAAGTCCCACATCCTTAGCCTTTAACGCAGGGACGCACTCAAGCTCTGCGGAAATGAAATCCTCCTCGGTTATACCGTATTTTTCATTAAGAATAACCATAAGATTGAGCTTTACAACCTCCGACGCCTTATCGTCACGGAAAGGACGTGAGCCGATGAGTATGTTGAGCTCTTCGCCCTTTATAAGCTTTCCTGCCGGACGCTTGTACTGCTCCTCGGCAAGGTGAGGAAGAAGGTCGGTAACCACGAAAACAGGATCATTTTCATCCTCGCCTATAGTTACCGTCACCTTTTCGCCGTCCGCCTTATAGATAACGCCGTGAAGAGCGAGAGGAACGGTAGGCCACTGATACTTTTTGATACCGCCGTAATAATGGGTCTTGAAGTAGCCTAAGCCGTCGCTTTCATAAAGAGGATTCTGCTTTAAATCAATTCTCGGAGAGTCGATATGAGCCGCCGCAATATTAACACCCTCCTCAATGGGAGACTTTCCTATCACAGCAAAAATAACTGATTTTCCTCGATTGTTGTAATATACCTTATCGCCGGGGTTATATTTTACTCCCTTTTCGAAGGGCAGGAATCCTTCCTTCTCAGCCATTCTGATTGATTCGTCACAGGCTTCGCGCTCAGTCTTACAGATATCGAGATACTTCTTATAGCCCTCGCAGTACTTATCAGCCTTGGAAATGTCAGCCTCGCTGAGCTCAAGACCTGTATTCTTACGCTTCATAAAAAGCTTTTCCTTTAAATCGGTAGCTTCCGTCTTCTTTTCCTTCTTAGCCATTTTCTTAATTCCTTTCATTTAAAACATAAAGCTCATAATATGTGCTGTATGCATTATTTATTTTATTTACATAGTGTGCGGCTGTTCCCGAGGGAATTACCTTAAGGGTTTCCCCGTCATCGGAATATTCCTCGTTCTCAAGCCAGCCCGAAACCGTACCTATTCCCGAATTATAAGCCGCCGAGGCTAAATCCTCGTGACCGAAATAGCTTAACAGATAATCATACAGATATGCGCCGTAACGAATATTCATTTCCGGGTCGAACATATCCTCATAGGTAACCTCGTCGCCGTCGCCGAGACGGAATTTTATCCAGTCGAAGGTTTCCTCCATAATCTGCATAAGCCCTCTCGCCCCGACGCTTGAAACCGCCTCGGGGTCAAAGCTGCTTTCGGTTTTGATTACGGAATATATTATATACTTGTCGAGTCCGTATTCCGCAGAATATTTTTCAACAAATTCACTGTACATAAGGGGATGTGTGGATTTCTTGTAATCGTACTGAACCCTTTCATATCCGTCTATACCCATTATTACGGCAATTATTACTATTATGACGACTACTGCCGCCGGAATAATTGCGAATAAGGGCTTACCTTTATTATTTCCCGCCATCTGACGCTCCTATTCTTACTGCAATATCAAGAGCCTTTTCAGCAAGCTCCTCGGCTGTGCCTGTATTATCGATATAATAATCGGATTTATCTGTGTAGAAGGATTTGTCGAACTGGGAGCCGAGACGCTCCGAAGCCTGTCGGAAGGTAATTTTATCCCTTTCCATTATCCTTTCTATACAACGCTCCTTATCCGAAACCACGCTTACGATCATATCGCATATCTTATCGGCTCCGCTTTCGAAAAGAGTCGGAGCATCCACAAGTATAAGCCTTTTTCCCTCAGAAATAAAATCTGAAATGTCGGCTATAATCTTATAAAGAATGTAGGGATATATAATTCTGTTGAACAGCGCCCTTTTTTCGGAATCCGAAAAGATTATATCCCCCATCTTCCGCCGATTCAGAGTACCCTCATCGGTTATAATACCCTCGAAGGCCTCCGAAAGCTCCTTTAATGCAGGACTTCCCTTAAGGACAACCTGTCTCGCCACTATATCACAGTCCACAACAGAAAACCCGTTTTCACGGAATATACTGCCTGCCGTAGTCTTTCCTGCTCCCGACATTCCCGTAAGCCCTACAATTATCGAATTATCATTAAACAGCATATTTACCCCTTAAGGTTTATTATTCTGAAAGCGGCGGAACGGAGAAGCCTGTTATACACGGCAAGACCTATTCCGCTCTTATCGGGCATTCTTACGTATACCTCGTCACAGTCCTGCTCATCGCAGAGTCGAAGTCCCGAAAAAAGCCGTTCAGCCTGTTCCTCGGAGGTAGCTCCGTAAGGAATTCGTATTATATGTTCATTAAGCTTTTCGTTTCCGTTTCCGAGAAAAGCTGTTTTACATTCTGCCCCTCTTTCCCGAAGAAAGCTTTCCGTTTCATCGGTGCTTCCGTCAAGAATATATACCTGAGCTCGGGGAGAATAATGCTTATACTTCATTCCGGGAGATAAAACCTTCTGATCCGATTCTATCTTCATAAGTACGCCGTCGTCAATTACAACATCGGCATATTCCCGAAGCATTTCCGCAGTAACTGCACCGGGGCGAAGTATTCTGAGCCTGTCGCCGCCGTCAAAGGCTATAACGGTACTCTCAACCCCGTATCTGCACTCTCCGCCGTCGATAATAAGGGGAATCCTACCCTTCATATCATCATAAACGTGCTGTGCCGAGGTGGGGCTCGGAAGTCCCGAGGTATTGGCGGAGGGCGCCGCAAGAGGAAAACCGCATTTTTCAATAAGAGCTAATGTAAACTCGTTATTCGGCATTCTTACAGCCACAGTATCGAGACCGCCGCTTGTCTCGGAAGGAACAACAGCCTTCTTAGGAAAAATCATTGTAAGCGGCCCCGGCCAGAAATCCTCCGCAAGCCTTAAAGCCAGCGGCGGTATATATTCCGCTATATCGGTAAGCATATTTGTACCGCTTATATGAAGAATAAGGGGATTATCCTGAGGCCTGCCCTTTGCTTCGAAAATTCTGCGTACCGCCGAAGGGTCGAGACCGTTACCTGCAAGCCCGTACACCGTTTCGGTAGGTACTGCCGCTACATCGCCTTCGGTGAGTACAGCCGCCGCCGCCCCGATATTCTTAGCTTCGGCACTTAAAAGTATCGTTTCCATAAGTACCTCTTATTCGCCGTAGCTCGCAAGCTTTGCGGTTCTGTCTGCGATTGCGAGAGCGTCGAAAACCTCGTCACAGTCGCCGTTCATAAACTGTTCAAGCTTATAGAGAGTAAGTCCTATTCTATGATCGGTTACACGGCTCTGGGGGAAATTATAGGTTCTGATTCGTTCGGAACGGTCGCCTGTACCTACCTGAATTTTACGCTCCGCGGCAATTTTACTGGTCTGTTCATTGAGCTTGGCCTCGTAAAGCTTTGAATAAAGCATTTTCATAGCCTTATCCTTATTCTTGTGCTGGCTTCGCTCCTCCTGACATTCAACTATTACCCCCGAAGGATGATGAATAATACGGATAGCCGATTCGGTCTTGTTGATATGCTGACCGCCTGCGCCGCTGGAACGGAAGGTCTGGAATTCCAGGTCGGCAGGGTTTATCTCAACGTCAACCTCCTCCATTTCGGGCAGTACCGCTACCGTAATGGTAGAAGTATGGATACGACCCTGCGTCTCCGTTTCGGGAACACGCTGTACACGATGAACGCCGCTTTCATATTTAAGCTTTGCATAAGCGCCGTCGCCTTCTATGGAAAAGCTTACCTCCTTGTAGCCGCCAAGCTCTGTGGGATTGGCGTTCACTACCTCGGTTTTCCAGCCCTTGAGCTGTGCATACATATTATACATTCTGAACAATGAGTTAGCGAAAAGTGCCGCTTCATCACCGCCTGCGCCGCCTCGGATTTCTATGATAACGCTCCTGTCGTCGTCGGGATCCTTAGGAAGAAGCAGTATTTTAAGCTCTTCGGTATATGTTGAAAGAAGCTCCTTACTTTCGTCGTACTGGAGCTGTGCCATTTCCTTTAAATCCTTATCGAGACCGCTTTCGTTAAGCATTTCCTTCGCTTCGTTGAATTCTGCGTCAGCCTTTTTATATTCACGGTATTTTTCAACAAGAGGAGTAAGAGTCTTATACTCCTTCATAAGCTTTTTATACTGCTCCTGGTCGTTTACTACGTCGGCGTCCATAAGCTTATTGTTTATATCCTCGAATTTTTCTTCAGCCGCCTTTAACTTTTCAAGCATCAGCCTTTGCCTCCCTGAGAATCTTCTTTATTGTTCTTTTATATTACCCCTTCGGATTATCCTTTAACGACAACCCCTTACAAACGGATATAGCTGTTAATATTATACCATACTGCCATATTTTTTGCAATATTTATATAAAAATTTATACTGCAGTAAAAAATATACTTGAAAATTTCGGAAATAGTGGTATAATTATATTAAAACAGCTATGAAAGGAACGTACGTTATGAAGAAAAAGGCTCCCGAAATCCTTATCGAAGAAATCAAGTGCGAAACTAAGGTACCGTATATTTTTCAGGCTATACTCGAAGCGGTACTCGGCGCATTCCTTATTTTCTATCCGATAGATACAAGCAATATCGCTTTTATCGTTATAGGAAGTATAATAACCGCATACGGCGTATTCGACGTAATAAGCTTTATCACCAACCACAGACCCTACAGCTTCCGTCAGGGACTTTTTTCAGGGGTACTTATTACGGTTATAGGCGTAGCCTTTATCGTTCAGGCTATGGAGCTTATAAACCTTTTATCCATTATCCTCGGAACACTTATCATCATCGAAAGCATTATTGATGTAAGACGTGCCCTTATAATGAGAAATTTAAGCTTTAAATACTGGTTTATCGTATTCATTATTTCCTTTGTTGTTATGGCGGCGGGAGGAGTAACCGTGCTTTACCCCGGAATCTTCGGCGAAGGCGGACTTATCCACATAATCACAGGAATACTCTTTGTACTCACAGCCGCTATAGATATCTGGTCTATATTCATTATTATGACTAAGGGCAGGACTGCTATCAAGGAATTTGAGAAGGATAAAAGCAACGCTATTATCGTAAGCGAATAATTTCAGTTCAATTTTTCTTACTGTTCGTTTAATTTTCACATTTATACAGCATAATTAAACCAAATAATTATATTTATGGAGGGCGCCCTATGAAAACTCTGGCATATTTCAGAAGAATGATGAGCATAATTTTTCTTTATGCGGCAAAGCTTATCTACCCCGACAGCAAAAAGCGCATAGACGGCGCGAGCTATAAACAGATTACCACAAAGAATATGTAAAAAGCCTTACACCCTGCAGAGAGTTATTCTGCAGGGTGTTGCTATTTATAGAATGATACAGATAAGGCCGCCGCAGCCTTCGTTTATTATACGCTCGATTGTTTCCTGAAGCTTCTGTCTTGCGTCGGTAGGCATCCTGTACAGCTTATTGTGAAGCCCCTCGTTCACAAGCTCGTGAAGAGACTTTCCGAAAATGTTGCTTTCCCATATCTTGGTGGGACTTTCCTCGAATTCATCAAGAAGATAGCGTATAAGCTCCTCGCTCTGACGCTCCGAGCCTACAATGGGTGAAACCTCCGTTTCTATATTCGCCGCCATCATATGGATTGAAGGAGCGTGAGCACGAAGTCTTACTCCGTATTTTCCGCCCTGTTTTACGATTTCGGGCTCCTCGAGACTAAGCTCGTTCATATCGGGCATAACGATTCCGTAGCCCGTGGCCTGTACCTCGTCGAGGGCAGTCTTTACCCTTTCGTAACGCTTCTTTATCTCCGCAAGCTCTATCATACAGGGCATAAGATCCGCTTCATCGCAAAGCTCAAGGCCTGTAGTCTCGCCGAGAATCTTATAGAAAAGCTCGTTTCGTACCTCAACCTTTACATAGGCCGAGCCTCTTCCCGAATCAATTTCCTCTACGCCGCAGCAGGAAACGTGCTCACAGTCGGGAAGCTTCTCCATAATTTTCTTTACCTCGCCGATAGCGGTAATACCTGAGGCTGAATTTTTAAGGGCAGTAAAAATCTCCTTCTTGAGCCAATGCTCCTTATCGAGAACGGTAAGCCATTTCGGTATTTTAATGTTGATTTCCTTTACAGGGAACTGGTCTAAGATTTCGGAAAGGATTTTCTTTATATCCTCCTCCCCTATTTCGAGGCAGTTCACCGCTATAACGGGCTTACCGTATTTTTCCGACATATCCGAAGCGAGCTTTTCGCTTTCGGGAGAACAGGGCTCCTTACAGTTAAGGATTACTGCAAAAGGCTTATTTATATTATTAAGCTCATCAATTACCCTTTCCTCAGCCTCCTCGTATTCCTCACGGGGAATATCGGTAATACTGCCGTCGGTAGTAATCACAAGCCCGATAGTCGAATGCTCGTTTATTACCTTCTGTGTTCCTACCTCCGCCGCCATATTGAAGGGAATCTCCGTATCAAACCAGGGGGTCATCACCATACGGGGCTGACGGTTTTCAATATAGCCTATAGCGCTGGGAACAATATAGCCAACACAGTCGATAAGCCGAACGTTCATAAAGGCATTATCGTCGAGATGAATGGAAATAGCTTCCTCGGGAACAAACTTAGGCTCCGTCGTCATAATTGTTTTCCCTGCCGCGCCCTGTGGGAGTTCATCGATTGCCCGTTCTCTTCTGAAGCTGCTGTCAATATTGGGAATAACGACAGTCTGCATAAACTTGCTGATAAAGGTTGATTTACCCGAACGGACAGGGCCTACGATTCCGATATATATATTCCCGTCCGTTCTGCGGGAAATGTCGTGATAGATTGATTTATTCATTTTTCCCTCCGATTATACTATAGGAATAAGAAGCATACAGGGCTCCGAAAGTACCTCTGCGCTAAGCTCGTTTTCGTTCATTACCGACGAAACCGCCGTGTTGTATTTTTTCGAAATATCCCATACGCTTTCGCCTGCCTCCGCAAAATAAAGCTTAAGAGCGTAATCCTTCGCCTTTTTCTTCGGCTTATCCTTGTCAACGGTAATTTCGTTGATTGTATTTACTGCGTTCACATCGTTTATCGTACCGCCCAATACAAGCTGGAGACGAAGGTCAACGTTGTTGTCCTCGGTAATGTTATAGCTTACGTTTGAAACGCTTACCGTAGGATATGCTGAATATGTTCCTAAGCTCTCGATATCAGGAACAATAGTGAAATTTTCGTTTTTATCCGCTACAATATGGCGATTTTCGTTGTTCTTACCGATTATTCTGATAAGAAGCTGGCCGTTTACGGAAATTTTTCCCGACTCGTCGTTCTTTACGTTGTATCCGAGAATATCGCATTTACAGTCAAGTATTTCCGTAAGCCGTCCTTCCGTGCATTCCAGCGAGCTTCGGAAGCTATGCTGTGAAGAAAGAGCCTTCGGCGCGTGTTCGATTTTGATTGAGGAGGAGGAATACTCCATATCATAATCAGTCGAATAAAGGTCGCAAACGGGAGAAATTTTCGCCTCCTTATAGGCGCTTACCTTACAATCTACCGTTATATCACAACCGAGAACACGGCTTTCGCCGTCGTCGCCCTGCTTTATTTCAAGGTCGCAGTCCATAATGTCAAATTCCGCATAACAGCTATGGGTATCGGTAACGCCGTTAAGGTCGATAATCTGGCTCAGAGGGATTGTAGCCTCCATAACCTCCGTAGTACAGCCGCCATCTTCGTTTTTCACAAGATAAAGGGATTTTACCTTTGCGTCACCCTTAACGATAACCTTATCGGATATAATCTTTGTTTCGGAAACCGACGCAGTACAATCTACGCTCAGAACAGCCGATATAGCGCCGCCTGTTCCTGTCTCGATATCCTCCCGTACAACATACTGCCTGTTGGTGAAGAGACTGCTTTCACAGTAGGTTATACAGCTTTTCTTTACCTCGGTACCGAGACCTCTTACGTCGCAGAGAATTTCATTCTCAAAGCTTCCGCTTACCTTTATCCTACAGCTTACAGCCCCTCGGATATCTACCCTTCTTCCGCTTATTGCACGGCAATTACAGTAATCGGCCTTCGGGAAAAGCGAAACCCTCGGCATTTCCACATTTTTAGCAAGCTCGATAGTTTTGGAATATGTATATCTCTGGTCGATACAGTTGATATCGTCGCTATCCTCCGTAGTATACAGCACCTTCACATACACAACACCGTCAATATAGAGCTGGCTGCCCGAAATATTATAGGATACTATACAGGGTGTGAGACTGCATTTAAGTATCTTGAAAATATCGGGATAATAATCGGGCAGTATATAATCTATCTCTACCCCCTGTTCGGTCTGACCGTCGAAAACCGTTTCGGTCAGGAATACCGATTCTTTATCAAGTAACAGTTCCATAGTGTACCTCCGTTTTTATTTTTCAAGAAATATATATTCGGGGGCTGTACATTATATGACAAGCTTGATAAAACTTTGCATAAGAAAACCGCCGTGCTTTTTTTGTAGCACGGCGGTATCATTACTATATTTATTAAAGCTTTGATAAATCCATAAAGCTTTCCTTGAGCGCAGGATAAAGCTTTGTGTAGAACTTATAGAACTTTTCGTATTCGGCAGTATTCTCGGCGATAGGATTCTGAATCTTATCGGCGGAAATAACAGCCTTACAAGCTTCGGGAACACTGCTGTAGATTCCTGTTCCTACTGCCGCAAGAAGCGCAACACCGAGAGCGGGGCCTTCCTTGTTCTGAGTAGTTTTAACGGGACAACCGTAAAGGTCGGCAAGCATCTGTCTCCAGAGAGGAGAGCTTCCGCCGCCTCCGCAGGCCATCATATCGCTTACGTTTATATTCATTTCCCTCATAACCTCAACACAGTCACGGAGCGAATAAGAAACGCCCTCCATAACCGCACGGATCATATCCTTTTTCTTATGCATTGTGGAAAGGCCGATAAAGGCTCCTCTTGCATTAGGATCGAGATGAGGGGTACGTTCGCCGTTAAGATAAGGCATATAAAGAAGTCTGTTAGCTCCTATCGGAACCTCCATAGCCGCCTTATCGGTAAGATAATAAGGGTCAACACCCATATTTATTGCAGTTTCCATCTCGCTCCAGCAAAGATTATCCCTGAACCACTTGAGAGAAAGACCTGCACTCTGGGTAACGCCCATAACGTGCCAGCAGCCGGGAACCGCACAGCAGAAGGTATGTACTCTTCCCTTCTTATCTATGGAAATATCGGAGGTATGAGCGAATACAACACCGCTTGAGCCTATTGTGGTAAACGCAGTACCGTCCTCAACAACGCCTGTGCCTACTGCCGCCGCCGCATTGTCGCCTGCACCGCCAACAACGGGAGTTCCCTCGCAAAGACCTGTCATTTCAGCGACTCTCTTTGTGATTTTACCTGTAATTTCGGGGCTTTCATAAACCTTGGGAAGAAGGGCCTTATCTATTCCGAGCTTTTCGAGAACCTCGTCCGACCAACAGCGCTTGGGAATATCAAGAAGCTGCATACCCGAAGCGTCGGAAACCTCGGTAGCGAATTCTCCCGTAAGCATAAAGCGGATATAATCCTTAGGAAGGAGTATATGCTTACATCTTTCGTAATTACGGGGCTCGTTATTCTTTACCCACATTATCTTAGCGGCGGTAAAGCCTGTAATAGCGGGGTTTGCCGTAATTTCGACAAGTCTTTCGTGACCTACCTTATCGGTAATTTCAACAACTTCCTTACCTGTACGCTGGTCACACCATATAATACTGTTTCTTATAACCTTACATTCGGCGTCAAGCATTACAAGACCGTGCATCTGACCCGAAAGACCGATACCCTTTATCTCCGAAGCGGGAACGCCGCTTTCCTTTATAACATCGGAAATTCCGTTTACGGAAGCATTCCACCAGTCGGCAGGATCCTGCTCCGCATAACCATTCATAGGGGTATAGAGAGGATATTCGTATGTAGCGGAGGCTACGGGAGTTCCGTCCTCACAGAATAATACCGTTTTAGTACCCGAGGTACCGATATCAACGCCTAAAACATAAGCCATAATAAACAATCCTTTCAGTATAAAATTCACGGTGAAACCGTTTACATATACAATTATAGTAGATAAAAGTTAATTTGTCAATGACTTTTTACTATTTACTTTCATCATCCCCTGTGATAATTATTAAGCAAAATCAATCAAAGTCTTTCTTTTATTGATGTTCTTATTGACAATTATAATAAAAACTGTTAAAATATACTTGTTATATCATACTTATTTGAATGTATGGGGAGGTAAATGAATTGAAAAAGAAAATAGCGGTAATTATTGCGGCTGTTCTTATTGCAGTATGCAGCTTCTGCGTCGTATCAACTGCCTTTGACGCTAACGATTATGATTACAGCGACTGGGGCGGAAGCGATTGGGGCGGAAGCGACTGGGACAGCGGCGGAAGTATATTCTTCGACTTTGACGACGGCGGAAGCAGCGGCGGCGGTGGCGGAGGCTGGTCCGTTCCCGTAATAGTGGTTGTCGTAATAGTAATAATTATAATAAGCGCAAGCAAGAATAAAAGCAAGGGCGGCGGCGGAAATAACACTGCAGTCGGCGGCGGTATAAGACCCGCTAACGGCGGTCAGGGTCTCAGGGTTATCCTTCCCGATCGTACAGCACAGATCGAACAGATTATCAAAAAGTCTGACCCGAATTTTACTTCAGACGATTTCACCTCCTTCGCAAAGCAGGTATACATAGATATCCAGACAGCGTGGTGCAAGCGTGACCTTACTCCCGTAAAGCCCGTTCTCCACACAAATCTATACAATACCACCAGCAAGCAGGTACAGTCGAAAATCGACCAGGGTGTAATTTATCATTACGAAAGTATTGCGATAAATACCGCTTACCTTACAAGCTATGTAAGGGATGAACAGTACGAATATCTTACCGTTTATCTTAACGCAAGATTTATCGACTATCAGACTGACGAAAAAACAGGAAATATCATAAGAGGCGATAAGAATACACGTTGGGATTTCCGTTATAAGATGAAGTTTATGAGAACGGTAGGCGTCCTTACGAACAGCAGTTCTTCCGAAATGGACGGCCATAACTGTCCTAACTGCGGCGCTCCTCTCGATATTTCAAGTACAGGCGTATGCGAATACTGTAACTCCGTAGTTACAACAGGACTTTACAGCTGGGTATTAAGCGACTTTGTGACTGTAAGAGACGATACAAAGGACGACGGTATAAGAGTTCCTTCCGACATTGCGGAAGCCTCTTCGGGCAGTCAGTTCAATAATAACGAAGGTGTAAGAGCTTCCTCCGACGCGGCAGGAGCAAAATCCTCTTCGGGCGGTCTCGTTGATGTTGTTCTTCTCTCCTACCCCGAGGAAAACAAGGTTAAGGTTATAAGCCTTGTAAGACAGATTACAGGCCTCGGCTTAGCGGAAGCTAAACGTATGGTGGAAAATCTTCCTGCAGTAATCACAACAATCGAGGAACCTGAGGGTATGAAAATGAGTCAGGAGGAATGGAGCGAAAAGAGAGCGGAAAGTATTATGCTTATGGATCTTCGCTCTATCGGCGGTAAGCTCGAATTAAGACCGAGAAAACAGTAAAGGAATACACAGATAATGGGTGCTATAATAACCACGCTTATTATAATCGCAATAATTATAATTACTGTGGCGATAATCGTTATGTTTATCAAAAGAAAGATCAATTCCCTTACGAGAAAATATCTCAATATGGGAATAAAAGAAACAGCGGATTTAATCTCCAAGGGACTTAAGGAGGAAACTACAACACCGAGAGCCATTTCAAACCTTTCGGCGGTATACAAGCCGAAGCTTCTCAGAGATTTCCCCGAAATCAATTACGAGCAGTTCGAGGAAATGGCTAAAAGCTCCTTCTTATCCATACTTAACTCAATTGAAGCAGGCGATACTTCAATACTTGTCAAGGCTACGGACAGTCTTAAATCGAATGTCCGCAACATCATCGAGGACAACAACGGAAGTAACAGAACAGAATGCTTCGATAACGTAAAAATTCACAGAATGTCGGTATCCGATTATAAAAACACCTCCGATACCGCACAGGCAACCTTTGAAATCTCGTTCCAGTGCTTCCATTATTACAGGGGCGCTAAGGAATCCGCAGAGAAAAAGCTTTCACAGATGGCGGCTAAGGTCGTTCTTGTCTGCGGCGAGGAGCTTAAGGACGAAACTCATACGGCTGTATTCGCCGAGAATTGTCCTAACTGCGGCGCTCCCGTCTACTCCGCAAAGGGTCAAACAGTATGTGAATACTGCGGAACGGGTATATCTCAGGTAATTGACAGAATCTGGCTTACCAACAGCTTCTCATTTATCTGAAAATCAAGTTAATCAGGCTTACTGCCTTATTTTAAACAAGAAAGGAAATATTTATTATGGGACTTATTAAAGCAGCAGTCGGCGCACTGGGCGGCACACTCGGCGATACCTGGAAGGAAGCCATCCATTGCGGAGCAATCGACAACAAGACTCTTTTAAAGGTCGGAACAAGGATGCATTCCGATTCAAGCCGTACAAGTAATGTAAAGGGAACAGACAACTATATCAGCAACGGCTCCTTAATCAACGTAGAAGCTAATACCTGTATGCTTACCATAGATAACGGTAAAATTACAAACGTAGTTACCGAACCCGGTCAGTATAAGCTCGATAACTCCTCCGCTCCTTCTATTTTTGCAGGAGATATAAAGGAATCCGCTAAGGAGCTTATAAGAAGATTTACCTACGGCGGTACTCCTTCTACTGAACAGAAGGTCGTATACATCAACCTTCAGAAGATTCCCGGAAACGTGTTCGGTACAAACTCCCCTATGCCTTATTTTGACGCTCACTACAACACAAGCGTAGAGCTCAGATGTCACGGTAATTTCGAAATCCAGATTCTTGACGCTGAAATGGCAGTAAAGTTCTATACCGAGGTTTGCCCCAAGGGTGTTGACGCAGGGGATTTATACGCTAAGCAGGTATTCGCCAACGACCAGTACAGAGGCGAATTCTTACAGGCCTTCCTTGCAGGTCTTAATTCCCTTTCCAATCAGGGCGTTATGTACAGCAGAATTCAGCAGCATATTCCCGACCTCGTAGTAGCTACAAGAGAGGCTACTGTAGAAAACTGGCAGCAGAGAGGTTTCGTAATCACAAACATTTCGCTTCTCGGCCCCGTTACACTTTCCGAAGACTCCAAGAAGCTCCTCGGCGCAAGACTCGAAGCCGATACACAGCTCGGTACAGATGTACAGCGCGCTATTATGAACAAGAGTATTGCGGCAGGTATCGAAGCTATGGGCTCTAACGAAGGCTCAGGCGGCGGTATGATGGGCGTTATGGGTATGGGCCAGATGATGAATATGGGCGCTAACCTTATGGGCTCCTACGGTACTCCTCAGCCCCAGCAGCCTGCACCGACTCCTCAGCCCAACGCAAATGCGTGGAAGTGTTCCTGCGGAGTTGAAAACACAGGTAACTTCTGCACAATCTGCGGAAATAAGAAGCCTGCTCCCCCCGAGACCTGGTCTTGCTCCTGCGGTGCAAGCAACACCACAAACTTCTGCTCTAACTGCGGCGCAAAGAAGGGCGATACAGCTCCCGCAAAGCCCGCTTCCGTTGAATGGACCTGCGCTTGCGGCTCTGTAAACTCTACAAAGTTCTGCGCTAACTGCGGAAGCCAGAAGCCTGCCGCTCCCAAGAAGTATAAGTGCGACAAGTGCGGTTGGACTCCTGCCGATCCCGAAAAGCCTCCGAAGTTCTGTCCCGAATGCGGCGACCTTTTCGACGAAAATGATATCCAGTAATTGATAAAATCCCCTCACAGCATTCAGCTGTGAGGGGATTACTGTTTTATAAGGGAAGATAAACCGAGAAGGTCGTACCCTTCCCTACCTCGCTTTCGACACGGATTTCACCGCCGCAAAGGTCAACTATACGCTTTACAAGAGAAAGCCCGAGACCGTTTCCCTTTGTTGCGTGGGACTGGTCGCACTGATAGAATTTATCGAATATAGAGCCGATTTTATCCGCTTCGATTCCCCGACCTGTGTCGGAAACCTTAACAAGGATATTCTTATCGTTCTTTTCACAGCTTACCGTAACCGAACCCTTTTCGGGAGTAAATTTTACTGCATTATCAATAAGATTCGCCCAAATATGTCCGAGAAGGGACGCATTCTGATAATACATAATGTCCTGAAGCTCCATATTTATGTCGAGATTTTTCTCCGACCATATAGGCTCAAGACTTAGCATACAGGTTCTGAGCTGTTCATCAAGGGAAAACTCGGTCTTTTCGGTAACAATATTCTGGTTTTCGAGACTTGTAAGAAGGAGCGTATCTGTTGAAAGCTTAGAAAGATACTCCGTTTCCTCAAGAATAATCTTCGAGAATTCCTTCTGCTGTTCGGGGGTTAAATCGCCGTTGTAAAGCTGCTGTGCAAAGCCTCTTATGGAGACAAGAGGCGTCTTGAATTCGTGGGAAAAATTAGAAATGAAGTCCTTCCTGAAAATCTCATTCCTCTGAAGCTCATCAGCCATTTCATTAAAGCTGTTTATGAGCTGATTGACCTCTTTAACGCTGTATTTCTCTCTCCAGCTTATCTCAACCTTACGCGAAAATTCACCCTGACTTATGTACTTTGTGGCGGAAATAAGGGTGTTAAGGGGTTTAAGCACAATATTACTTATGATAATCGAAAGAAGCGCACCAACGAGAAGGCTTGCTATTATGACAGACAGCATCTGTGCAAAGGAAGCCTCGCCGTTCGAAATGACGCTCGTTATTATAAACGTACCGCCGAAAATCAGGGCTTCGGAAGCAAAAAATATGATAAGTACAAAGATACTGAGCTTAAGAGTAAGATAATTTCTTCTGTCGTTCTTGTTCCGCTTACGTGAAGGCTTCGTCATTTTTTCACCGCCTTATAGCCGAGGCCTCTCACAGTAACAATCTCAAAATCCTCATTTCCTTTTAATCGTTCACGAAGTCTGTTTATATGAACATCTACAGTTCTTGCTTCGCTTTCACTGTCCATAGACCAGAATTCTTCCATTATCTGGCTTCTCGTAAAGGTTTTATCGGGAAATGACAAGAGCTTGAAAAGAATCTGGAATTCCTTTTTAGGAAGAGTAATTTCACCGTTCATATCGGATACTGTAAAGGAATCGTACGTGAGAGTTGTATTTCCGATAAGGATTTTCTTTTCCTCGGATATTTTCGCACGGCGAAGTAATGCCTTAACCCTTAATATCATTTCCATCTCGTCAACAGGCTTCACCATATAGTCGTCCGTACCGTAGATAAAGCCGTTGCGTACGTCCTGTACGGAGCTTTTCGCCGTAATTACAAGTACAGGAGTATTGTATCCGCATTCCCTCAGGGTTTTAAGGAACTCATAGCCGTCCATATTCGGCATCATTATATCGAGGATAATAAGGTCTATATGAACTTTTTCAAGCATCTTAAGAGCTTCAACTCCATCCTCCGCAGGATAGACATTGTAGCCGTTCTTTTCGAGAAGATGCTCGTATAAGCGTCTTATATGCGCCTGGTCATCGGCAACAAGAATATTAAACATAAATAAGAACTTCCCTTCACTCTTTTCAGGCTTCGATAACTCCTCCGCCGATTACTGTATCACCGTCATAGAAAACAACCCTCTGACCGGGAGTAATAGCTCTCTGAGGCTCATCAAAGCGTACGTATACCCTTCCGTCCTCCTCGGGATATACCGTGCAGGACTGCTCCGTCATTCTGTAGCGTGTTTTCGCCTTACAGAAGATTGGCTCTGTAAGCTTTTCAACCGAAATCCAGTTCATATCCGTTGCAGTAAGACTATCCCTCATCAAATCGTCATTTCCGCCTACAATAAGGGTATTATCGGCAGTATTCTTACCCACAATATAAGTAGGCTTTCCGAAGGCTATACCGAGACCCTTACGCTGGCCTATGGTATAATTTATAAGACCGCTGTGTCGGCCCACATTTTTTCCTGTAACGTCAACAACATCTCCGGGAGGATACGTCCTGCCCGTAGTCTTTTTTATAAATTCCGCATAATTACCGTCGGGAACAAAGCATATATCCTGGCTGTCGGGCTTATCGGCATTCACAAGGCTATATTCGGAGGCTATTTTTCTCGCCTCGGACTTCTTCATACCTCCTAACGGAAAAAGAATATGAGAAAGCTGCTCCTGAGTAAGGTTATAAAGCACGTAGGACTGATCCTTGTCGTTTTCTCCTTCCTCGGAAACGGCCTTTTTAAGAAGCCATCTACCCGTTTCTTCGTTGTATTCGACGCGGGCATAGTGACCTGTGGCAATATAATCACAGTCAAGGGATAACGCACGTTCGAGAAGAGCCTCGAATTTGATGTATCTGTTGCAGTTTATACAAGGATTCGGAGTACAGCCCTTTTCATAGCTATCGATAAAATCCTTTATAACCTTTTCATAGAACAGCTCCTTCAGATTATAAACATAGTGCATTATTCCGAAGCGTGAAGCCACAGCCTTCGCGTCCTCTATATCGCTTAATGAACAGCAGGTTTTCTCATTCCCCTGTTCATATTCGCCGTCGTGAAGCTTAAGGGTAACGCCCACAGCCTCGTATTCCTCCATAAGCTTTACAAGCGCAACAGAGCTGTCCACTCCGCCGCTCATAGCTACCATAACCTTCTTCATTACTCTTTTTCTTCCTCTTCTTCAATCTTTTCCGTTTCTTCCGTCTTTTTCTCTTCCTCTGCTTTTTTGCTGTTCTTTTCGTGTACTCTGTTCATAACAACAAGAACAGCATATATAAGCGACAATGCGCCGAATCCGCAAAGAGCTGCAAGAAAAACAGTTCCGAAGCCGTCTGCGGCAGATATATTATCAAGACTAAGCAGCAGCATATATTAAATCCTTTCGTTTTGTATTCTGTGATATATTGTACTATTTTATCTTTTAAATGTCAATTAAAAAGTTGATTTTTGTATTTATTTATGGTATAATAATAGAAATATTTTTTTGGAGAATATATGAAGTTAGTAATCGTATCTGATACACACAGAGATTTTTATGCATTAAGCGATATAGTTGAAAAAAATCGGGACGCCGACCTTTTTATACACCTTGGAGACGGCGAAAGAGAATACGAGGATATACGCTGTGTACACCCCGAATTCGCCTATCTCTATGTAAGGGGTAACAACGACTGGGGAATGTATCCCCCGAATAATACAATTTCACTCTGCGGACACAAGCTTTATATGTGTCACGGTCATAGCTTCGACAGAAGCAGTCTCAAAAGCTTTCTTGCCGCTACCGCTTCGGTAAACGGCTGTGATATCGCTTTATTCGGTCATACCCACGTTATGTGCGATGAAACCGTAGACGGTATCCGCCTTATAAATCCGGGAAGTCCTTCCTGTCCGAGAGGCGGTAATCCCTGTACCTACGGCGTAATGATACTTACCGACGACGGCAGTATAAGCTTCGAGCATAAAACTATCTGAAAAAGCTGAAAGGATAAATCTACTTTGAGTAATTTAATAAACAGACACGAAATAGCCGATAATGTCTATTTCTCATCAATCACAGACAGCCGCTTCAAGCTCAATAAGGTAAGCGTTACCTTTGTAACGGGGCTTTCCAATGAAACTGCCGCACTTAATGCACTTGTACCCTGTCTTTTATCAAAATGCAACGATAAATTCAGGACAATGGCACAGCTTAACAAGAAGCTTTCGGGCCTTTACGCCGCTAATCTTGACTGCAGTATCCGAAAGGACGGAGACCTCCAGTATATCGGACTTTACGTTACCGTTATAGATAACGCTTTTGCCCTTTACGGCGAGGATATTATGACGGAGGCGGTCACAATCCTCAAGGATTGTATATTCAGCCCCTTTCTCGAAAACGGCCTGTTTCCGAAGGGCGCTGTTGAAATCGAGAAACAGAATCAGATAGACGATAATAATGCCGAAATTAACGATAAAACCCTCTACTCCTTAAAGAGAGCCTATGAAGCCGCATTTAAGGGCGAGCCTGCCGAAACGGGAGCTCTCGGAAAAAATGAGGATATTGAAAAAATAACTTCCGAATCCGCTTTAAGCCGTTACAGAAAAATTCTCGAAACGATGAGGGTTGAAATAGTGTGTACAGGCTGCAGCGACTTCGTTGATACGGAGAAGCTTTTAGCGGAGGCCTTCCGAGGAATTAAACGTACCTCCTCTCCTTCTCCCGTAAACAGTATAAGTAAGGCCAAAAATGACGTTCTTCGTATTACGGAAAGGCTCGATATCGAACAGAGCAAGCTCGTTATACTTTTCAAGTCCGATATGAGAAACAAGCCTGCGCTTATGGTTATGGCGGCTCTTTACGGCGGTACCGAATCCGCCAAGCTCTTTAAGGTTGTAAGAGAAGAAATGTCCCTTTGCTACTACTGTTATTCGAGACTCGGATACAACAAGGGCGTTATGACCGTAGAATCGGGCGTGGACAGTAAAAATCTCGAAAAAGCCGAGGCTGAATGTCTTAACCAGCTTAACGAAATCGTAAAGGGCAATTTCAGCGACGAGGATATCGAAAAAACAAAGCTTTCCCTTCTCAACAGCTTCAGCTCCGTAAACGACGGAGTAAGTACTACGCTGAACTGGTATTTTTCGAGAATTATGGATAATGATATTATAACTCCCGAGGAAATGGCAGAACGCGTAAACGCCGTTACAAGAGAAGAAATTATCGAGGCGGCGGCTTCTATGAAGACAGATACTGTTTTTATACTTACTTCCGAGGATAAGGAGGAAGAAGAATGAATTCCGATATCATTGAAAATAAGAGAATAAAGGAAAAATATACGAGAATAAAGCATAAGAGCGGTCTTACAATATGCCTTTACCCTATGAAGAAATACAGCACCGCCTTCGCAATTTTCGGAGCTAAATACGGCTCTGTTGATACGACCTTCAAAACTAAGGCTGAAACAGAATATACTACCGTTCCCGAGGGTATCGCCCATTATCTCGAGCATAAGCTTTTTGAGAATGACGACTGTGACGCCCTCGAACAGTACGCAAAAACAGGAGCAAGCGCAAACGCTTATACCTCCTTCGATTCTACCGCTTACTATTTTTCCTGCACAAGGGAATTCGAGAAAAACCTCCGAATTCTTATAAATTTCGTGACAAATCCTTATTTCACGGAAGAAAGCGTCCAGAAAGAGCAAGGCATCATTTCTCAGGAAATAAAGATATATCTTGACGATCCCGGCTGGAGAGTGTTCTTTAACGGACTTTCCTCGGTCTATCACAACAACCCCGTAAGAATTGATATTGCAGGAACCACCGACAGCATAAAACAGATTGATAAGGATCTCCTTTACCGCTGCTATAATGCATTTTACAACCTTAACAATATGGTTCTTTCTGTGGCAGGAAATTTTGAGCCCGAACAGGTTCTCAGAATATGCGATGAGCTTCTTACCGCCTCAGAGGACAGCGGACTTGACATACTGATACCCGAGGAGCCCTACGAGGTTAAGGAAAAACGCTGTGTCCAGAAGCTTTACTGTGCCGTTCCCCTTTTCCAGCTTTCCTTTAAAATGCCGAACTATACAGGCTATGAAAACACCCGTAATTTCATCATATATAACATTCTTTTCGAGACTGCCCTCGGAAACGCTTCCCCCTTCTTCAGCCGTCTTTATGAAAGCGGACTCATAAACGATACCTTCCACGTAGGCGTTTTCAACGGAAGAGGCTTCTTCCTCCCTACGGCTGACGGAGAATCGAGAGACCCCGATAAGGTTAAGGATGAAATTATCTCCGAGCTTAACAGGCTCAAAAAGGAAGGCATCCCGAGAGATGAATTCGAAACGGTTAAAAAGATGACCTACGGAGAGCTTGTAGGAACCTTCAATAACGTCAGCTCTGTGGCTAAAAGCGCTATGCAGGCTGAATTCAACGGAATAAACATATACGAAAATGTTGAGATTACAGCAGGTATAACCTACGACGACGTTACCGACGCACTTTTAAGACTTGATACCGATAATTACAATCTTTCGGTTATCGAGCCTTTGGAAAAATAAAAGAAAGGAAAATAAAATGACAACAGCAAAATTATTACAGGGCGCAGTTGAATTTCCAAACCTGTTTTCGGGCGAAATTCCTGTAAATCCCGTAGCCTTTAAAATTTTCGGCTTTTCGGTCTACTGGTATGCGCTTATTATCGGCTTAGGACTTATTCTTGCAGTAGTTTACTGTACAATAAGAGGAAAAAAGTACGGAATAACAGGCGATGATGTTTTCGACGTAGCTCTTTTCGGCGGTATCGCCGGCTTCCTCGGCGCACGTCTTTATTACGTTATTTTCTGGAACCTTAATCCCGAAAATACCTACAAATTCGACTTTATTACCTTCTTTACGACAATCCATAACGGTGGCCTCGCCATTTACGGCGGAATTATCGCAGGCGTTCTCGTGGGAATACTGGTATGTAAGATAAAGAAAACTCCTGTTCTTCCTATTCTCGACCTTGGCGGTACAGGCTTCCTTATCGGTCAGGGTATAGGAAGATGGGGCAACTTCGTAAATCAGGAGGCCTTCGGCGCTCCTACTGCAGGAAATTTACCCTGGGGTATGACAGGCACCACAATTTCACAGTATCCCGAAGTTATGGCGGCTCAGGAAGCACTCCCCCTCGGCGAATATGCCCTTGTTCATCCCTGCTTCCTTTATGAAAGTCTGTGGTGTGGACTCGGTATTCTCGTAATACACTTCCTGCTTTCAAAAATTCAGACCTTCGACGGCGAGCTTTTCCTCTATTACGTTATTTGGTACGGTACAGGACGAGGAATTATCGAAGGACTCAGAACCGACAGCCTTTATGTAGGCGACACGGGGCTCAGGGTTTCACAGCTTGTGGGCTTCGCTTCGGCAGTATTCTGCCTCATACTCCTTATCTATTTCAAGATAAAGGTAAAGAACAGCAAGACATATAAAAGATGGATTCATAAAGAGGCTTCGAGATTACGAATGGAAAAGTACCGCCGTTCCCTTATTAACGAAAAGGAAACAGCGAAGGCATTTAAGGCTATGAAAAAGGCAGACAAGGAAGTTATAAGTGCACCCAGCATTTTTGATGATAATGAAAAGAAAGGAAATTAAGTGAAATGGCTATTTTAATCGACGGAAAAGCAGTATCCCAGAAGGTAAAGGACGAGGTTCGCGCAGAAATCGAGCGCGACGGTCTTTCGATCGGACTTGCGGTAGTAATCGTAGGAAATAATCAGGCAAGCCGTGTTTATGTAAACAACAAGAAAAAGGCCTGCGAAGCCTGTGGAATCAAGTCCTACGAATACGCTCTCCCCGAGGAGACAACAGAGGAACAGCTTCTCGAGCTTGTTGATACTCTTAACGAGGACAAGAATATAAACGGTATTCTCGTCCAGCTCCCTCTCCCCAAGCAGATAAACGAAGAGCATATAATCGAAAGAATCTCTCCCTTAAAGGATGTTGACGCTTTCCACGCAACAAACGTAGGTAAGATTATGATAGGAAACTACGCTTTCCTTCCCTGTACTCCTGCAGGAGTAATGGAACTTATTCACAGCACAGGCACTGATGTTTCCGGTAAGGAATGCGTCGTAATCGGACGCTCCAATATCGTAGGAAAGCCTATGGCTATGCTTCTTCTCCACGAAAATGCAACAGTAACAATCTGCCATTCAAGAACAAAGGATTTAGCCGAGGTATGCCGCCGCGCCGATATTCTCGTAAGCGCAGTAGGTAAGGCTGATTTCGTTACAGCAGATATGGTTAAGGAAGGCGCTGTGGTAATTGACGTAGGTATGAACCGTAATGCGGAGAATAAGCTCTGCGGCGACGTAAAGTTTGACGAGGTTGAAAAGAAGGCCTCCTACATAACTCCCGTTCCCGGCGGCGTAGGCCCTATGACGATAGCTATGCTTATGAAAAATACACTTATGGCTAAGAAAATTCAGGGCTGATTATGAAAAAAGGAAACAGCCCCCTCGTCTCGGGAATAATTCTTTCGGCAGTACTCGTATATCTTACCGTTTACTTCTCTTTGAACGGCTTCTGGAATCCTGCTACTGTAATCGTAGTTATACTTATAGTTCTTCTCGCCTTCGGGCAGTATTATCTGTATGCTAAATTTTTCAGAAGAGAAAAACCGAGTCTGCTGAAGAGAGCCAAAAAGAAATAAATCAAGAATAGTTATTGTTCTTTGAAAAGTAAAGCTTAGCCTGACCCTGTATAACACACGGTCAGGCTTTCTTAAAATTTTTTTGAAAAGCTATTGACAAACAGTGATATGTATGATATATTAGATTTAGAATAATTCTAAATTTGAGGTTTTATTATTATGACTGTACAAAGACAGCTTATATTAGACATCATAAATAATTCCCCCGACCATCTTACTGCTGACAAAATATATTTAATGGCTAAGGAAAAAATGCCGGGAATAGCTATGGCTACCGTGTATAATAACCTTAAATTTCTTTCCGATAATAGCTTTATCAGAAAAATCGGTATCAGTAACGGTGCTGATTTCTACGATAAGAATCTTATCCCCCACGATCATATTATATGTAATTCCTGCGGTGCTATAGCCGATTTCAATAACGGCGGACTTAAGGAAATGCTTGAAAAAAGTATCGGCGGCGAAATTACAGGCTATGATCTTAATGTTCATTATATCTGTGAGCATTGTAAAAACTGTTAATAAGCCTTATGGCTTTAATATTATGAAACAAGGAGAGTCTATATTATGGAACTCAAAGGAACAAAAACTGAAAAGAACTTAATGGCAGCTTTCGCAGGTGAATCTCAGGCAAGAAACAAGTATACTTATTTCGCTTCCGTAGCTAAGAAGGAAGGCTATGAACAGATTGCCGCAATTTTCCTCCAGACTGCTGAAAATGAAAAGGAACACGCTAAGTTGTGGTACAAGGAGCTCGGCGAGCTCGGTACTACTGCCGAAAACCTTGCTGCAGCAGCTGCAGGCGAAAACTACGAATGGACAGATATGTACGAAACCTTCGCTAAGGAAGCTGAAGAAGAAGGCTTTACTGCATTAGCAGCTCGTTTCAGAGCAGTAGCTAAGATTGAAAAGGCTCACGAGGAAAGATACCGTGCGCTTCTTAACAATGTGGAAATGCAGAAGGTATTCGAAAAGTCCGAAGAAACAATGTGGGAATGCCGTAACTGCGGTCACCTCGTTATCGGTAAGAAGGCTCCCGGCGCTTGTCCCGTATGTCTCCACCCCCAGAGCTTCTTCGAAGTAAGAAAAGAAAACTATTAAGTAATATTTTCTACCAATAAAAAATAAGCGTTTGCTTCTCGGCAGACGCTTATTTCTATTTATATCGAAAATATTACTCCGTTTTTCCGAAGCCGTTAAACCAGGCTCTTTCGCCAAAGGGCTTTTTCTTTGGCATCACGGCTTCTTCCTCCGCTATTCCTACAGGTAAAAAGCATACCAAATCATAATCGTCGGGAACCTTCAGTATCTGAGCCATCTGATAGCCGATTCTGTCCTCATCGGTAATATGGCCCTCGTACCAACAGCTCTCATATCCAAGCTCAGTTATCGCAAGCAGCATATTTTCAATTGCCGCCGAATAATCCTGAACAGCAAAGCATTTATCCCTGTACGCATTTATCCTTTGCGTCAGTACGCATATCATAGCGGGAGCTGTCTCCCCTACAGGAGGATTTATAACGCTGTGGAGCTTTTCCATTACCGCCCTGTCATCAACAGCAATAAGGCTTGTTGTCTGTTTGTTACAGCCCGAAGGAGCATTAAGCCCAGCCTTCATTATGGTTATGAGATCCTCTCTCGGAACAGGTACTGGCTTGAATTTTCCTCTATAGCTTCGTCTTTTCCCGATTATATCTATCACGTTCATCCGAATTACCTCTTACTTTAAGATTATTCCTCATCTCTGAACTGTGACCAATGAGCCTTCGCCACAGCCTCAAACATAGATTTAGGCAGTATCGGCTCAGAAATAAGCTTTTTTGTTTCCTCGGAAAGAGAAAGAGTTTTGCTGAACTCCTGCCCTGCCTTTTCGATATTTCCGAGATAATATCTCATCTGGGGACGGCGGGTTCCGAGACCGAGTATCTCTCCCTCTCCGCAGAAAATCGAAGTATATCCGCCCTTTCCGCAGATAAGGTCGTACTGCATTTTTACTGCGCCATACATAGCCTCGGCGTCAGAGTAACCACAGCTCGAAATAATAACAAGCTTTTTCTTAAGAAGCTCCTTATACCTCATTTCGTGGAAGCTTTCTCCTCCCACATACTGCATAGTAAAAGGGAGAAGCCTGTCGGTAAAGGCCTTCATTTCCGACGGAATACCGAAGAAATAGAGAGGAAAGCTTTCGATGATAATATCGGATTCAAGTATATCCTTCCGTATTTCCGTCATATCATCGTCAATTACACAGCGCCCTGCATTCTTTCCCCAACAGGAATAACAGCCGAGACAGGCTTTTATACTGCAGTCGGATAAATCGTACCGCTTAAGCTCATTTTCTCCGCCGTTCATAAGACCTCGAATAAAGGCCTCGGTAATAACCATAGTATTGCTGTTCTTTCGAGGGCTTCCGTTAATTAAAAGTATTTTCATTTAAGCCACTCCCTGAGAATATCTATTTTTTCAAGGGTCTTTTCCCTGCCGTGTACATAATAAGCCTCGATAACGGCTTCATCCTTTTCGGTTTTTGAAAGCTCGGGAAGCTCAGGTCGTATAATAAGCGCCTTTCCCTCTTTTTCGAGATTTCCGAGGTAATCTACCGCCTCCGAATAATACTCCACTCGATTCATACAGGAATTGAAAAATTCGGGATACTTCTTTCCGAACATAGTCTTAAGTATACCCCTTGTTTTTGTATAATCGGTAGCGTGGCCTATGCCCTCGGGACGGGTAAGTACCGCTACTACCCTGTCACAGCCGTTCTCCATAGCTCTTTTTGCGGGAATAGAGTCTGTAATACTACCGTCTGCATAATGCAGGCCGTCGAGCTCTATCGGAGTAGAAAGCATAGGAAGCGCACAGGAGGCCTTAACCGCCGTAATAAGCCTTTCCTTGTCATTACCGTCGGTAAGAAAAGCCGACTTTCCTGTTTCGAGGCAGGTTGCGGTATATTCAACCTTCATATCGTTTGAAAAATATGTATCAAAATCGAAGGGATACGTTTCATAGGCAAATTCGTCAAGCATCTTATCAAGATTAACAATATTACCGCATTTCACGAACTGTCCCACGCCGTAATAGGAATCCTTCTTCGGAGGATGGGAGATAATCTTGTTTCGTCCCTGCTGACGGGATTTATAGCTCATAGCGTTGGAAGCGCCTGCCGATACGCCGATAACATACGGAGCGTATATATCGTTTTCCATAAGTACGTCGAGTACTCCTGCAGTAAATATACCTCTGAGAGCGCCGCCTTCAAGAACAAGTCCTGTCATTCTTATACCATTCCCTTCTTTTAATACAATTAACCATTGTTATTCTATAACTGTTTGTTAAACTTTTTGTAAACAAAAGGCCCGTGTTCTGAACACGAGCCATTTTTCATATTTATGCGCCATAGGGGTGGTCAAATTCAGCTTCCGCCTTCTTAACCGCATCCTCAAGGGTCATACCTGTAAAGAAAGGAGCGTTAAGATATCTTCCCGACTTCTTATCGTCTACAAAAGCGCCGACAACTATTCCGGGAATAGCGCTTTCGGGAGCATTAGGAGCATTGGGTCCGCCTAAATCAGTCCTGCACCAGCCGGGATCGGTAAGATTTATCATTACATCGGTTCCGTTAACCTTAGAGCCTAAGTCAATAGTAATCTTATCAAGCGCCGCCTTGCTTGCGGAATAGCCTGCCTGTTCGGGCTCAAGTCTTATACCGCTTGTTGTATTAAGAATACGCCCGAAGCCTCGCTCTATCATTTTCGGAAGGAAATGATAGCATATCAAAGCGGGTGCTATGGTGTTGATTTTATAGCTTTCGATATAATCGGAAACAGGCGTCGAATAATAATCCGTTCTGTAAGCAATCTGTATACCTGCATTATTAAGAACTATATCAACAACAGTTCCCTTTTCATCAATTTCCTTAAGCATTTTTTCTACTGCTTCAAGATCGGAAAGCTCCGCCGATACCGCATAAGCTTCAACTCCGAGAGCCTTTACCTCTTCAAGCACCTTAACTGTGTTTTCGGGCTTTCTGCTGTGGAGTATGAGATTACAGCCCTGCTTAGCCATAAAAATAGCTGTAAGATATCCTATACCTCTGCTTGCGCCTGTTATAAGCGCCCATCTTCCCTTTACGTCTACCATTTTTGCCTCCTGTAAAGATATAAATTTACTTAATAATTATACCATTTTCCCGTACCGACAAAATGTAATATTATTATATGAAAATTGTAAAAAGCTATCCTCTTAAATGTGAAATACCCCGACGCTTAAAATGAAGCTGTCAGGGTATCTCTGTTTATATATCCAAATTGTTATGACGGTATTATATCATAACTTTTACGAAAAATTTGTCGAAAGCCGTCGAGCAGAAAAATTTTTTTAAAATTTCGGATTTGACAGGCAATTCAATATGTGATAGAATTTATATATATTGTTTTAAGGCAGGACATCTGATTGAAAAAGTATCAACGTAAGCTAAACAAGCCGATTTTCAGTAAGGCGCTCATATTTATCGGAATATATGCGGCATTATGTATAGCAGCGATTGTATATGTTGACATTTCCGCCGACAGCTTTACTCTTACGGCAGAAATACTGCCCGAGGAAACCAAGGTTCAGGCGTCAGTCCCCGAAGAAGGGCTTATCAACATAAACACCGCTACCCTCGAGGAGCTTATGACTCTTAACGGTATCGGAAAGGTCACAGCTCAGAAGATTATCGACTACCGCAATGAGAATAACGGCTTTCTCGACGTGGACGAGCTTATAAAAGTAAAGGGAATAGGCGAAGCAAAGCTCGAAAAGCTGAGAAATTATGTAACAGCAGGATAAATCCGCTTTTTTATCCTGTATTTTTACAGGCTTAAGCTATTGATTTTATCGGCTTGATATTGTATAATATAAGGAGTTGTCCGTAGCGACAGCTTCACAGGTAAATTATAGATTTACCGCAGGAAAGGATACTATTTATGGCAAGAACTACAGTTAAACTTAAACATACACTACCCGTTATTATTCTTAAAGGCGTGGTTGTTTTTCCGGGAATGTCCCTTAACTTCGACCTTTTCGACAGCAACCGCCTCGAAGGAATAAAGACTGCCTGCGCAACAGACAAGCAGGTTTTCGTTATTACCCAAAAGAACTACGAAACCGATGAGCCCGAGCTTGAGGATTTATACAATATCGGTGTTGTAGCTGAGGTAAAACAGCTTCTTAAAACCCCTGACAAGGCTACCCGTGTTCTTATACAGGGAAAATACAAGGCTAAGATTACTGCACTTTCAACCTTCGAAAGCTACGATGTAGCTACAGTAGTCGAAGCCTCGGGAAAAAGTACCGCTACCGAAAACAGTATTTCTTCAAGCTATGCGAGAACGCTTAAAATGCTGTTCAAGGAATACGCCGCCCTCGTTCCGAAGATTCCCGAGGGACTCGTCGGAAAAATCGAAGAGGAGCATAGCATAAAACAGCTTTTCGACCTTATTATTTTCAATGTTTATCTTAAGACCGAGGATAAGCAGAAGCTTTTAGAGCTTAATTCTCTTGAAAAAAGGCTGGAAAATCTTCTGGAAATGCTTTCGGAGGAAATAAAAATACTTCGCTTTGAATCGGAAATCAATGAAAATATAAGAAATACTCTCGATAATAACCAGCGTGAATATATCCTCCGTGAACAGATGAAGGCTATCTCCCGTCAGCTCGGCGGTACAGATGAATTCGAAGACGAAGCCTATGATTACAGCGAGCGAATTACTGCAGTAGGCTTCTCCGAGGATGTAGAAGAAAAGCTTATCCGCGAAGCGGCTAAGATGATGAAGCTTTCTCCTTCCTCACAGGAATACGGCCTTATAAAAACATATCTCGATTCTATTCTTGAAATGCCCTGGAACACCTATACGGAGGAGGTTATCGACCTTGAAGCCTCCGAAGCACAGCTCGAAAAGGATCATTACGGTCTCGAAAAGGTGAAGGAGCGTATTCTCGAAATAATATCTGTAAGAAAGCTTAATCCCGAAATAAAAGGGCAGATTATCTGTCTCGTAGGGCCTCCCGGAGTCGGAAAAACCTCTATAGGACGATCTATTGCAGAAGCTCTCGGAAAAGCCTACGTGCGTATTTCTTTGGGTGGCGACAGAGACGAGGCGGAAATAAGAGGACACAGAAAAACTTATGTGGGCTCTATGCCCGGCAGAGTAATCAACGCTCTTAAACAGGCCAAATGTATGAATCCCGTTATGCTTTTCGACGAAATCGACAAGATGAGTAACGATTACAAGGGCGACCCCTCGGCGGCTATGCTTGAAGTTCTCGACCCCGAGCAAAATTCTACCTTTACCGACCATTACTTCGAAATCCCCGTAGATTTAAGCAACGTGCTTTTCATAACAACCGCAAATACAACCGACACTATTCCCGCTCCCCTTCTCGACAGAATGGAAATAATCGAGCTCGGAAGCTATACGAGAGAAGAAAAATTCAATATCGCCAAAAAGCACCTTATCCCGAAACAGCTCAAAAAGCACGGTGAAAACAAGCGTACTGTAAGAATCAACGATAAGGCAGTCTATTCAATAATCGACAGCTACACCCGTGAAGCGGGCGTAAGAGGTCTCGAAAAGAAAATTGCGGCAGTATGCAGAAAATCCGCTAAAATGCTTGTAAACGGAGAAAAATCCGTTTCGGTAAACGACAAGAATATTAAGGATTTCCTCGGTACTAAAAAGTATCTTCCCGAAACAATTTCCGCCAACGACGAAATCGGTGTTGTTACAGGACTTGCCTGGACCTCGGCAGGCGGTGTAACTATGCCCCTTGAGGTTATAGTTATGGAGGGTACGGGAAAAATCGAGGTAACAGGCTCCCTGGGAGATGTTATGAAGGAGTCGAGCAAAATAGCCGTAAGCCTCGTAAGAAGCCTCGCAAAGAATTACAATATCGACCCCGATTTCTATAAAAACAAGGATTTACATATCCACGCTCCCGAGGGTGCGGTTCCTAAGGACGGCCCCTCAGCAGGCGTTACTATGACTACTGCATTAGTATCAGCCCTTTCGGGAATACCTGTAAGAAGAGACGTGGCTATGACGGGCGAAATAACACTTCACGGTAAGGTGCTTCCTATCGGCGGCCTTAAGGAAAAGTCTATGGCCGCATATAAGGCGGGAGCTAAGACAGTAATTATACCTAAGGATAACGAAGCTGACTTAGACGAGGTTGACGCAGTAGTAAAGGAAAAGATAACCTTTATCACAGCCGAAAGAATCGAAACCGTCCTGGAAAACGCTCTGTCGGCGCCCAAAACCAAAAGACGTGTTCAGAGAAAAACAGCACGGCCTTCGGCGAACTGAAAGGAACGACATAATGAATTACAATAAAGCTGAGTTTTCCGCTTCATACGGTACATTTAAGCAGATTCCCAAAACCGAACGGCCCGAAATAGCCTTTTCAGGACGTTCAAACGTGGGAAAATCCTCCCTCATCAATAAGATTATGAACAGGAAGTCCCTCGCCCGTGTAAGTGCGATGCCGGGTAAAACTATTACAATCAACTTTTTCTCCCTTGAAAACCTATATATAGTAGACCTTCCCGGCTATGGCTATGCTAAGGTGTCAAAAAGCGAAAAACAGCGCTGGGCGGAGCTTATTGAGGGATATCTGAACGATGACCGTTCCCTTGCCCTCGTTTTCCAGCTTATCGACTTCCGCCACAAGCCTACTGCCGACGATATAATGATGATAAACTTCCTTATCGACAGCGGTATCCCCTTCGTGGTTGTACTGACGAAGGCTGATAAGCTTAAAAAGAGAGAGCGTGAACAGCGCCGTGAAGCGATTATGACTGAAATTCCCTGCGCTGAGGACATTACAATGATAGAATTTTCCGCCGAAACAGGCGAAGGCGTCGATAAAATAAGGGAAATTATCGAGGATATATCGGAAAATACCGAGAATGAATAACGAAAAGTGCTGTACAGTAAAACTGTACAGCACTTTTTATATCATATCCGTTAGTTTTTTCATATCCTCGGGAATTTCCGAATTCACAACCATTCTTTCCTTCGTTACGGGATGCGTAAAGCTAAGACAACCGCAATGAAGAGCGTGTCGGCTTATAAGCTCACGGCTTCCGCCGTATAAATCGTCCCCGACAAGAGGGTATCCCTTATAGCTGAAATGGACGCGTATCTGATGAGTCCTGCCCGTTACGAGAGAAACCTCCGTAAAGCTCATCTCGGGGGAGCTTTTTATGACCTTGAAAACCGTATGAGCGTGTTGTCCCTCGGGGCTTACAATTCTCGTAATAATACTTTCCTTTTCCCTGGCTATAGGAGCTATTATTTCGCCGCAGCACCCGTATTCACGGGAAATATCTCCTGTCAGAACGGCATAGTAAAGCTTTTTCGGCCTCATTTTCGGATTGCCCGAGAGAATTGCCGCTGAAAGCTTGTTCTTAGCTACCATCACAAGCCCCGAAGTGTTTCTGTCGAGCCTGCTTATCGAGCGGAAGGTTACGCCCGGATATCTGTATGCAAAATAATTCGCAAGGGTATCCTCATAATGCCGTATGGAAGGGTGTACTGCCATATCAAAGGGCTTATCAAACACGACTATATCCTCGTCCTCATAAGCCACAGGGACATACAGCGAAGAATTAGGTACAATCTCCGTTTCGTCCTCCATTTTTACCGTTAACGTGTCTCCGTTGTGCAGTATATCAATCGTTCTCGCCTTTATTCCGTTAAGGAGCAGTCTTTCGCCGTGCTTTATCTGTGTTATTATCGAACGGCTGTAGCCGAGTTTACGAAGGAACTGAGAAATCTCCTTCCCTTCGCTTTCCCCGTCTATCTTATATTTCATCTCCACCTTCAATCACCTTTTCGACATTACATTCAAACCAGAATGTAGTTCCCTTTCCTTCCTCGCTTTCTACTCCGTAATTAAAGCCGTGACATTCAAATACGCCCTTTACTATTGAAAGGCCGAGACCTGTACCTTTTCCTGCACGCTTATAGTTTTCGGAGCGATTCGCCTTATAATACCTTTCCCAGATATAAGGAAGCTGGTCCTCGGCAATACCTACACCGCTGTCCGATACCTCGAAGCGGACCTTTCCGCCCTTTATCGGATAAAGACGTATTGTAACAGTATCTACACCCGAATAGTTTATTGCATTTATAAGAAGATTGTAAACTGCCTGGCCGAGCTGCTTCGGGTCAGCGCTTATATATACCTTATCCTTTATATCAAGCTCAATCTTCGTTTCGTCCAGCATTGAAAATCGGTTCGCTATTTCACGGAGATGACTGCTGAAATCTACAATCTGCCTGTCAAGCTCAATAACTCCGCTCTGAAGCTTTGAAAGATTAAGAATATCCGAAACAAGAAGATTAAGGCGATCGGTTTCATCAATAATAACCTGAAGATGCTTTTCTCTTTTCTCCTTGTTATCTCCCGAAAGATCCCTTATCATTTCCGCATAAGCCTTTATCATAGTAAGAGGCGTCCTAAGGTCGTGTGAAACGTTGGCAAGAAGATCCTTTCTTAAGCTTTCCGTTCTCGAAATCTCGTAGGAAACCATATTGAGGTTATTTTTAAGGAGCGAAATCTCGCTGAACTCGTGCTTAGAAAAGCCTACATTGAATTCGCCCGTAATAAGCTTATCCGCCGATTTCGATATCTTTACTATCGGGTCGGCCACCTTATCGGAGATAAAGAACGAAACTATAAAGCTCAGTATTATTATAAATCCTGCCGAAGTAAGGAATATATTGGCAAGAATCTGCGTAGTGGTACCTGTAGGCTCAAGATAGCTGTATATGAAGATATAGCCTACCATATTATCGGGAGTGCCCACATAAGTCGCAAGCATAAAGGAATCCTTCGTATCGTCCTCTACAGGAAAGAAAAGCATTCCCGACTTTGAATTTCTGAGCTCGTATATAAGCTCGTCGCTTACGCTTACTCGCCTGTCGATTGTGGCAGAGGAGCCTGTAGCGTCATTGGAATAAGTAAGAGGCAGTCCGCCTGTAACATTAGACGGGAAATTCACAAGAATACCCATCTGCTTCTGGCGGGCGCTTTCGTCGATTATATGCTTAAGCTCCGAAATAGTATCATTCATCCAGGTTGACTTTATTTCGAGAGCTGTGGAAATACATTCCTGCGTTTTCATAAATTCATATATAACAGGCATAAGAAGCACCTGTGAGGAATAAAGAATCGCAAGAATAGTAATTGTAAACCCGAGAAGTACTGACCATACTCTGAATTTTAAACTTTTGAAGTAATTTCTGCGTTTATGCTTCAAATTTATACCCCATTCCGCGAAGCGTTACTATAAACTTACGGTATTCGCCGAGATTATTTCTCAGCATTTTGATATGGGTATCTATAGTTCTGTCGTCACCGAAGAAGTCGTAGCCCCATACCTCGGAAAGAAGCCTGTCCCTCGTAAGAGCAATATTCCTGTTCCTTACGAGATAGAAAAGAAGATCGTATTCCTTTGGAGTAAGATTTGCCTTTTCTCCGTCTATTATAACGCTTCTTGCAGTAAAATTGATTTCGAGACCCTCGAATCTTACTATATCTCCTACATTGGCGGAGGGCTGGTTACGCTTTATTATTGCGTTTACACGAGCAAGAACCTCTTTCGGAGAAAAGGGCTTTACAACATAATCGTCTGCGCCTATTTCAAAGCCGAAAAGCTTATCGTATTCTTCACCTCGTGCAGAAAGCATAAGTACGGGAACATTCTTTATCTTTCTGATTTCCTTACAGGCTGAAAAGCCGTCGAGCTTAGGCATCATAACATCAAGAATAACAATATCGTAATCCTCGCTTCTTACCATTTCAACGGCCTGCATACCGTCAACGGCCTCGAATACCTTGTGCCCTTCAAATTCGGCATATTCTCTTATAACTTCTCTAATCTTCTGCTCATCGTCAGCTATCAGAATCCTGTACATAACATAATCCGCCTTTCATAAAAATTGTAAAAAAAAGTTCAGTAAAGAGCCTGTGGATCCATACTGAACAAAGTTTTCGCCATAGAGGAGAAAATGAAATAAAATTAGATTAAAATGAAATGTTGGGAGAGGAAATTATGATTAATTCGTCATTAACCATCATCAAAGGGTGACCCCCTTGACTGTTCATAGTATAACCCATAAATGTGATAAATATGTGATAAATATAAAATAATGTTTTGATTTATTTGAAAAGAAAACCGAGAATAACGCTTATATTGTCATTTTCCGTCTCATCCTCAAGCCTGATAAGATTGCTGCGGAAGAGCTTTCCGTTACTCCTTCTGTAAAGGCTTTCGACTTCCGAAGTGGTATCCTGCCATACGGCGTCGCAATTAAGGTAAAGAGTCTCGGTATCCTCCTCTTCCTTACGAGAGGAAGCGTAAGCTACGGGAATTATCCCTTCTATCCTTATTCCGTCAGCATCCTCCTTAAAACTTATAATTCCGCCCATAGAGGAAAAGAGGCTTTTCTCCGTATTCATTACCGATTTCAAGGATTTTTTATCGTAATCCCCGCTTAAGGGTATAAACGTCTCGAGAATAACCGAATTGCCGACTCCCTCCTCGCCGTCCCTTACGCTTAAGGTACAGGAGCTTTTATCGGGAGAAACCTTATAAAACAGCTTCACAAGATTAAGAAGCGCTATTTCGAAGGTGTTATAGTCGATTTTAAGATAATCCCTTTCTATTCCGATATAGTAATGTATCTCTCTTTCGAGCCCCTTCACAAACAATAAAAGCCTTCTAAGGGTATCGAGAAGATATTTTCTGAAAGGAATGTATGACGCAGTATTATCGGGAGAGGCGTATCTCATTACACTAAGGCCGTAATCGTATATTTCCTCGGCATAATCCACCAATGAACGGGTTAAACTCTCTGTTTTACCGTCATTCCTGTTTTCGGAAAGTCCTCTCAGTTCATCAACGGTATGCATTATATTAAGGGCATTATGACATATATCACCCGAGCTTCTGTATATAGAAGCTCTTGCAAGACGCTCTCCCGTAAGGGCGGGGAAAATCCTGCACATAATGCTGTCATTTACAAGGCGTTCAATTTCCGCATTATAATACATTCCGTCAACCTTGAAAATACGGCTGATTTTTCCGTCGGAGAATGAAAATTCATCGGCAAGAGAAGCCTTGAAGCGTAAAAGCCTCCTGAAAAGAAAATCATTATCACACCATATAACGGCGAAGGAATCGCTTAAAATACCGCTGTATCCGGTTTTAGCGAAATCATAGTCAAATTCTTCGTTTCTCACGGTATCAGTTCTTCATAAGCTTGGACTTATTTCCCTTATCGTCTACAATATAGACATTATCAAGCTGACCCATAAGGCTTCGGCGGAAGCCCTCGCGGTATTCGTTTCTGAGCTGTTCCTGTTCAGCCTTTTCCTCGGGAGTAAGCTCCTCAGTTTTGGACTTTCGCGCGAGAAAGTTGATTCGTTCAATTTTTTCCTTTTCCATATCTATTCCCTGCTTAATTTTAAAATATAATTTTTGAATCGTTTATTCCGCATAAGAAGCATAACGGAAGCTCCTGTAAGGGCTCCGCTGAGTACTCCTGCGGCAAAGAAAACGGGTATCATATAAAAAATGCTGTAAACCCCGTACATAATAACAGAAACCATTATCTGGCCAAGATTATGAGCGAGCGCTCCGCAAACGCTCACCGCCGCTGTATTATCCCACATTTTTCTGAAAAAACACATAGCTAAAAGTGCGAAAATACCGCCTGTAACGCTGAATAATACTGCAGTAAGACGGCCCGTAACAAGAGCGGAAAGAATACACCTCGCTATAAGAACGAGAAAACAGTCGCCAAAACGGAAAAGCTCCCTTCTCGTAAGCATAAAAAGCGTTACAATATTGGCGAGACCTATTTTAGCGGCAGGACAAAACGGAAACGGCGGTATAAGAAGTTCAAGAGCGAAAAGTCCCAGCGAAAGCACGGTCATAACCGATAAAATGACTGTTTTTCTTGCAGTATTTTTCATCGGGCTACACCGTCCGTTTCTGTAGCCTCTGACTTAACCACAATTTCAAGCCTGTTGGGCATACATATAACGGGAACAAAGCTGTTATCGGTAAAACCTGTCCTTATACAGGTCTTATCGGGACAATCCGCCTCGATTACGCCGATTTTTCCCTCTGAAACAGAAATAACGTTATAACCGTCTCCTGCCTCAAGCCTGATTTTCCTGTCGCCATCCTGAAGGCTGATTACGTGTACAAGAACGCCGCCGCTGTAAACATAGGCGGTCTTTTTTCCGTCGCCGCCGCCACCGAAAAGCGTGAGACAGATAATAACTGCCGCAAGAACGGCAAGCAGCGCAAAAACCAAATACTTAATCTTCATATTTCAAACTGAAATTATTCCTGAGATTTTCCGATACCTTAACATTATCGGAAATAAAAACAAAACCGCACCCTTCATTTTCAAGAAGCACGGCTCCCTTTTCAGCTCCGAGAACAAAAGCGGCGGTAGAAAGACAATCTCCCTTGAATGCGCTTTCCGTCACAACCGTCACGCTTCTGACACCCGAAGCGGCGGGAAAGCCTGTGGTACTGTCAAGAATATGGTGATAGGTCGCTCCTTCCTCAATAAAAAAGCGCTGATAATCCCCGGAGGTTACGGCGGAAATATCCTTCATTCCCGAAAGAACTCCGCTAAGTCCGCTTTCTGCAGGACTTGCCACGCCGATATTGAAGCCGCTTCCGTCCTTATCGCCGATAACCGTTATACTCCCTCCGAAATCGAGAAGCGCCGAGGTAACATTATTCTTTAAAAGGAAGTCTCTTACCCTGTCCTCCGCATAGCCCTTTGCGCAGGCGCCGAGATTAAGGGCAGCTCTTTCGTCATCGAAGCTTACTGTTCTTTTTTCATTATCAATAATTATATGTTCATAGCCTTTAAAGCCAATGAAATTTTCTAAAACGTTCATATCGGGAACAGCTTCCCTTTCAGTACCTATTCCCCATAAATCTATAAGCTTTCCGAGCCCTATATCAAAAGCTCCGTCGGTAAGAACACAGTATTCCATAGCTTCGGATAAAATCGAAAAAAGCTCATTGTCAAGCTTTACTTCCGAACCGAATGCAGTATTATTTATAACCGAAATATCGCTTTCGGGGATATTCACCGAAACCTTTTTTTCGATATCCCTTACGATAGAAAAGCATTCATCGATAAGCTGTTCCTTATCGTCGCCGTCATAGAGCGTCACAGTAATAAGCGTTCCAAGCAGATATTCCGATTTTCTTACAGGCGACAAGGATGAACAGGAGCATAGAAATACTGCTGCTGTTACAAAGAGCGAAAAAGCCTTAATCAACCTTCGCCGCATTAAAATACATTTCTGTAAGACAAGCGAATAAAGCCTGCTTATCTTCCTGGCTTATGGTGCTGCATTCGAAAATCTGCTTACCCTTTTCAAGATAATCGGCAGCCTCCTTTATGGAATTCGAATCCGATGTGGAATTGAATACAAAGCGCTCCTTACTGTCGAGAATGAGGCTTTTTGAGTTATCTGTAAGAAAATCCACCGAAACATTAAGCTCCGAAGCAATCTTAGTGAGAACCTCCTTCTTAGGCTTTCTCGACCCGTTCAGATAATTGGCAAGTCCTCTGTAGGTAATGCCTATCCGTTCAGCAAAATCAGTTTTACTGATGTTTTTTCTTCCGATAAGTATTTCAAGCTTATCACCCAAAACCATAACAGTTACCTTCCTTTTAAATGTATTTGTTCAGATATTTTAATTTAATGAACAATACTATAAAATTCCCAACTGTGCCGAAATATGCACGTTCATATTATAATTATATCTGTGAACAGTTTTTTTGTCAAGGATATTTTTCAATTTTTACATATTTTTTAAAAATATGAATGAAAACTCCCATATTTCGATTTATCCAAAATATTCATTAAATATTCATATTATACAGAATATTATGCATTTTTCTGTATAAATAACCTTGACATTATGAATATTTCGTGTATAATAATATATAGTAATTTATTTACAATTTAATAAAAGAAAGGGTTTTAAAAATGGCAAACGATATCAAAAAAATCATTCTCGCTTATTCCGGCGGATTAGACACCTCTATCATCATCCCCTGGTTACACGAAAACTATCCCGGTTGTGAAGTTGTATGCGTAGCCGGTAACGTAGGTCAGGACGCTGAAATAGAAGGTCTTGAAGAAAGAGCTAAGAAGACAGGCGCTACAAAGCTCTATATCGAAGATATTCAGGATGAATTCGTAAACGACTTCATTTTCCCCACATTAAAGGCAGGCGCTAAGTATGAAGGCTACCTCTTAGGTACCTCCTTCGCTCGTCCTCCTATCGCTAAGAGACTTGTTGAAATCGCTAAGGCTGAAGGTGCTGACGCTATCTGTCACGGCTGTACAGGTAAGGGTAACGACCAGGTTCGTTTCGAGCTTACAATAAAGGCTCTCGCTCCTTCCCTTAAGATTATCGCTCCCTGGAGAATCTGGGACATCAAGTCCAGAGATCAGGAGATCGAATATGCTGAAGCTCATAACGTTCCGATCAAGATTACAAGAGAAACCAACTACTCCAAGGATATGAACCTCTGGCACCTTTCTCACGAAGGTCTCGACCTTGAGGATCCTGCAAACGAACCCCAGTACAATAAGCCCGGGTTCTTAGAGCTCGGCGTATCCCCCGAAATGGCTCCCGATAAGGCTACATACGTTACAATTTCCTTCGAAAAGGGTATTCCCGTTGCCCTTAACGGCGAAAAGATGGACGGCGTTAAGCTTATCAAGACTCTTAACAAGATCGGCGGCGAAAACGGTATCGGCTTATTCGACGTTGTTGAAAACAGACTCGTTGGTATGAAGTCCAGAGGCGTTTACGAAACTCCCGGCGGTACTATCCTTTACCACGCTCACGATGTTCTCGAAACAATCTGTCTCGACAAGGAAACACAGCATTATAAGGCAGGACTTGCACTCAAGTATGCTGACCTCGTATACAACGGACAGTGGTACACACCTTTAAGAGAGGCTATGGACGCATTCGTTGACAAGACACAGGAAACCTGTACAGGCGAAGTAAAGCTCAAGCTCTATAAGGGTAACATCATCAACGCAGGCGTTACTTCCCCCTATACTCTTTACAGCGAGGATTTCGCTTCCTTCGGCGAGGACGACGTTTACGACCAGAAGGACAGCGCAGGCTTCATCAACCTCTTCGGTCTCCCGATTAAGGTTAAGGCTATGCTTGACGAGGAAAGAAACAACAAGTAATTTCACTTAAGCAATATATAAAAGTGTAAACATATACGGGATTTCCGTATATGTTTACGGCTTTTTTAACACTATTTAAAAAAGGACTGTTATTATGGAAAAAATGTGGGCAGGACGCTTTTCAAAAGAAGTTGACAGCGGTGTTAACGCTTTTAATTCATCAATTTCCTTTGACGGCAGAATGTATAAGAATGATATTGAGGGCAGTATCGCCCATGCAACAATGCTCGGAGAGGCAGGCATTATTTCAAAAGAGGACAGCGCTGTCCTTATAAAGGGGCTTGAAGAAGTTCTTTCCGATATTGAAAGCGGAAAGCTTGAGCTCGATATGACTGCAGAAGATATTCATATGTTTATTGAGGCTGAGCTTACGAAGCGCCTCGGAAGCGTAGGAAAGAGACTTCATACCTCTCGTTCGAGAAATGACCAGGTTGCGCTCGATATCCGTCTTTATCTCCGTGACGAGATTGCTGAAATAAGAGCATTAGTACATAAGATAGCTTCTGTACTCTGTGATATTTCCGATAAGCATACCGAAACGATTATGCCCGGATATACTCACCTTCAGCGTGCTCAGCCCATTACCTTCGCTCATCACCTTATGGCCTACGCACAGATGTTCTTAAGAGATATCGGACGTCTCGACGATACCCTTAAGCGTATGAACGTATGTCCTCTCGGAAGCGGAGCCTTAGCAGGTACAACCTATAACATCGACCGCTTCAGAACCTCTTCCCTTTTAGGATTCGACGAGCCTATGGCTAATTCCCTTGACGGCGTTTCCGACAGGGATTTCTGTATCGAGCTTTCAAGTGCGATTTCAACAATAATGATGCACCTTTCAAGATTTTCCGAGGAAATTATCCTCTGGTGCAGCTGGGAATTCAAGTTTATCGAGCTTGACGACGCTTTCGCCACAGGCTCAAGCATAATGCCTCAGAAAAAGAATCCCGATATCGCTGAGCTTGTACGCGGTAAGGCCGCAAGAGTATTCGGCGACAATATGACTCTCCTCGCTATGATGAAGGGTCTCCCCCTCGCTTATAATAAGGATATGCAGGAGGATAAGGAAGCGATTTTCGACGCTGTTGACAATGTTAAGCTTTGTCTTTCCACCTTTATCCCTATGCTTGAAACAATGAGCGTTTATAAGGAAAATATGCGTAATGCGGCGGCAAGAGGCTTTATCAACGCTACCGACTGTGCCGATTATCTCGTTAAGAAGGGTATGCCCTTCCGTGACGCCTATAAGATTACAGGCGGACTTGTTGCGGAATGTATCGCTAAGAATACCGACCTTGAACACCTTCCCCTTGAATGCTACCGTGAAAAAACAGAGCTCTTTACCGAGGATGTGTATACTGCAATAAGCCTCGATACCTGCGTACGTGAGCGTAAATCCTACGGCGGCCCCGCTCCCGAAAACGTAAAGGCACAGATTGAATATGTAAGAAAGAAATTATGATAGAATTTACAAAAGATATAACCTTCGAGGAATATAACGAGCTCAGAAGGCTTGTGGGCTGGGGCGAAATTTCCGAGCGCCAGTTCAATACAAGTATTCCCAATTCACGCTTTATAACTGTAGGAAAATCCGAAGGAAAAACTATTTCTATGGCCCGTGCAGTAGGCGACGGCGGTTACCACCTGCTGGTTGTTGACGTTATCGTTCATCCCGATTTTCAGGGTCAGGGTATCGGAAAGGAAATGATTTCCCAGCTTATGGATTTCGTTCAGAACGGATATGTTGAAAAGGGCGAAACTACTATGGTTTCCCTTTTATCAGCAAAAGGAAAAGAGCCTTTTTATGAAAAAATCGGCTTTATAAAGCGTCCCAATGATGAAAGAGGGGCAGGAATGAGCCTCTTCTATACACAGAATTAAATACCGAAAGGACAAAAGAAAATGACAAAGATATTTATTGACGGTCAGGAAGGTACAACAGGCCTTAAGATACTTGAACGGTTCAAGGGCAGAAACGACCTTGAAATATTAAAGATAGACGAGGATAAGCGTAAGGATACCGAGGAAAGAAAAAAGCTCATTAACGCTTCCGATTTTACTTTCCTTTGTTTACCCGACGCGGCCGCAATAGAAGCTGTTTCCCTTGTTGAAAACGAAAATACGAGAATAATCGACGCTTCTACCGCCCACAGAGTAAATCCCGACTGGGCTTACGGCTTCCCCGAGCTTTCCCCCGAGCACAGAGCGAAGATTGTTTCTTCGAAGCGTGTTGCCGTTCCCGGCTGTTACGCAAGCGGATTCCTTTCAATGGCGTATCCTCTTGTGAAGAACGGAATACTGCCCAAGGATTACCCCGTTTCCGTACACGCAGTTTCAGGCTACAGCGGCGCAGGTAAAAAAGGTATAGCACAGTATGAGGACGAAAACAGAGCCAAGGGCTTCGATTCTCCGAGACAGTACGCTTTAACTCAGGGTCATAAGCATCTCCCCGAAATGAAGCTTATTCCCGGTCTTGATTTTGAGCCTGCATTTAATCCTTATGTCTGCGATTATTTTGCAGGTATGGTAGTAACCCTCCCCTTACACAGCCGTTTCCTTTCAAGGAAGTACACCCCATCTGATATCAGAAAGATGTTCGCAGAGCATTATAACGGCAGTAAGTTTATCAAGGTTGCTGAGCTCGGCGGCTCCGACGTGGCTCCCGACGGCTTCATTTCCGCTAACGACCTTGAAAATACAAATAATATGGAAATTATAGTAAGCGGAAACGACGACAGGATTTTCATAGCCTCCCGTCTCGATAATCTCGGTAAGGGCGCAAGCGGAGCGGCTGTACAGTGCCTTAACATTATGATGGGAATTGACGAAACAACAGGTCTTATATAAAGGAAGAATATTATGATAACATTAAAGAATACAGGCGGAGATAACTTTGTTGACGGCGGCGTATGTGCGGCTAAGGGCTTTAAGGCAAGCGGCTTATACTGCGGAATAAAGGATAATCCCACAAAGAAAAACGATATATGTATGGTGGTAAGCGATGTAATGTGTAACGCTGCCGCTGTTTATACACAGAACAAGGTTAAGGGCGCTCCTATCCTTGTAACCAAGAAAAATCTCGAAAAGACAGGCGGTAAGGCTATCGCCGTTATCGCTAACTCGAAGAATGCGAATACCTGCAACGCCGACGGCGAGGAAAAGGCTTTCAGAATGTGCGAGCTTACGGCAGGAGTTCTCGGTATAAAGCCCGAAGAAGTTATTGTAGCTTCTACAGGCGTTATCGGTCAGATTTTACCTATAGAGCCCGTTGAAAAGGCAGTAAAGCCTCTCGCCGATACCCTTTCCTACACAGGAAACGAAGCGGCGGCAACAGCAATTATGACCACCGATACCGTAAAGAAGGAGGTTGCCGTTGAATTTACTGCAGGAGGAAAGACCTGCAGATTAGGCGGAATGGCTAAGGGAAGCGGTATGATCCACCCTAATATGGCTACTACCCTTAACTTTATCACAACCGACTGTGCCGTTTCTTCCGAAATGCTTCAGAAGGCTCTTTCGGAGGTTGTTAAGGTTACATATAACTGTCTTTCCGTAGACGGCGATACCTCGACAAACGATATGGTTTCGGTTATGGCCAACGGTATGGCGGGAAATGATGAAATAACAAGCGAAAACGAAGATTACAATGCGTTCAGGAAGGCGCTCAATACGGTTATGATGAATATGACCCGTATGCTTGCCAAGGACGGCGAGGGCGCAACTAAGCTTCTCGAATGTAACGTAAAGGGCGCTGATGACCTTGATACCGCAATAACTGTGGCAAAAAGTGTTATCCGCTCTCCCCTCTTCAAGTGCGCTATGTTCGGCTCGGACGCTAACTGGGGAAGAGTTCTCTGTGCAGTAGGCTATGCCGAAGCTGATTTCGATATCAATAAGGTTGACGTTTCTCTTTCCTCCGTAAAGGGTAAGATTGACGTATGTAAGAACGGCTCGGGAATCGAGTTTTCCGAGGATACTGCAAAAATAATCCTTTCAGAGGATGAAATCACTATCGATATTTCAATCGGAGACGGAAGCTTCTCCGCTACAGCCTGGGGCTGTGACCTTACCTACGATTACGTAAAGATTAACGGCGATTACAGAAGCTGATTTGAAAGGACTTGAAGAAAATGGTTAATGTTGATAACGATATGAGAGCGAATATCTTAAGCGATGCTCTCCCCTATATCCAGAAATATACAAATAAGGTTATCGTCGTAAAATACGGCGGAAACGCTATGACGAACGAACAGCTCAAGCAGGACGTTATGTCCGATATCGTACTTTTAAGTACCGTAGGTATGAAAATCGTTCTCGTTCACGGCGGCGGCCCCGAAATAAACAATATGCTCAAAAAGGTAGGTAAGGAAAGTAAGTTCGTGAACGGACTCCGCTATACCGACGAGGAAACCGTTGATATTGTTCAGATGGTACTCTGCGGTAAGGTAAATAAGGATCTCGTAGAAAAGCTTTATGAGCATAAGGGTAAGGCAATCGGACTCTGCGGCCTTGACGGTCATATGATTGAAGCTAAACAGCTTAACCCCGATCTCGGACTTGTGGGTGAGATTACTGAAATAAATACCGATATCATCAACGATACTCTCAACAGCGGATATATCCCCGTTATCTCCACTGTAGCAAGCAGCGTGGACGGAAAGGTCTATAACATCAACGCTGATACGGCGGCTGCAAGAATTGCCGCAGAAATGAAGGCTGAAAGCCTTATACTTATGACCGATATAGTAGGTCTTTTAAGAGATAAGGACGACGAATCCACACTTATTCCCACCGTAGGCGTAAGCGAGGTTCCCTATCTTAAGAAGCAGAACATCATTTCGGGCGGTATGATTCCTAAGATTGACTGCTGTGTTGAGGCAGTACGCCGAGGCGTAAAGCAGGCTAATATCATCGACGGACGTATCCCCCACTCTATCTTAATCGAGCTCCTCACCAACGAGGGCGCAGGCACAATGATTGTATAAGGACAAAAGAAATGAACACAATAGAAAAATTCAATGAAAATGTTATGGCTACCTACGGTAGGTATCCTCTCGTTATGGAAAGCGGCTCGGACGTAACCGCTTATGACGAGGACGGTAAGGAATATATCGACTTCGGAAGCGGTATAGGTACAAACTCTCTCGGCTACTGTAACGAAGACTGGGTAGAGGCAGTATGCAGTCAGGTCAAGAAAATCCAGCATACCTCCAACTACTACTACACAAAGGTGCAGGCTGATTTTGCGGCAAAGCTTATGGAAGCTTCGGGAATGGAAAAGGTATTTTTCGGAAATTCCGGTGCTGAGGCTAATGAATGCGCTATTAAGATTGCAAGAAAATACAGCTTCGACAAATACGGCAAGGGCAGACACAATATTATAACTCTTGTAAACTCCTTTCACGGAAGAACACTTACCACCCTTTCCGCAACTGGACAGGACGTATTCCACAACTACTTCTTCCCCTTTACCGAAGGCTTTATATATGTAAACGCCAACGATATCGAGGAGCTTAAAAGTAAGATTGACGATACAGTCTGCGGAATAATGTTCGAATATATTCAGGGCGAGGGCGGCGTAAACGCTCTCAGCAAGGAATTCGTAGACGAAATCTTCAGAATAGCCGAGGAAAAGGATATTCTCACGATTTCCGACGAGGTTCAGACAGGCGTCGGCAGAACAGGTAAATTCCTCGCAGGAGAAAATTTCGATAAAAAGGCTGATATAATTACCCTCGCTAAGGGTATTGCAGGCGGACTTCCTATGGGAGCCTGTCTTACAGGGAAAAAATGCTCGAGCGTTCTTACGGCAGGAACTCACGGTTCAACCTTCGGCGGTAACCCTGTATGCTGTGCAGGCGGCTTAGCCGTTCTCGATAAGGCGGCTGATAAGGAATTCCTCAAAGAAGTAAGAGAAAAGGCTGAATATATAAGAAATAAGCTTTCGCTTATCGACGAGGTTTCCGCATTAAGCGGAATAGGTCTTATGATAGGTATAACCCTTAAAACCAAGACAGCAGGCGACGTTGCGAAGGAATGCCTTAACAGAGGGCTTCTCGTTCTTACAGCCAAGGATAAGGTAAGACTTCTTCCTCCTCTTACTATTTCCTACGAGGAAATAGATAAGGGTCTCGGAATTTTAACTGAAATATTAAATGCTTAACAGAGAAAGGATACAAAGAAATGAAACATTTACTTAAAATGCTCGATTTATCCACAGAAGAAATAATCGACATATTAAATCTTGCCGACCAGCTTAAGTATGAGCTTAAAAACGGTATCCCCCACAGACATCTCGAAGGTAAGACTCTCGGTATGATTTTCCAGAAGTCCTCTACAAGAACAAGAGTTTCCTTCGAAACAGGTATGTACCAGCTCGGCGGTTATCCCCTTTTCCTCTCCTCTAATGACCTTCAGATAGGAAGAGGCGAGCCCGTTCAGGATACTGCAAGAGTATTATCGAGATACCTTGACGGTATAATGATAAGAACCTTCGAACAGAAGGAGGTTGAGGATTTAGCCGAATACGGTAGTATTCCGATCATAAACGGTCTTACCGACTTCGCTCATCCCTGTCAGGTTCTCGCCGATTTAATGACAATCAGAGAATATAAGGGTAAGCTTGAAGGTCTTAACTTCTGCTTTATCGGCGACGGTAATAATATGGCTCATTCTCTCGCAGTAGGCTGTCTCAAGGTAGGTATGAACGTAACGCTCGTATGCCCCGAGGGATATTATCCTGCCGAGGAGGTAGTGGAATTCTGTAAGACCTACGGTGATAAGTTCAGAATCGTGAACGACCCCGTTACAGGCGCAATTGACGCTGATATTATTTATACTGACGTATGGGCTTCTATGGGTCAGGAGGGCGAAGCTGAAAAGAGAAAGCTCGCCTTTAACGGATATCAGGTTAACGATACAGTTATGAAGGGCGCTAAGGCTGACTGTATGGTTTTACATTGTCTCCCCGCTCACAGAGGCGAAGAAATTACAGAAGAGGTTTTAGAAGCACACGCTAACGAAATCTTCGATGAGGCAGAAAACAGACTTCACGCGCAGAAGGCCGTAATGGTAAAGGTTATGGCATAAGTTTATATCATAAATTATGGCGGCAGGGCTACAAAGTCCTGCCGCTTCATACTTTCCGTAAACGATGCACCGCAAAAAGCCGCTTAACGTGCCGTTCTACGCTTATAGCGGCTTTCCCTCATCAGCCTGCACTATCAAAGCCTATCGCCTTATTCGCCATATTTTCTTTTTATTATCAATAATTCTACTTGATTTTATCAGCATAATGCGGTATAATTATAGAATAGCGGATTATATAGGCAGCCGCTTACAGCAAAAGGATTTTATGAACACAGACAAGTTCGGAGGTAAATATTATGAGCAGAAATTTTAATGTATGCTTACTTAACGATTCCTTTCCGCCTCTTATCGACGGTGTCGCAAATGCTGTAATAAATTATGCTACTACTATAGAAAATAAGCTCGGAAGCGCTACTGTCGTTACGCCGAGCCATCCCGAGGCTGCAGACGAGTACTCCTTCCCTGTAGTAAGGTACTCAAGTCTCGCTACCGATAAGCTTATCGGCTACCGTGCGGGCTACCCCTTCAGCTCCTCAACCCTCGAAGCTCTCCGTGACAGCAAATTTGATATTATACATAGCCATTGCCCTTTCGCTTCAACAGTTCTCGCAAGGCTTTTAAAGGAAAAGAACGGCTCTCCCCTTATAATGACCTACCACACTAAGTTCGACGAGGATATAAAGCGCGTTATAGATAACCCTCTCCTCGTCCCCCAGATTACGAAATTCGTGGTACAGAACATATCCGTCTGCGACGAAGTATGGACGGTAAGCCGAGGCGCAGGAGAAAATCTCCGCAGTATAGGCTACGAGGGCGAATATGTAATAATGCCTAACGGCGTAGACTTTCCTAAGGGTAGAGCTAATCAGGAGTATGCCGACGCACTCCGTGCCGAATATGACATTCCTTCCGATATGCCTGTATTCCTTTTCGTAGGCCGACTTTTCTGGTATAAGGGAATAAGGCTTATCGTGGATTCCCTCAGAATTATCGCCGACAAGGGTAAGGATTTCAGAATGATCTTCGTAGGAGACGGCGGAGACCGTGAGGAAATAGAAAAATACGTAAACGAAAGCGGACTGTCGGAAAAATGTATGTTCGCCGGCGCAATAAACGACCGAGAGGATCTTAGGGTATATTATACCGCTTCGGATTTGTTCCTCTTCCCCTCCCTCTACGATACGAACGGTATTGTTGTACGTGAGGCTGCGGCCTGCGGCCTTCCGAGCGTTCTTATTGCAGGAAGCTGTGCCGCTGAGGATTTCACAAATTATCGTAACGGTATTCTTACTGAAAATACACCCGAAGCTATATCAGAAGAGCTTCTTTACGCCTGTGACCACCTTACAGAGCTTAAGCAGATTGGCGAAAACGCTATGAACGACGTGTATATTTCCTGGGAGGACGCAGTAAAAAATGCCTACAACCGCTACGAAATAGTCCTCGATAACTATCATCGGGGTATTACCCAGTCCCGTGAAACAAAGGCGCAGGAAATACTCTTCTCCTCAATCTCGGACGTTACCGACTCTATTCAGAAGGTCAGAAGTATTACTGCCTCAACAAAACAGAAGGGCCGCCGCTTTTCAAGAAAAGTAATCAAGAAAAGTATGTCCATAACAAGCAACATCACATCAAATCTCAAGGAAATAGCAGGAGAAATTGTTGAGGAATTTAAGGATAAATAATAAAAGACTCCGAATTGACGGCACAATTCGGAGCCTTTTTTATTTGTATCTGTAAAGCGAAATCTTTTCAAAGCCGTCGAGAAGCTCTTCCGAAAGCTTGAAGGCCTCGGAAACGCCCTTCGCCACACATTCAAGCGCATTTTCTGCCACATAACAGGGTACTTTTACTTCCCTTGCAATACACTTATCGAGACCTCCGAGAAGTGCGCCGCCGCCGGTAAGAACTATTCCGTTCTGATGAATATCACCCACAAGCTCGGGAGGAGTAACTTCAAGAACAGCCTTAACGCTGTCGATAATCTCGACCACAAGCTCAAATACCGCCTTAGCTACATCAAGATCCGTTATCTCGGTAGTTACGGGAAGTCCCTTAAGAAGATGACGGCCCTTAACCTCCATTTTAACCTGTCCTGTAGGGTTATAGACGTTAGCGATAGTTTTCTTTACCGCTTCGGCAGTCTTTTCGCCTATGAGGATTTTGTATTTCTGATTTATATAGCGTATTATCGCATCGTCGAATTTATTTCCCGCAACCTTTACAGACTGGGATTTAACTATACCGTTAAAGGAAACTACCGCTACATCGGCTGTTCCGCCGCCGATATCAACTACCATATTTCCGTTAGGCTTCGAAATATCGACTCCTGCGCCGAGAAGAGCGGCAATAGGCTCCTGGATAAGGAAAACCTTTCTCGCTCCCGCAGAAAGTGCCGCTTCAACAACCGCTCTGCACTCAACATCGGTAACCGAAGAAGGTACGCATATCACGACTCTCGGCTTTAAAAGCATACTTCCGCTTACCTTTCGGATAAACTCCGAAATCATAGCCTCAGTCATAAGATTATCGGAAATTACTCCGTCAGCAAGCGGTTTTACTGCAACAATATACTCGGGAGTACGACCAAGCATCCTGTAGGCCTCGGCGCCGACAGCAAGAACCTGCCGCTTCTTTTTATCGTAAGCCACAACGCTGGGCTCGTTTACGATAATTCCCTTTCCGCCAACGGTTATTATTGTATTGGCGGTACCTAAATCTATACCTATATCTATCGAACTCAAGGGATTCAACTCCTTTTCGCTTTACTAATCAGTATTTCCTTTTTGTTAAGGCTGTTATCCTCGATAACCATATCAAGAAGCCTTTTAAGCTCTTTTCCGATTTCCTCGCCCTTATATCCGAGCTTCTTAAGGTCGTTCCCGTTTATTACGAGATTTTTCAGGGAAAAGCATTCCTGCTCGGAAATAATTTTCTTAGCTCTTTCCTTTATTTCCTTATAGCCCTTTATACGCTTCATATATTCGGGAGCCTTCCCCGAATCGTCGGCGATATGAACATCCACGATATCAAAGAACATATCCACGCCGAACCTGTTAAGATAACGCTTAATAAGATTATCCCTGTTTTCGAGGACTATATCGTGATATCGGACGAGGGTAAGAATTTTTTCGGCAGTATCCCTGTCATACCTGTAATTTCTTAAATAACGTTCAGCTATTTCTGTACTTCCCTTAGCGTGTCCCTTGAAATGGCCTACGCCGTTTTCAAAGGTAAAATACAGAGGCTTACCTATATCGTGAAACAGCATAGCAAGCCGAAGATACTTTTCGGGTCTTATAGCTGAAACTGTTGCGAGAATATGCTCGAAAACATCACGGTTATGATATTTTGTGTGCTGTTCGAAGCCGACGCAGGCGGTTATCTCAGGAATAAATACCGATATAACATCATTATACTCCCTTAGAATGCTTTCACAGTCACCGCATATAAGCTTGTTGAATTCCTCGGCAATACGTTCAGCCGCTATTCCCTTCAGTAAAAGCCTGTTTCTGTGGATACTTTCGCTTGTGGCCTTATCTATGGTCATATTGTACTGAGAGGCGAATCTTAAAGCTCTCAGTATTCTGAGACCGTCCTCATTGAATCTTTTATCGGGGTCGCCTATAGCTTTAATAACACGCTTATCAAGGTCATCACTACCGCCAAAAAGGTCGATAAGCCCTTCCCTGTGGTTATAAGCGAGAGCGTTTACTGTAAAATCCCTGCGGCGGAGGTCTTCGGAAAGCTCGGACGTAAAGCTCACATTTTCGGGGCGGCGGTTATCGCTGTATTCTCCGTCAATTCTGTAGGTTGTTATCTCAAAGGGCTCTTTGTCAATAACTACTGTTACCGTACCGAATCTTATACCTGTATCCACTACTTTTAAATCTGAGAATACTGCTTTAATTTCCTCGGGAGAAGCGTTGGTAGTAAAATCATAGTCCTTCGGCTTCATCCCGAGAAGCATATTCCGTATACAGCCGCCTACTGCATAAGCTTCATAACCACTTTCGTAAAGCCTTTCTATAATAAACGAGGGCTTTTCGGGGAGAGCTTCAATATTATTCATTACTCATAGCCGAGATAATCTCGTTAGCCTTTCTATAAATAAGCTCGGGAGCTTCGTTCACAAAGAATTCTCCCTCTCTGTAGAGAATTTTTCCGCCTACCATTGTCATTTTTACATTCTGCTTACTGCCTGCATAAACCACATTCTTGGCGATATTGTTAAGAGGCTGCATATTAGGCTGGTTAAGGTCGATTTCGATAAGGTCGGCCTTCTTTCCTACCGAGAGAACGTCACAGTCGGTAAGTCCCATAGCTAAAGCACCGTTTACTGCGGCCATTTTAAGAACATCGGCAGCGTCGCAGGCTTCGGCGTCCATTTCCTTAACCTTCTGGAGTCCTGTAACGAGGAACATCTCCCTGAACATATCGAGACAGTTATTGCTTGCGGGGCCGTCGGTACCGATAGCTACAGGAATATTTTCCTTAAGATATCTCGTAATCGGAGCGATACCGCTTGCGAGCTTAAGGTTTGACGCAGGATTTGTTACCGCGTAAAGACCTCTCTTCTTAAAGATATCTATATCCTTTTCGCTCATCCATACACAATGGTAACCACCGCCGCCGTAATTATACATACCGATACTGTCGAGAAGCTCGGTAGGAGTCATTCCGTGTCGTTCGATACAGCCGTCAACCTCGTTCTTTGTTTCGGAATTATGAACGAAAACAGGAAGCTTACGCCTGTTGGCAAGCTCGGAAAGTTCCTTCATAAGCTCAAGAGAGGTTGTATATTCTGCGTGGAATCCTAAATGATAGGAAATAAGAGGGCTGACGTTGTTGAACTTGTCGAAGTCAAGCTCCATCTGTTCAACTGTACCGCCGAAATTATTTATGGAATCGCATAAAACAGTTCTGAAACCGCTGTCAACGCTTGCGGAAACTATAGCGTCGGTTTTCATATACATATCGAAATTTGCAGTAATACCGCTTGTAAGATACTCTAAGATACCGAGACGGGAAAGCCAGTATACTCTATCGGGGTTAAGCTTCGCTTCCATAGGGAAAACACGGTTATAAAGCCATTCCTGTAAGGGAAGGTCATCCGCAAAGGAACGGAGAAAGGTCATAGCTGTATGGGTATGGGCATTCTTGAAGCCGGGCATTATAAGATTTCCCTTAGCGTCAATCTCCCTGTCAAAGGCTTCGTTTCCCTTTTCGTTTCCGATATAGGAAATAATGTCGCCGTCGGTATGAAGCTCGCCCTCGATAATTTCTATGCCCTCAGCCATTGTGAGTATTCTTGCATTATATATTCTTGTCTTCATTTATCTGTCCTTTCCGAAAAGAGCTGCGAGGCTTTCGGTATACGGCCTGCGGCATATTCCCTTTTCAGTAATTATTGCGGTAATAAGCTCGTTATCGGTAACGTCGAATGCGGGATTATAGCATTTTACTCCCTCGGGAGCCACAGGGGCAGTAAAGAATTTCTTCTTGATTTCCTCCGGCTCTCTTTCCTCGATTTTTATATCCTCGCCCGTTTTGCAGGAAAAATCTATCGTCGAGGAGGGGCAGAACACATAAAATGGTACGCCGTAATGCTTCGCAAGAACAGCTACTCCGCTTGTACCTATTTTATTTGCAGTATCACCGTTGGCCGCAACCCTGTCACAGCCCACAAAGCAGGCGTCTATCTTTCCCTGCTTCATAACTATGCTTGCCATATTGTCACAGATAAGTGTAACGTCAATTCCTGCCTTATGAAGCTCATAGGAGGTAAGACGGGCACCCTGTAAAAGAGGTCGGGTCTCGTCGGTATAAACGTGGAATTCGTAGCCCTTTTCCTTACCGAGAAAAAGTGTTCCGAGGCCTGTACCATAGCGTGAGGTAGCTAAGGGGCCTGCGTTACAATGAGTAAGGATACCGTCTCCGTCCTTTACGAGAGTAAGTCCGTATTCGGATATTGCCCGGCACATTTCGATATCCTCGTTATGAATGGCTGTACTTTCAGCCTTCATAGCGTCAAGCATAGCGGATATGCCGTTATTTCTGCAGGAAACCGCCGCCTTCTCAACCCGATTAAGCGCCCAGCTTAAATTTACTGCAGTAGGTCGGGAGGAATTTACATAATCCTTGAGTCTATGAAGCTCTGCTAAAAATTCATCGGTATTTTCCGCTTCGATATTTCTTCCGAGGACATAAAGACCGTAGCCTGCGCAAATTCCGATAGCGGGAGCGCCTCTTACCTTAAGCTCGTATATTGCTTCGTAAAGCTCCTCGGGGGTAGTAAGAGAAATGTACTCAACCTTATTCGGAAGAAGCGTCTGGTCAATTATAACCACGCTTTTTCCATCCTCGGAAAGCCTTACGTTATCACATTCTATAACTTCGCGGATACTCATTATTTTTCACCTAAAATCTTATGGATATTGATTACGGAAGCCTTTATAAGCTTCTTGAATAAGGGAGCCGCCTTAGCGGAAGCCTCCATAACCTCCTGGTGGGTAAGAGGATTGTCGGTAAGACCACAGCCTAAATTAGCTACACAGGAAATACCGCATATCTTCATACCTGCGTGATTAGCGGCAATAGCCTCACAGGCTGTACTCATACCGATAGCGTCAGCACCCAGCATTCTGCACATTCTTACCTCTGAGGGGCTTTCGAAGTTAGGGCCTGTAAGCTGGATATAAACGCCTTCCTGAAGCTTTATTTCAAGCTCAGCCGCAGTAGCCTTAATCACGTCTCTTAAATCCTTATCATATATTTCGTGCATATCGGGGAAACGTGTACCGAGCTCGTCAATATTTCTTCCGATAAGAGGACTGGGTACGAAATTAGCTATCTGGTCGGTGATAAGCATAAAGTCGCCTGCCGAGAAAGAGGGATTAGCGGCACCGCTTGCATTGGTAAGATATAAAACCTCAGCACCCATCATTTTCATAAGTCTTGTAGGAAGAACTACGTCCTCCATAGGATATCCCTCGTAGTAATGAACTCTGCCCTGCATAATTACAACAGGTACATCCTCGATATATCCGAAAACGAATCTTCCCTTATGACCGATAACGGTAGACTGGGGGAAGCCCTCAATTTCGCCGTAATCGAGAGTAGCCCTTACGTCTATTTCATCAGCAAGAGCGCCGAGACCCGAGCCTAAAATAATTGCAATTTCGGGCTTAAAATCAACCTTTTTCTTAAAGCATTCGTAACACTTGTTGAGTCTTTCCATAGCTAAAGTCATAGTTTATACCTCACTTATAATTATTGGTACAATTATATCATAAATACAGGAAAATTTCAATACGGAAGCGAAAAAAGAGCCGCACATAAAATGCACGGCTCAGACTATCGTATTATAAGACAGCCTTACTCCAATTCCTCATAGTTACCGAGGAATTTGTAATACTTAGACTCCTGCTTTAAATTAGTAAGAAGCTTTATTACGTCCTCGTTTTCGATATTTCCGTAAAAATCAAGATAGAATATGAAGTCGAAGGCGTCGTCCTTTACGTCGGCAAGACTGCTTGGCATAGGCTTAGACTCTATACGGCAGAGATTAAGTCCGCAGTAAGCGAATCTTGTAAGCATTCTGTAAAGGCTTCCGGGAGTATGAGGAAGGGAGAGGGACAACGAAATTACGGAAGCGTTATCGGAAACCTGAAGCTTTTTGGAAATCATTATGAAACGGGTATAATTGTCCTTTATATCGACTATATCGGAAGCTACCGCTTCGAGCCCGAAAAGCTCGGCGCAGGAGCGTGAACAAATCGCCGCAAGACCTTCCTCGGGATTGCTGTTCGCTACCTCCTCAGCCGCACCTGCAGTAGACAGTCTCGGAGAAGCGGAATAGCCCTTCTCGTCTATAAACTGTGAACACTGCTTTATCGCCATTTCGTGAGAGATAACGGACTTTACGTCGGAAAGCGTCATTCCCTTTTTAACGGCAAGCACGTGGTCTATCTTAATCTTTGTGCTTTTATAGATATAGAAATTATGCTTACCCATAAGGTCGTAGGTAGCGCTTACATCTCCTGCCGTAGAGTTCTCGATAGGTAAAACGCCGTAATCGGCCTTACCCTGTTCTACTGCCTCGAAAACCTCGTTAAAGTCACGGAAATACTCAATCTCACATTCCTTTCCGAAAAATTTCTTACAGGCGTCGGCAGTATAACTGCCCTTAGTTACAGCGCCGACCTTCGGAAGCTCGTGCTTACAGCTATGATAGTTAAAGGGAGTTACTTCCGTTAAAAGCTGCTGCTGGCGGCACTTCGATATATCCATAATAGTCTGGAAAAGAAGCCTTGACGCATTCTTCATTTCCGGAGAGCTTTTCTTCTCTACACGGTCAAGAATGAAATCCTCTCTCCCCTTCTGAAAAACCTGCATATTATTGGCCTTCTTATACTCGGCAACCTGACAGGCAAGCTGTGAGCGCTTCTCGAAAAGAATTGCGAGCTCATCGTCAATTTCGTCTATATTCTTTCTTATTGCTTCAAGATCCATTTCTTTTACTCTTTTCTTTATTATTCTTCGACAGGAGCCTCTTCCCCTACTGTAGTTATCTCTTCGGAAGGCGTATTTTCCTCAGCGGGAGCCTCCTCGGCTGTGGTTTCGACAGGCTTTACCGCATAATAAACCTTTACAGGCTCGATTTCTTCGCCTTCCTCGGCAACCAGGCTTATAGGCTCGCCTACCTCTCGGTCACATCTTACAACGTAATTCTTCTTAACCTCGGTAGTTTCTTCCTTTATCTTCTTATAAGGAATGTTAAGCTCCTCGAGGCGTTCGATATATTCACTTACCTTTAAACCTACATAGTCGGGAAGCGGAACTGAATCGGGGCCCTTACTTACCTTAATCTTTATCTCTGTTCCCGAGGTAACCTGTGTTCCCTCCTCGATATCCTGGTCGAAGATTATTCCCTCGGAATATTCGTTGCTGTATTCATATTCAGGGATAAATTTAAGCATAGAATATCTTACTTCGAGACTGCTGTTGAAAAACCTGTTTATAAAATCGGGCATAAGTATAATATCACCCGAGGGTGGTTCTGTAGTAGGCTCGGTTTCCTCGGTAACAGGCTCTTCTGTGGTAGCTTCCGTTTCTATTGTATATACAGGATTGCTTTCCGTTGTTTCGGTTGTATCGGAAGGATTTTCGTTAAGCTTAACCGTCTCGTTGGAGAAGTAAATTATTGCGATTACAAGCGCAATTACCAGCGCAAAGAAGAATATAAGCCCTACAGCAAGTCCTGCGTTCGATTTTGTATTCTTGTTCTTAGAGGACTTTTTCTTGGGAGCGTTTTTACTCTTGTCGGGACGTCTTACAGGCTGACCTGTTTTCTGCTGTACGGGACGGCGTACAGGATGAGGAACATTTTCCACCGCAGGCGTAACAGGGCCGTCGGACTCTTCCACAGCCACAGCGGCTTCCACCGCTTCGGGCTTGGTATAAAGCTGTTTTACGAGCTCGTCTATACTATGGGTACGCTCATTCTGATCGAGATTGAGTCCTGCCATTACTGCGTCGGAAATATATTTCGGAATTTCGGGATTAACCTTCATAAGAGGAACTATAATGTCCCCTGCCTCCCTCGACTTGGCGGAAGGGGGAGTTTTTCCCGTAAGTACACGGTATAATACTGCCGACATACCGTAAACGTCGGTCCAGGAGCCCTGTCTTTCCGATACGGCGTACTGTTCACAGGCGGCAAAGCCCTCGTACATTTCACAGTCAATTCTGGATTCTGCAGTACGTCCTGCCGAAATTGCCACGTCGATAATAGCGGCTCTTCCGTTCTTACGTACGAAAATTGTATCGGTACTTAAGCCTCTGTGCACTATTCCCTTGGAATGAAGCCTTGATAATGCAGTAAACACAGGCTGGAAGAATACTTCCGCCTCTGCCCATTTCATAATGTTTCCGTTTTCGGAAAGGTAATCCTTAAGTACCATACCCTCCAGATATTCCATAATTATGTAGCCTGTATTATTTTCCGCAAAGATATTGTATACCTTTCTTATACAGCTGTCTCCCATACCGTTCATAAGGGTCTTATGAAGGTCGGCATATTCCGAAAGATACGACTTATATAAGGGTAAACAGTCATCCTTTACAGTAATAAGCCCTGTTTCCTTATTACGGATACAAAGAGCCGCAGGCATATATTCCTTTATGGTAATCTTCTTATTTTCTACGGTATCATAGCCCAGATATAATGCGCCTTCACCGTTATGGGAAAGAAGCTTTCCTACGAGATATCTTTCATTAAGTAAGGTAGAGGGCGGAAGATAATCGGGAAGATATGCCGAATTTTCTATATAGCCGCATACCTGACAGGGGCCGCTGTAATGCTTTTCGGACATACACCCCATACATAAGCCTGTTTCCTTTTTCATTCTATCATTTCCTTTTCTTTATATCTTTCGCCGAGCAGGTCTGCCCAGCGCTCTGTGTAAAAGCTGTAATATGAAATATTGTTTTTCTCTCTGTAGCGTCTCAGGGGCGGAAGCGCACACCAAATCACAGACGGAAGCGCTATAAACGGAAGATAAAGAGGCCCGATAATGAGAGACTGTACAGAATGACCGAATTCGTGAACAAGCATTCTCTTATACTCCTTTTCGGAAAGGCTTTCGGAGATAAAGAGAAATATCCCGAAGGAAGCGCTGTTACGAAGCTTCCAGCGTACCGTAACACAGCCGCCGTTAAAGCTTGCTCTCCTTCTGCCGAATACAAGAAATAATGCCAGTCCAACCACCATCTGAGGTATACCCCACAAGGACTGCCACAATATATAGATAAATTTCTTCATATTTCACCCGGAATATATAATTAACCTATTCTATTTAATTTTACTCTTTAACACTCCGATTGTCAACTGTAGGTATGCACAAAAGCTTGACTAAACAGCCCTATAATGATACAATAATATCACCAATGAATTTTAAATAAGGAGATAAAATATGCTGTTCGGGAAGAAAAAAGTAAACGGAATGAGTATTAAGGCTCTGAAAAATCTTGATAAGCGGCCTCTTAAATATGTTACCGAACGGGACAGCGAGACATTCCGCGAGCTTAAAATAGGCGAAGCGGGCGCTATAAATGTGAGCGATACCGAGCTTACTGTGGTATGCGGCGGAATAAACGCTATACGCTGTAATCTCGGCGAGGTAAGCTGTGCCGAGCTTATGAATCTTTCGGGGATTACAATAAAGGGAAAGGATCTCGACAGCGGAAGAGAAAAAAGCATTATTGCATACTACAGCGACGGCTATGTAAGCGCCGCGAGAGCAAAACAGCGCTGAAGCCCTTCATATAATAAGACCAAAACCGCCCTGAGATGGTTTCACACCTCATGGACGGTTTTGTTTTTCTGGAAGGTATATCAAGTCGTAGTGTTGCTTTGTAAGGACTGACGAAGGGGGATTTTTACCACATATTCCACGAAGTCGTCAGTCTTGTTCTTCATGGCCTCACAGTTTATTCCTGCCTCCTTCATTGCGTCTATAGTTTTGTTGAAGGTATTTATATAAAGGTTTACCGCGCGGAAGCTCCAGCGTCTTGTAACATTCTGTTTCGGCTTTTCGCTAAGAAGCTCGTCTATATAGCTGTCTGTCTGTGCAGTATTAAGCCTGTTTCCGCCTATATATACTATAGCGTCGGTACGCTTATCCCCCTCAAGCCGCAAAAGCGCTCTCGCCTGACGCTCGTTAAGCTTATAGCGGATAACCATAGCTTTCTCCTCGTCGCTGAGCTTTAAAAGTCTGAGCTTGTTGGCAATAGTAGACTGGGCGATACCGAGTCTTGCGGCAGTTTCCTCCTGAGTAAGACCGTAGTAATCTATGAGATTCTTTATCGCGTAAGCCTCCTCCATATAATTCAGGTCGGCACGCTGGAGATTTTCAAGAACGGCGAGAACGGCGCTGTCTCTCGTAGAAACCCCGATAACAATACAGGGGACGCAGGACATATTCAGAAGCTTACAGGCTCTCAGTCTTCTTTCCCCCGATACAAGCTCGTATGTAAGCCCGTCATCAAGCCGTCTCACGGTAAGGGGCTGGAGTATACCGTTCTGCTGTATGCTTACGGCAAGACTTGAAAGCTCGTAATCGTCGAAGATAACCCTCGGCTGTGCGGGATTCGGTACGATAGAGCATATAGGAAGCTCGACCACCTTATTTACTGCGGGACGTTCGTTATTCTTTTCAACTGAATTTTTCTGAAAAAGTGACATTTTGACTACCATTCCTTTCGATTTCCTGTAACCCTATAATAGCACGTCCGAGAACCATTTTCCACACAAAAAATCTTACCTTTTATCCTATAAAACTACTGCCCGAGACCTTAAAATATCAAATTTCCCCCTAAACGACAAAACACCCTGTCACAGCAGGGTGTTTTTTTCGGAAATATGTCGTAAAGTTTTTAGCAGTAGTACCTGCTTAAAAGAATAATCGAAAGAATAACGTCAAAAACGATTGAAACCCCGAGATAGGGTATACGGAGCTTCTTCGTTTTTATAAGGATAGTACTTACTATTCCTATCCAAATACAGGAGGCTACAAGAGAAACTATAATGAGAATACCGGGGATAATAACATCGTACCCGTCCTTAAACAGCGAGCCGACTATATACATACCGATTCCCACCACAAAGGGCACAAGCCCGAGAGGCAGGACTGCATAGCCCCAGTTCTTTCTCTTTGCCCGGAAACAGGCTATACTGAGTACAAGAATTATAAGCGAGGTTACCATACATTCGCCGGGCATATCAAGCTCCTCCTTCATTTTTATTCCTTATTTATCAGCCTATATAGCTCTTTACAATCTCCTCAGCCTTGGAATTATCGGAAGTAACAAGGTAGTAAAGAGTCTTTCCGCTTACTTCGATTACTGCGCCTTCGAGCTTATAGAATTCGTCGGGAGTATATGTTTCGTAGGTTGCCTTCTGTTCGTCGAGTCTCTGCTGTACCGCAGTCTTTCCTTCCTCAGCGGAAGCCTCGTCGGCAAATACGAAAACCGCAATTTCATCGGGATATGCACCGGAAGCACAGATATAGTAGGAGCTGTCGGTAAGCTTCGAGGTATCAAGCTCGGTAAAGAAGTCGCCGAGAGTATCTGCGCTCTTTTCAAAGGCAGAGTTTATCGTTACTTCCGCAAGAACAGCGTCGGTTACATCGGAAGCCTTGAACTCCTTGGCTACGGAAGCCTTCTGCTCCGTTGTTGCTTCCGTTGCTGCAGGAGCGTCTCCGCCGCAGCCCGCTGTGCATAATAATGCTGCGGTAAGAGTGATTACTGCTAATATTTTTTTCATTTCTTTTTTCCTTTCTTTTCTCTTTCTTTTTTATCAGCCTTCTATTGAGGTCTGAATGAAGCTTAACATTTTCTTATATGCGGTACCAAGGAAATGGAGACCGTCAACCTCAGCATATTTGTCGGAGAAGTAGCCTGTGCTGTCCTGAAGCTGACTGCAGAGATCGAGGTAAACCACGCCTACGTCGTCGCATAATTCCTTTAAAAGCTTATTGTAGCCGTTAACCATAACCATAGTCTCGCTTCCCTCGGAATCGTGAGCCTTAGTTACGGGAGGAATCGAAATAATATAGATATAGCTCTCGGGAACAGCCTCTCTGAGCTGTTCGATAAGAAGCTCCATCTGCTGAATCATATAAGTATTGCCCATATAAGCGAGACCGTTAGAGCCGAGCATTATATAAATTCTCTTAGGCTTAAGTTCCGCCGCCTTCGTTACGGCAGTATAACCGTCGAATTCCTTTGTTGTTGCAGTTTCGGGGTTAAGGCCGATCTGTGCGAATACCTGACTTCCCTTAAGATAGCCGTAGTTTACGAGACCTGTTGAAATAGAGTCGCCGATAAAGAGGTCGTCCTTGAAGAATTCCTCGTCATAGACATCAGCCTCAATAGCCTCGATAACCTCCTCGGTTATTACCATATCTGCCTCTTCCGTTTCGGTAGCTTCCGTTGTTTCGGGAACCTCCGTAATCTCGGGAGCTGTCGTTTCGGTAGTAATCTGTGTAGTAACTATAGGAGAAACGCCCTCGTCCTGACCGAGATTGGAAACGTCGGTATTTTCGAGTTTTCCTGTCATATAAAGAAAGATAAGAACACAAAGGGTAATTATTACGCCTACGATAAGTACGTTAAGTATTACTATCGAAAGGGAAAGACCGTCTACCCTGCTTTTTCTTTTAGCCATATATTAAATTTCCTTTCAATTCCCTCATTAAACCGCTTTATGATACACGATATTTACATTATACTATATTTTTTGGATTTTATCAATAGCTTTCGAAAAATTTTACCTTTAAGAATAAACTTTACGCTAATACCATAAAATTATCCTTAATTACTTGTTTTTTACATAAATTAGCGGTATAATTGTATTAAGGATTAAAAAGGTTCTATCCCCTTTATGAAAGGAAGAATGAATATGAAATATATGATAAGAAAGAAAATAATCGATATTCTTATGCCCTTAAAAAAGGAAGGCATAACCGAGGGTAAGCTCCTTACCCTTTTAGGCTCAACCAAAAAGGACAGAAAGCGTTATCTCGGGGTTATCGAGGCGCTCGAAAAGGACGGAATAATCTATTTCTCTAAGGGCAGGTATGTTCTCAAGGGAGCTAAGAATTATTTTGAGGGAACTGTTGTAAAGCTTTCGAGAAGTCACGGCTTTATCAGAAACGATAAAACCGAGGAGGAGCTTTTCGTCCGCGGCAGGGATTTTCAGGGGGCTGTCCCCGGGGACAGGGTTTTAGCAAGAGTTATAGAATTCAAGGATGAAACCCATAATTCCGATACAGCTTCGGTGGTGCTTGTCCTCGAGGAGACAGAAGGCGTTCTCACGGGAACAATCGTCACCGAGGGAAAAAATCTTAAGCTCCGCCCCGACAGCTTCGTTTCCGACCCTCTTACTATTGTAAGATATAACGGAAACGACATAAAGGACGGCGATAAGGTTAAATTCTCTATTCATAAGCGTGCGTCCCATCACAGCGATATAACCGTAGATATCGAAGCAATCTACGGAAGCTCGGGATATGCCAAGGTTTCTGTTGACGCTTATATCGACGAAAAGGCTATCCTTACCGATTTCCCCTCAGAGGTTATTGACGAAGCTATAGCTATCGAAAGAAAGGGTATTTCCTCCTCCGACTATAACGGCAGAGAGGATTTAAGAGCTATACCTATTTTTACTATAGACGGAGCCGATACTAAGGATATCGACGACGCTATAAGTATTGAGCGTAAGGGAAAGGGCTTCCTGCTGGGCGTTCATATTGCAGACGTATCGCATTATGTTAAAAAGGGCTCGGAGCTCGAAAAAGAGGTACACAGAAGAGGTACCAGCATCTATATCGCCGATCGGGTTATCCCTATGCTCCCGAAACAGCTTTCCAACGGTATATGCTCCCTTAATCCGAATACGGACAGGCTTGCATTCTCCTGCCTTATGGAGCTTAATGAAAAAGGCGAGATAAAGAAGTACAGATTTGTAAAATCCGTTATACGCTCCCGTGTACAGGGCGTTTACTCCGAAATCAACAGTATTCTTGCAGGAGAGGAGACTCCCGAAGTAAAGGAAAAATATGCCGAGGTAAACGAGGCTATTCCGCTTATGGCTGAGCTTTCGGCAATTCTCGACAAGAACCGTGACAGCAGAGGCGCTCCCGAAATTGATTCAAAGGAAAGTAAGATTATCTGTAACGACGAAGGAATATGCGTCGATATAAAGGAAAGAACAAGAGGTATTTCCGAGGGAATAATTGAGAATTTTATGCTCTGTGCCAATAACTGTGCGGCTAAAACAGCTATGGATAAGGGCTTCCCCTTCGTTTACCGCGTCCACGAATCCCCCGATAAGGAAAAGCTCCTAAGATTACAGCAAACTCTCGTAAACCTCGGAGAGGATCCTAAGGGAATAAGCGAGAAAAGTACTGCCGCAGACCTTTCGGCCCTCCTTAAGCGTACAAAGGAAAGTCCCAAGGCTCCCGTAATCAACAAGCTTACTCTCCGTTCTATGATGAAGGCGAAATACAGCGAGGAGCCTATAGGCCATTTCGGACTTGTTATGGCGGAATACGCCCATTTCACCTCCCCCATCCGACGCTATGCGGATTTTACCATACACAGAGTTCTTACCGAATATATTTCGGGTACCCCCATAGAAAAGCTTACAAAGAAATTCCATAAGCTCTGCCGCGAAAACGCTCACAGAGCCAGCATCACCGAGCTTATTGCAGTAGAAGCGGAAAGAGACTGTGAAAAGTTCTATATGGCGGAGTATATGAGAAACCACGTAGGCGAGGAATTCGACGGCTATATTTCGGGCGTTATCGGGACAGGCTTCTTCGTAGAGCTTCCGAATACGGTAGAGGGTAAGGTTGACGTTCTTTCACTCCCTCTCGGAAGCTATGAGGTTATGAACGATATTTCCCTTGTCGAAACTCTTTCAAATAAAGCATATACTATCGGCGAGCCTGTACGTGTAAAGTGCGTGAAGGCTGACGCAGGAAGCGGTCTTATCGACTTTATTCTTGTATAAGGCCTGATTTGGGCAGGACTGCCGTTAAAAATGAAATTCGGGAGAATAGAAAATGCTTGACAATAAAAAAAGAGATATGACCCCCTTCGATATGAAAAAGCCGCCTGTTAAACAGCGGTTTTTCCTTGTTCCGATAATATGGGCGGCCTGCTATATTATGACCCGAAAATACGGGCTTAAAATCACAAAAACGAATATGAAGGACATAAAGCCGCCCTTCCTGGTAATATCCACACATCAGGGATTTTCCGACTATTACATTACTCCCCTCGCCCTTTTCCCCTACAGGGCAAACTATGTTTCGGATATGGAGGGCTTCGCCGCCTTCGGAGATTGGCTCTACCGAAGTATAGGCTGTATCGGTAAGCGAAGATATGTTACTGATTTTTCGGTAATGAAAAATGTTCGTAATGCTATTAAAAATGAACAAATTGTAGTAATTTACCCCGAGTCACGTCACTGTAACGCAGGCACAACCTCCTTACTTCCGAAAAATCTCGGAAGGCTTGCGAAAATGCTGAATGTCCCTCTCGTTATCCTTTCAACACACGGAAGCTATCTCGCCAGCCCCTTCTGGGACGAGGAGCGTACGAGAAAAACGAAAATGACGGCTCACCTCGAATGCGTTTATACGGCAGAAGAACTGAAAAAAGCCGACGAAAAGGAAATACAGAAGGTTATCGAGGAAAAGCTAAGCTACGACGAGTATAAATGGCAGTACGACAACAAAATCGAAATAAGCTTCCCGGGAAGAGCCGAAGGGCTTCACAAGGTACTTTATAAATGCAGAAGCTGTCACAGTGAATACGGTATGAAAAGTAAAGGCAGTACCCTTTACTGTGAGACCTGCGGTAAAAGTTGGGAAATGAATACCTACGGTCAGCTTGTCAACGACAATGAAACTGTTCATATTCCCGATTGGTATGAATGGGAACGTGATACTGCCGAGAAAAGCATTGAAGAGAACGGGCTTTACCATAGCTTTTCGGTAAGAGTTGAAGCTCTTCCCAATGAGAAAGGCTTTGTTCCTTTAGGAAACGGCACGCTCACTCTCGATAAAGAGGCTTTTACATTAAAGCTCGGCGACAAAGAAATGACCTTCCCCCACAAGTTCCGTGAATCGGTACAGACCGAATACAATTACAAAGGAAGAGGTCAGTGTATTGTGCTTTCCGATAAGGACTGCTGTTATTATATTTACTGTGATGAGAAGGATTTTCTTCCTACAAAGCTTCAGTTTATGGGAGAATACCTTTACAGTAAGCTTAATCAGAATAAGGTGGATGTGTAAATAAGAACAAACGTCTGAAAAGCGGTAAGCTTCTCAGACGTTTTTGTTATGCTATTTAACATTTCCGAATAATTCCCTGTTCACATCCTCGACTATAACAGGCTTTTCTATTACAAGCCCCGATTTTCCGCCCTTTCTTCCGCTTAAAAGAACAAGATAGGGCTTTTCTGTCGCCTTGTTGTGGGCAGGCTGTAAAACCTTCGGCTCTATACCATACTTTCTCATAAGACACATTATATCGGTAAGCCTTTCGGGGATATGACAGATTTTAAGGCTTCCCCCGTATTTCAGCAGAAGCGAAGCGGCACGGATAACCTGCTCAAGATCGCATAAAAGCTCGTGTCTCGCCATTGCCTGTGCGGGAGATAAACGCTCAAGTCCTGCCTTAACCTTAAAATAAGGAGGATTAACGGTAACCATATCCATTTTTTCACGGGGAACCTGTAAAAGCTCATCGTCCTTGGTAAGATCCGCCTTTACGGGCAGTATTTTTTCCGTAAGGCCGTTATCCTTTACCGAATCGGAGAAAAGCTCAAAGGCCTCCTTCTGTATCTCCACCCCATAGGTGAAGGCGGGCGGTTTTCCCCAGGCCGCAAAAAGCATTGGTATGATACCACAGCCTGTACAAAGGTCGCAGACCGTATCCTTCGGCGAAGGATTGGCGAAGCGTGCAAGAAGCACAGCGTCGGTACCGAAACGATGATCCTCGCTTACGTAGATATCATAGCCGAAAAGGTCAAATTTTTCTTTTTCCATCAGTCTGTCGTCCCTTTTATTCTATTACAAGCCAATCATCGTCGTCAATAACAAAGTCGGCTGTTGTTTCCGTAACAGGCGGTATCGTTGTAACGGATGAAGAGGATGCCGTCGTAGAAGGAGAAGTTCTGGGAGCCTCAGTAGTTTCGCGGGGAACGGTTGTCTTTTCGGGAATAAGGGTTTCCTCCGCCTCAAGCTCGCCTTCGTCAACATTCTGCGAACGCATATAAGCTACTGCTCTTTCTCCGTAAGCGTAAAGTCTAAGGTCGTCGCTCTCCCCTACAAGTAAGAATGCGGTACGGCTGTTTTCGAGAGCCGAAACGTCCTCGTCCTTGTTTACTGCAAGAAAACTGTTTTCGGGTACGGATTCTATATCGTAGGTTACTCTTACATTTATGTTCTGGTTAAGGAAGCGAAGCATAAGAGCGTTATGACGGCTAAGGTTGTATGCAGTAACCGTAGGAGCGCCTGTCTGGTTGTAAACATCCTCGGAAAGCTCTACTACCGACGCATTTTTCGCTACGGACTCAGTCCTGCATATAGGAAGATAAACGGTAGAAATAAACACAAGGGAATATACCGTAAGAACCGTCATCATAACCGATACGAGGGCGGAGCGCCTTTTCTTCGAACAGCTCACTATAACCACAAGTATTCCCATAACACAGAAGGTCATCGACATAGTAAGGAGAAGGCTGTCGAAGGTAAGAAGCTCTACGCTTGCCGCTCCTATTCGGAGGGGATAAAGAGCCAGTACAGGCGAAATTCTCGTAGAGGTACATTCCAGTATCGTCGGAACCACAGAAATCGAAAATGCCACGAATATAATTCCGAGAATTACTATAGCACCCAGCACCTTGTTGAGCTTTATCGAGTAAGTAAAGAGAATTATAAGTACAAGCACAGACGCAAACGGAATTATTCCGTCAAGGAAGCGTCCGAACATTGTTGTATCCTGATATGTGTAGAAGCCGTCGCTGCTGAAACGGTAAAGAGTACTGAAAATTACAGTAAAAACGGTAGCAAGCACGGTATACACCGCAAAAACAGATATCTCGCCGTTGTAGGTCTGCGGCTCCTCCTTGCGCTTATGCTTTATGCAGGCTGTCATAATAGCGCAGAAAAGGCATATCGAAAGAGCGCCCATACCCCAGCTCGAGGTAACAAAATAGTAGAGCTGTCCCGCAAAGGTTTTTACAAGCCTCGATATTCCGTCATCGGCAAAGCGTTCCCCGAAATTAGCAAAGAATTCGGCGGGTGTATTCTTAAGAAGCGTTGGATCTGACTGACACCAGAGATTGGTCTGGATATATGACGTGAGCATAACCACAAGGGCGGTAGCTATTAAAAAGGCAGGAATAAAGCCCCCGAAGTTTACCAGCTTCTTTCTGAAGAAGAATCTGTTGAAAACGAGAGAAAGTATAAGAGCGAGAACGACAGCGATCATTCTTGAATGGGCGCCGAGAGAAATTCCGCATACAAAGCCGAGAAGCACCGACATAAAATATTTCGACGCCTTTCCCTTACAGTCGCCACTCTTGAATAAAAGCCATATTATAAGCCAGGGAAGAAGGATTGTAACGGTTTCCGACCAGGCAAATTTGGTATGTGCATAATAACAGCAATATCCGCCTGCAACAAAAGCCACGAGAAGCATTTTCCACAGTCTTCCCACACCCATTCTTCTTGCGAGAGAAAAGGCGAAAACGGGTATAAAGCTTACAAGAATCGAGTTAAGGCATATAATTGCCGAATACTGAAAGCCTGCGTCATCGGAGAAGAACATTATGGGCGTGTAGAGAAGTCCCTGCAGGAAATCATAGTAATAGTCTACGGAACACATAACTCCCGACCAGCTGTTGCCTGCAAAGAAATCGGCAACCGCTATAACCGAAAGCTCATTCGGATCTGTGGCAGGATACGCCATTCCGAGAGAGCCGAAAAAGTTAAGCAGGAAGAATGAAATATATAGGGGAGGATAAACCGCCTTGTAACCATATTTTTCATATATCCTTCTGAGCTTTTCAAGTATCACGGAGAAATCCTCCTTTCAGGTTTTTATATTAAAAGTCCTATGCAGTAAATCAGAGCACAGAAAAAGAGAACGCCTGCTATACCGTTTATAAGGCGGGGCGAGCCCTTACTTTCAAGAACCTCGTGGTATTCCCTTTCGTCAAGCTCCTTACAGCTTTCACGGATAGTAAGGATTTTTCTTACGCTCCATTTCATATAGAAATAATCGGTAAAAAGAATAGCGATAAGCTGGATAAGATAAATAAGCGGAAGCATTCCGTAGCTGTAGGAGGCAAGCGCAAGAGTACCCTCCCCCGGCACAGCGGAAGAAAAGAACGCTTCATAGTCAAGCATAACGGGAAACAGCACAAGCATAAGCAGTGAGCCGATAATTCCGGGGCCTGTCATTCTCCTGTAGAAGAAATATATCGGAAAGAAAAAGCCCGAAAATACATTTATCGAAACCTTTCTCTTTGAATTAGCCATATTCATAAAGGACATAAAGAGTCTTGGTGTGCTGAGTCTTCCGGTACCGAGAAAATGAAGGAGCTCTTTCTGTTTTACTCCGCCGCAGGTCAGCTCCTCACCTGTTTCGCTTGATTTTATCGGATTATTCTCTATCATCTCGGAAAATTCCTCGATACTGCTGATAGTCATTGTCTGCTGTCCCGTAGGAGGCGCATACTTGGGACGGTGAGCCTTGTTCCAGTCGTAGTCGTCCACGTGCTTATCCTCGTTGGGGCATTTTCTCTTTTCCTCCCAGCAGGCTCTGTGAACGGGAGTACCGCAGTCGGGGCAAACGGCAATCTCATCTCCCTTTACAAGCTCTTTTCCGCAGATATCGCAGACAAAGGCGTCGGAATAGGGCTTATCGGCAGTTTTACTGCTTTCTTTAGCTTCCGCCCATTCGTAGCCATCGCTGTGTTTCTCTTGATTGGGGCATACTTTATTTTCATCCCAGCATTCCCTGTGCATAGGGGTGCCGCAGTCGGGACAATATACTATCTCATCATCATCGGAAAATGCGTTTGAACATATTCCGCAATGCATATTTTTTCTGTTCATCAGGTTTCCTTTCAGTCTCACATAATAACATCAGATTATAATCTCTAATATTATAACAGATTTTTTATAATTTTGCAATACTAAGGCAATAAATATACCTTCATATTCTATAAAGAAATTTACATAATTTATACAAAAATATATTGTAAAAATATAAAAAATATGGTATTATATCCTTGTATAGAATTTTTACCGCTCAGAAAGGTTGTTTGTATGAAAAAAATCAGATTTACCGTTGCCGCACTTACTGCCGCTATGGTTCTGGGAGGATCGGGCTGTTACTTTTTCCCTGCCGAAGAGGAGCTTCTCGAACCGCCTACGATAGCTCCCGATGACGTTACCTATTCTACGTTTACTGCAAGAAGAAAAAATATAGAAAGTAATGTAATCGTAACCGGATATGTACGTTCACGTACCGAGAAGGACTGCTACTTTACGAATTATACCGGAGAAATAAAGAATATTTATGTCCGTGCAGGAGATTTCGTAAGCGAAGGCGACCTTATAGCTGAAATGAATATGGGCACCCTCGAATACGAGCTTGAAATCCAGAAGCTTAAGGTTCAGGCGGCAGAGCTCAGATACAACAGCACAGGCTCAAAGGCTGACAAGCTTCAGCTCGATATCGAAAGAAGTACTCTCGGAATGTGTCAGGCTAAGTATGACGGCTCAAAGATATACGCCCCTATAAGCGGACAGGTTTCCTACGTTTTAGGTATAAACCCCGGCTCGGAAATCGACCCTTATAAGGTGGTTGCGAAGATTGTTGACCCCGAGGATCTTTACATAGAGGCCTCCTACTCTACCGACACAAAAACCTTCGTCCTGGGAGATAAGGTTACTGTTTCCGTTGGTGACGATATCTACGAGGGTAAGCTTTCCTATACGCCGAAGGAGGCCAGAGCCGACGCGGCGGAGGATCCCAATGCGTTATATGCCGAATTTACCGGAACACAGCCCTCCTTCGCTTTTTTAGGTTCGCTCGCCGATATAAAGAAGGTTAAATCCGTATCGGAAAATGCCGTAGTAATACCTAAAAACCTGATAAAAACCGACGGCGAAAGAACCTATGTCCAGGTTTATCAGGACGGCTCAAAAATCGAGAAGGATATTGTTACGGGTATCTCCAACGCTACCGAGATCGAGGTAAAGAGCGGTCTTGATGCAGGAGAAATGGTAATTATAAGATAAGCGTAAGGAGATAAGCTTTGTTTAATTTACTTTTCAGAAAAATGCGTAAGACCAAATGGATGGTTTTATGTCTTTTCGTAGGTTTTCTTATGGCGGCGGGTATGATGAGTACCGTCCCGATATATATGGACGCATCCCTACAGCGTATGCTTATCAAGGATATGGAGTCCTACCAGCTTTCTACAGGCGATTATCCCGGTATTTATTCCGTAGAAGAGACCGTTCTCGAAAGTACGCCTCTCGCTGAACAGGTTAAGCTCGCCGAAGAGCTTCCGAATCAGGTAAAGCTCAGGGTTTCCGATATAGCTATGCCTGTAGGCTCGGAAAAAACCGTTATAAACGATAATCTCCAGTATATTTCTGTTGACGGAGCGTCGGGAAAGAGGTCTACACGTGTAAAAATTACCGCAATGACAGGCTTCACCGACCATATCAATATCAAGGAAGGCAGAATTTACTGCGACAGCGGTATTGCTGAGGACGGAGCCTACGAGGTAGTTATAAGCGAAACCACATCAAGAGCTTTAGGCGTAACCCTCGGTAATACATACGACGTAAGAGGCGTAGATACAGGAAGAGAAAGCTTCCGACTCAGAATTGTCGGTATATACGAGGAATCCGACCCTAACGATATATACTGGTCGGAAACTATGGACGGCTACGTAAGCTCGGTTATGACGGATATAGACTGTTTCAGAAACGTAATGCTCCCTAAGGGGAACGTAAAGATTACCGATATAGCCGCTCGTTATGCCCTTTCATATCAGCAGATGGATATGAACAATCTTGGTCAGGTTACAACCTATATCGCCGAGGATTTCAATTATTTCGAAAACCTCGGCTATGAGTTTGAGATGGGCGTATATGATATTCTTGTTGAGTATTCCGAGGAAGCCGAAAAGCTTACCGAAATACTCTGGATTCTCCAGATTCCTACTATGGTTATGCTGGCCTTCTACCTCTTTATGGTTTCTCAGCTTAACGTAGAGCAGGAAAAGAATGAGATCGCCGTATTCAAGAGCCGAGGCGCAAGCTCGGCGCAGATATTCGGAATGTATGCCGCCGAGGCAGGAATCCTCGGAATTGTTACCCTTGTTGTAGCGCCCTTCCTTGGACTTATACTCTGCCGCTTTCTCGGCGTTTCAAACGGCTTCCTTGAGTTCGTAAACAGAACGGGAATATCCGCCGAAATAACAGGAAATGCCGTTTTATACGCATTACTTGCGATAGTGGTTTTCTTTGCGGCTACTATGATTCCGATAATCCCCGCCTCGAAGCTTTCTATCGTGGAATATAAACAGAGTAAGACCAAGGTAGTAAAAATCCAGATGTGGGAAAAATGCGGAATAGATTTCCTGCTTATTGCGGCTGCACTCGTATTCTACGGAATATATACTGCCAACGAGGTAGCTACTACCGAATCAACAGGCGAAATAAACCCTATGTTCTTTATTTTCGCAACCTCCCTCTCCTTCGGTCTCGGTCTCCTCTTTATAAGACTTTACCCCTATATCCTTAACCTTATCTACCTTGTTTTCAAGCCCCTCTGGTCACCCTCACAGTATATCGCAATTACCTCGGTATGCCGTTCACAGGGCGGTAAAGAGCGTTTCCTTATGATGTTCCTTATCGTTACCTTCTCCCTCGGTATCTTCTCTGCGAATACTGCACGAACGATAAATACCCAGAAGGAGGACAGAGTATATTACTCCACAGGCGCAGACATAACTCTTAAGGAATATTGGCAGGAAACCACCGCCACCGACGGAAGCGAAACCGTTACAGGCTACGTGGAAAAGGATTTCGAAAGATTCGAAACCCTCGAAGGTGTAAAGACCGCTACAAAGGTGCTTATAAACGACAACGCCAAGGTAACCGTAGATAAACAGACTCAGAGTAACGTAACCCTTATGGCGGTAGAGCCTTATAAATTCTCGAATGTGGCCTGGTTCAGAAACGACCTTCTCCCTGTCCACTGGTGGAATTATCTTAAAGCGCTCCAGGATTATCCTTCGGGCGTAATAATCTCCCGCCCTCTCTCCGACAAATATGAAATAGCCTTAGGCGATGTTATTTCGGTAAAATGGTCGGGAAACGAGGCTATAAGCGTACCTGTTCTTGCAGTAGTTGATTACTGGCCGGGTATAAACCCCAACGAGGCTCAGAAAAAGGCTGATAAGCCGAGGGAAACCTCCCCCGAGGAAGAGCTCGTTCTTACAGGACCTAACCAGTATGCACAGAAATGCTTCATAATAATGAACTATTATTATACAAGCACAGTTACGGATATGGAGCCCTACGAGGTATGGCTCGACCTTGAAGAAAACGCTACAAGTCAGGCTCTCTACGAGGATATCTCCGCAAAGCGTATACCTATAGAAACTATCGACGACGCTTCACAGAGGATCATTTCCATTAAGAACCAGCCTCAGCTTCAGGGTATGAACGGCGCTCTTACCTTAAGCTTCGTAATAATTATGATTATGACGATTATCGGCTTCCTTATCTACTGGATTCTTTCGATACGCTCGAGAACGCTCCAGTTCGGTATACTTCGCGCTATGGGTGTTACCTTCAGAGAAATTGTAGGAATAATCGGCTATGAACAGCTTCTCGTATCGGGAGTTTCTATCGCTATGTCCTTCGTAATCGGCGGAATTGTAAGCGATTTATTTGTACCCCTTTTCCGTTCGATGTATAATCCTGCGGAACAGGTTCCTCCCTTCCTCGTTTCCGCTTCACAAAGCGACTTTATCAAGATTTATGTTATAATCGTGGTAATGCTCGGCGGCGGCTTCGCAATTTTAGGAAGACTTATAAGAAAAATCAATATCAATAAGGCTCTTAAGCTTGGCGAAGATTAAAAAGTTAACGGCAGTATCCTTTCAGCGGATACTGCCGTTTATTCTATTCTCTTAATCGCCTTAACAAGGGGCTTTGACGCAAGAAAAGCGGAAAATACGGAAATGATGTCTTTCGGAAGATACGGAAGAGATACAAGTAAAAACGAAGCTATAAAATCCGTACCGTTAAGTGCCGAAAACCAGAGTGTTCCGAGAATGTGACATATTATTATGCCCGAAAGGGATAATAATGCAGTATTATAAAGCTTTCCCGCTTTTATTCCGCATAGAAGGGCTATCGCAAAAAATCCTGCAATAAATCCGCCTGTAGGCCCGACTATAACCTGAATGCCGCCTCTGAAGCCCGAAAATACAGGAGCACCCACAAGACCCACAGCTATGTATACTGCCACAGAGACCGCCGCCCTTTTCGCTCCGCAGACATATCCGCAAAGAGCAATCGCAAAGGTCTGAAGCGTTACGGGAACGCCCGAGGGGGACGGGACTGAAACAAAGGTAAAAACAGCTATAACAGCGGAAAAAAGCCCTGCTAAAACAAGCTCCCGTGTCTTTTTCATCGGATTTTTCCGTCCTTTATAAGAGTAACCTCCCCCGACGAAAGCGCAGTTATTTTTCCGCTTTCTTCCTTTACTACAAGTCTTACCCTGTCGTCGATATCAAGCACCTCCGCCCTTCTTACAGCGCCCTCCTTAATAAAGGATACCGTCTCGCCGATAAGAAAAGAGCGGCGGCGGTATTCGGGCAGGAACAATAGCTCGCCTATATTGTCGTAATAACGGAAAAAGCGTTCTATAATTGCCGCAGTAAGCTCAGCCATAACGCTCCTGTTCATATTAAGACTGGCGGCGATATCGGTAAGCTCCTCGGGGAAAGCCATTTCTGTAACGTTTATTCCTATACCGAGAACGGCGTAATGAAGCCCACCGCTTTCAAAGTCTACCGATGCCTCGGTTAGTATTCCGCAAAGCTTTTTTCCTTTATAATAGATGTCGTTTACCCATTTTATCTCTGTCTCAATTCCCGCTACGCTGTCGATAGCTTCGGAAACTGCCGCGGCGGCACAGGTAGTTATATAAAGCGCCTTATTTGCGTCAAAATCGGGACGAAGCAGTATACTCATATAAAGCCCCGTTCCCTTAGGCGAATAGAAGCTTCTTCCGAGCCTTCCTTTTCCCGAGGTCTGTTCCTCGGCTATAAGTATCTTGCCTTCCCTTTCGCCCTGCTCCGCCTTTCCTTTCAGTACCGTATTCGTAGAGGTAACGGTATCAATAACCGTTATATCAAATCTTTCCGAATTGTCACCGAGAAGGGCGTATATACCTTCAGAAGTGAAAGCGTTGCCCGAGGAAATAAGCCTGTAGCCCTTATTCCGTACAGCCTCGATAATATATCCTTCAGCCCGAAGGCTCTCTATTCCCTTCCATATTGCATTTCTGCTTACCGAAAGAGTTTTCGCTATAGCTTCGCCCGAAATACTGTTATTCCTGTTTTTTTCGAGAAGCCTTAATACATCTTCCTTTACAGCCACATCTCCGCCCCCTTTTTCTTCATTATAACCTATAAAAAGAAAATTGTCAACCGAATTAGAGTTTTCGGTTGACAATTAAACTATTTTCTTTTACGTCTTTCCTTAAGCGTCCTCTTTACCGCAGTTCTGAAATCCATATACAACGGATAGTAATCCGCTTCGTCAGTTTTTCCGCCGTATACCGAAGCCCTGTAATACTCGGTAAATTCCGAAATGTCAAGCTTAATGCTGTTAAAGGATACTCCTGCAATTTCCTCGGGCGTAAAGGAAGCAAGCTCCTTATCGCTCACAGCTTCAAGGTCGCTCACTATTTTTCCGTAGAGCATAACAGCCTGGCTTCTTCCACGACTTGCTCTGAGTCTTGATTTAAAGCGTTCTTCCTTATATATAGGCTTTATTACTATAAAGCCCAGTATTGCGATACCTATAATTAAGGCTGTAATTCCTACAAAGACAAAGGTTTTATCAAAATATCCGTCGTCAACAATATTGCTTGTAGGGTCGAAATCCGTCCAGCCGTATCCGTCTATCCAGACCTGTACGTAGGAATGGGCGTCGGAAGCGGTAATCTCGTAACAGCCCCGCTCGGCATCATATCCGTTTACAAGAAAGCCCTCAACATATCGGGCGGTAAGCCCAAGCTCTCTGCACATAAGGGTCATAGCGGTAGCGTATTTGATGCAGGAGCCTCTTCTTGTGTTAAAAATGAAATTTTCTATACTTGAATCCGAGGGAGTAAATTCATCATCATATACGAAAAGCGGACTCAGAAAGTATTCCTCTATTGCCGCCGCTTTATCATAATCCGAGGTTTTCCCTTCGGTTATTTCCTCAGCCAGCGCCTTAACCTTAAGATAGCCCTCCTCGTTCCTGTAGCAGTCCTTACGGACAGCCTCCGATAAAAGATACTCGTTATGCTTTTTTGCGTCTTTAAGAGCGAGAAGATAGGAATTAAGTACCGAATTATTTATCCAACCGTCTTTTCTGCTTTCAACATATTCATCGCTGAGGGTTTTCGAAAAGGCTTCATTATATTCCGTTTCGGCCCATACAAGCTCATAGCTTTTAAGCCTTCGTGCAACCTCTTTCCCCACAAAGTATTCGTCAAGCTCGGTACGGTAAACATCCTGCCAGGATGCTGCGCCGCTATTTATCCTGAGAACAGTAAGGTCGTCGGTAAGATATACTGCATAAAATCCCGATTCAAGGGATTCAATCCTGCATTCACGGGTTTTCGATTTTATATCGGAGCCGTTGTAGCCCGCCTTAGCGGCAAAATCGGAGGTATATTCGAAATGAAGATAGTTTTTCCAGCCGTTATGACCATTATTCTTATCGCCGTAATATCCCCAGACCCCTTCGGAAGCGTCGTATTCATTGAAGGACTGTCTTCTTATTCTTTCGGGATTATCGCCGTATATCCTGTAAAGTACTGTTTCATCATCATCTGAGCCGCCTGTTGCGGAAGTATCGGAAAAGGAGTTGTAATCCGCTTTTCCTGCGCCGCCTATACTCATATCCGTGATAAGCTCGTCGAATTCCTCACGATATGGAGCATATTCAAGCTTCGGGAAAAATGAGGCCGCTAAAGTTACGATAACCATAAATATTCCGACAGTACCGTAAAAGCCCGAACCTGTTCCGAAGCTAATATTGCTGTTATTGTAAATCATAATGATAAAGAACAGCGTTACAAGAATTATCGTATAGATAACGGGAATAACCGTGAAGGTTTTAGCGAAAAGCGCAAAGGGACACATCATTATAAGAAAGATGTATACTGCACGGTAGCGTATACGGGTAAAATAGTATATACCCCCTCCGAGAACACAGCCGAAGCACAGAAGTAGTGCAGTAATATTACCGGGATAAACCTGCTTGAAATCGGAGGGCTCGAGAAACCATCTGAAAAGAGTAATTCCGTCGGTATCAAAAAATGCTCCCGCCGCTATAAGGCTTATAATGCAGAATGCCGCAATACCGCCTCCCGCAAGCAGCTTATTATCCTTCCTTCTGAAGAATTCGAGCATTCCGAAAAGAAGGAAGCTATATACAAGGGAAAAAAATATAAAGCCAAGTATTGCGCTTCCCACGCCGCAGCAGTAAATATATGCACCGCCGCTGAGCACGGTTGTACTAAGCAGTATCGGGAAGCCGTTTTCTTTTATAAAAGCCTTCAAAATTTCTATCCTCTTATTTCGTAAAAACTATATCGTTATTATCCCTTTCCGCTTTCCAAAGCTTTTCGGAAGGGATTCTTATTTTATCGGTAACGCCGCTTGAGGAAAGCTTCTTATCGAGGTATCCGATAAACCGCTCATCACAGCAGGCAGAAAATACTACTGCCCTTTCATTATCACATTCGGGGAAACGGCCGCCCGAATCCCTTACAAAGGAATAATCCGTAAAACGATAACGAAGGTCGGAAAGCTCTCCGAGATTTGTAACCGACAGGGTTTCCCATAAGTCGCCGAAACGTATCATAAGCTTAACGGGAAGCTCTGACGCCGCGAAACGCTCCATAAGCCCGAGAAGACTCTCTACCACGAGCTGTTCGGCCGCTCTCGCCTCGTTATCGGACTTCTCGGGAGAGGAAGCCCTGTCAAGTATAAAGACCTGTTCCGAGCCAAGCGCTCCCTCAAGCATTCTTACAAGAAGCTCCCCTCTCTTTGCTGAAAGCTTCCAGTTTATAAGCTTAAGATTATCTCCGGGCTCATATTTTCTGTGCTCATACCCCGGCGCACCTGTCAGAGAAAAGGTGGATACGGTAGTTTCCTCGCTGTCGTCGAAGGCCGCCGCGTCGGTAAGCGAACGTGCAAGTCCGTCACGGCCGTTTACCTCGGGAATGTCGGGATAAACCTTCATATCCGTAACATTTCCCGCAATATTCACGCGAAAGGTTACAAGTCCGAGATAATCGGAGATAGTGACGCCGCTTATTCCTATTTTGCCCTTTCCGAAAAAGGAAGCCCTGAAATAGAAGGTCTTTCTGAATTTTTCCTTCCCGAATATGGCAGTACGTATCTCCTTATCGCCATCGGATAAAAAATGATAGCTCGAATATATTTCCGCAGAAATGAAAGCGGTAGGAATTAAACCCTTTCTTCCTATTTTTACGGATACTGCCGCAATATCCCCACGATTCAGCACATCGGAGCTTACCGACGTGGTAAGGGTTATCGTCTGTCTTGTATAAATGCAGAGGGCTATAGAAACAACAGCCGCAGTTACAAGGGCAATAAGCAGATAACAACCGCCAGGGCCGTCAAGATAAAGCGTAAACAGCACGGCAATAACAAGCAAAAACAGGTATACCGCTACGCCTTTTATATTTATTCTCATTTACATTACCTTAGGTACGGAAACCTTATCAAGTATATCCTTCATAAGGGCTTCGGGCGTACCGAACACGGATTTTCCCTTAGGAGAAAGCATAAGCCTGTGGGCGAGGACATCGGAAGCAAGCTTCTTTACATCCTCGGGAATAACGTAATCCCTTCCCTCTATAAGAGCCAGCGCCTTAGACGCAGTATAAAGAGCTATACTGCCTCTGGGGCTTGCACCGAGGAGAGAAAATTCGCTTTCTCTGGTGGCTGTTACTATATCGATTATATACTTTTTAATGCTTTCGTGAACATTTATATCTTCGGCTTCCTTTCTTAGCTCGAGAATATCGCCGAGAGTTATTACAGGCTTAAGCTCCGCGCCCTTACCGTAATCGCCGCCAAGAAGCGCCGCTTCCTCGGAGGCTTCGGGATAACCTACCGAAAGCTTCATCATAAATCTGTCCATCTGAGCTTCGGGAAGATGATATGTTCCGTAGGTTTCAACAGGATTCTGTGTAGCGAGAGCCATAAAGGGCTCGGGAAGCTTACGTGTATTACCGTCTATACTAACCTGAAGCTCCTCCATTATTTCGAGAAGCGCCGACTGTGCCTTAGGTGAAGCTCGGTTTATCTCGTCCGCAAGAAGGAAGTTGCATATTGCCGCTCCGTTTCTGTATTCGGTTTCGCCTGTCTGCTGGTTAATCATAGTAAAGCCGGTTATATCCGAGGGCATAAGGTCGGGGGTGAACTGGATACGGTTACAGATACCGTTTACGCTCTGGGAAAGTGCTGTAACAAGCCTCGTCTTTCCTACTCCGGGAACGTCCTCTATAAGTACGTGACCGCCTGAGAGAAGTACTGCAACAAGCTTAATTATAACCTCTCTCTTACCTATAACGGCCTTTTCGATATTTTCCGTTAAAAGCCTTACCTTCTCATTCATTCTCTTTTTTCTCCTTGTCGTAGAAATGCTTTATTATATCTCTTCTTGTTACAATACCTATGAAGGTATTTCTGTCGTCTACTACGGGGACGAAGTTCTGCTGCATTATAAGCAGGAGGAGCTCATCCATCTTTGCGTTTACGGTTACCGCCCTGTCCCTTTTATTCCGCATTATATCCGAGATATTTATTCTCTCGAGAGGCTTAAGGTCGGTTCCTATACAATTATCGCATACTGCATAAAGAAAATCTCCCTCGCTTACGGTTCCTATATATCTTCCGTCGGGATCGATTACGGGAATTGCGGTATAACCGTGAGCACGCATTTTTTCAAGCCCCTGTCTTACCGTTACATTGGAAATAAGATACGCTACTGTTGATTTCGGGTGTAATAAAAATAGAAGATTCATTATACAGCCCCCTTATTGAATTCTTGTATAACGGCGAAGGTTTATTCGCCTATATAACCTAATTATACCATATACGTGTATAATAATCAAGAGATATCGCCTTTAAATAGCAATATCTATGCAAATTTATCATTGAAATTCTTCGGAATATTATGCTATAATATTAAAGTGTTTTATCACCTAAATATCATATTATCATCACAGTATAAACCACCTCAATATGATAGAATTGTTATTATTTTTAAAGAAAGGAATAAATATCCATGCTTAGCTTAAAAAATATAGTAAAAAGCTATAAGATGGGCGATATGAGCGTAGAGGCTCTTCGCGGCGTAAGCGTAGATTTCCGTGATAATGAATTTGTTTCGATTCTCGGACAGTCAGGCTGCGGTAAGACAACTATGCTTAACATAATCGGCGGACTTGACAGATATAATGAGGGCGACCTTATTATTAACGGCGTATCTACCAAAAAGTACAGAGACAGAGACTGGGACAGCTACCGAAATCATAAGATAGGCTTCGTTTTCCAGAGCTATAATCTTATCCCTCATCAGACTGTTCTTTCCAACGTAGAGCTCGCTCTTACCCTTTCGGGCATCTCCAAGGCTGAAAGAAGAAGACGCGCGGTAGAGGTTCTCGAAAAGGTCGGCTTAAAGGATCAGATGAAAAAGAAGCCTAACCAGATGTCGGGCGGACAGATGCAGAGAGTAGCTATCGCAAGAGCGCTTATAAATAATCCCGATATCCTTCTCGCCGACGAACCTACAGGCGCACTCGACAGCGAAACAAGCGTTCAGATTATGGAGATCCTTAAGGAAATAGCCAAGGATAAGCTTATTATTATGGTTACTCATAACCCTGAGCTTGCGGAGCAGTACTCCAACCGTATAATAAGGCTTGTTGACGGTAAGATTACGGGCGACTCGAACCCCTATACCGAGGAACAGCAGTTAAAGGATAATCCTCCTAAGGTAAAGAAAACCTCAATGTCCTTCCCTACTGCATTATCCTTAAGCTTAAACAACCTTATGACTAAAAAGGGACGTACTATTCTTACCGCCTTTGCAGGAAGTATAGGTATCATAGGTATCGCTCTTATTCTCTCCCTTTCAAACGGCGTTCAGGTTTATATCGACGATATCCAGAGAGATACGATGTCCTCTTATCCCCTCGCTATCGAAACAAATACAACGGATATGACCTCCTTTATGTCCTCCTCGATGACAAGCCACGTAGAGAACATCACCAAGGAGCGTACCTACGACAGAATCTATACAAATAACCGTCTCGGCGATATGTTTACGATGATGTATAAGGAAACCAACGTAAACGACCTTAAAAGCTTCAAGGCCTTTATCGAAAGCGAAGAAAGCGGAATGAAGGAGAATACCTCGAATATCGAATATTCCTACGGTATTACCCTCCAGGTATTCAAGGACGATACCGATAATATAATGCAGGTAAACCCCAGCAACGTTATGAACGAAATAGGCTTCGGCGCCGTTTCGGGAATGATGGATCTTACCTCCCTTATGTCCTCCTCCTCGGCAGGAAGCACCAACATTTTCCAGGAGCTTACCGAGAATAAGGAAATGTTCGACAGCAAGTATGAACTCGTAGCGGGTAAGGTTCCCGAAAACTACGATGAAGCAGTACTTATCGTGGATAAGTATAATGAAGTAACCGACTATACCCTTTATACCCTCGGACTCAGGGATATAGAGGACCTTCGTACCGCAGTACGTGATATGATGCAGAAGAAGCAGGACGTAGGCGAAATCGAAGGCGGAAGAGATTACTCCTATGATGAAATTCTCGACCTTACCTTCCGTGTTCCCGATAATACAGCCTTCTATGAAAAAAATGAAGACGGCGTATGGATTGATAAGCGTGACGACGCCGAATTTATGGCAGACGTCCTCGAAGACAGCGTTCAGCTCAAAATAGTCGGCATTATCCGTATGAAGGAAACAAGCGCTTCCTCTATAAGCGGTACAATCGGCTACAAGAAGAGCCTTATGGAATACATTTCGGGTCGTGTAAACGAAAGCGAAATCGTTAAGGAACAGCAGGAAAACGAAGATTACGACGTTTTCACAGGTCTCCCCTTTGACGGCACAGAGGCCGGCGATGAAGCTATCGAAAAGGCAGAAAAGGAAGCCGAGGAGCGCAAGAAGGAAGCTGAAGAGCTTATGGCTCAGATGCAGGAAATGCAGGAGCAGATGGCGGCTCAGGGCGGCTTTGATATTTCAATGCTCACTCCCGAGGAACAGGCTATGCTTGCTCAGATGACTCCCGAGGAACAACAGGCCTTCATCGCGTCTATGTCGGTTGCACCTGCTCCTACCGTTGACCCTTCAATGCTTACTCCCGAACAGCAGGCTATGCTGTCGGAAATGACTCCTGAGGACCAGCAGGCTTATATGGCACAGCTTACTGCCGCAGGAACAGAGACTCCTGCCGAAGGTATGACTGACGGTACTTTAGAAATGCCCGAATTTGATATGTCGGCTATGGATATGAGCGGTATAGACTTATCTCAGCTTACCGACGAACAGCTCGCTTACTTCTCCTCTATGACAGAGGAAGAACGTGAGAAAATGATGAAGCTTTATACCGAAGCGGCATTAAAGGCTACGGTAGTTTCCTCCTCCACCTATTACGATAACATCACAAATCTCGGTGTTATCGATCTCGAAAAGCCCTCCTCTATTATGATTTATCCTATCGACTTCGAGGCTAAGGAAAACATAACAGAGATTATCTCCGATTACAATAAGCGTATGGAAGAAAACGGCGAGGAAAATAAGGTTATAACCTACACAGATATCGTAGGTATGCTTATGTCCTCGGTAACTGATATTATCGACGCAATAAGCTACATTCTTATCGCCTTCGTAGCAATCTCCCTTATCGTTTCCTCGATAATGATAGGAATTATAACCTATATCTCCGTTCTCGAACGTACAAAGGAAATCGGTATTCTCCGTTCAATCGGTGCTTCGAAGAAGGATATTTCCCGTGTATTTAATGCTGAAACAATTATTATCGGACTTATTTCGGGCTGTATAGGTATTCTCGTTACGGTAATTCTCAACATCCCGATAAACCTTATAATCAAGGATATTACTGATATCGAGGGACTTTCAAAGCTTCCTCCCGTTGCGGCGGTTATTCTTATTGCAATAAGCGTACTCCTTACCCTTATTGCAGGATTATTCCCCTCTCGCATAGCTGCTAAGAAGGACCCTGTAGTAGCGCTCAGAACAGAATAAAAATATCAGAAAGATATTTTCAACAGTAATTATACCTCCGTAGTTTTACAGCTACGGAGGTAAATATTTTATAACCTTTACTCAAAAAGTCAAGAATTCTGCAAAAAAATAAGCTATAATAAAATCAAGATAACGTTATCCTGATAAAGAACAGGCAAAGAGGTGATATTTTGAAAAGCTTGGAGGCGCTTACTATAGCCCTTGAATATATCGAGGAAAATCTCTGTGATGATATTTCACAGAAGGCGATAGCGGAACAGTGTATGTACAGTCTTTCTGCCCTGCAGAAAATGTTCAGAAACGTTTTCCATATCAGTATAGCAGATTATATTGCGAGACGTAGGATTACTGCCGCTTCAAGGGATTTACTCAGTACCGACGACACCATTCTCGATATCGCTTTAAGATACGGCTATAACTCCCACGAGGTATTTTCGCGCGCCTTTGTGAAAATATGGGGCGAATCTCCCTCGCGCTACCGAAAAAGAAGAAGCTTTTCAGAAATATATCCCAAGTTCAATTTACCTATTGATAATTCAGGAGGATATTCTATGAAACAGAAATTCGATTTTACAGGACTTTATGAGTATTTAAGAGAAATGGACGGAACCTACGCTATATGCTTTGATATGTGTAACCTTCTTCCCTTTAATGAAAAATACGGCCATAACGCAGGCGACGTAGCTATTGCAGAATGCCTTAAGCGTATCGACAACGAAAAGGAAGAGGATATGATAATGTTCAGAATCGGCGGAGACGAATTTGTCCTTCTTACCAACAGGACTGATTTAAAGGAAGCCGAGGCTATCCGTGACAGGGTTTTCAGCCACAACGAGGAAACCGTAGCCTTCGGCGGAGAAAACCTCCCCGTTTCCCTTCACGGCGGAATAATAAAGCTCAGTACCGCCAAGGGCCTTAAATACAGCAAGCTTTTCACCGATTTTGTTGAAGCGGGAAAAGAGTGATGAATATGAAAACTGCCGACACCCTCGGGTATCGGCAGTTATTTTTATTCACCCATAAACATAATAGTACAAAGTCCCTTCGCCTGTTCTTCTGTAGGCATTTTCAGCACACCCATATCAAGCAGCTGCTTCATCATTCTTGTATGAAGCTTACACGCCATATTCTGAGTAAAGCATTTTAACAGTTCGTGCATGTGTTCAGGCTGTCCGTAAAGCTCTGCCTTCAACGCTTCAGCGGCATATTCTCTGGAAAGTGCTGTTATTTCTTCAGGTGTATCGGGTAAGTATTCGTGCCATTTCTTTTTGCTGTCGCAAATAATAAGATTACACCTGTATTCGCCGTCTTTCTTTAAAAGATAGCCCTTATCAAGCAGTCGTGCGTAGCTTTCTGCGTTGCTTGCAGTTTCGGGAAGCTGATTTTTAAGCCAGAAATACATCTTATCGTAATCTTCGGAAAGATTGTCTCTCCAGTTTCCTCGTCTGGCAGTCCAATGGCAGTCAAGCTGCCAGCTTTTCCACCAAACATCTTCATTACATCTGTCACGATTCATATCGCCGCAGGCCCAGTAAATATCTTCCTCGGCATCACTCATATCCCAGTCGGGCTTTACATCAACGCTTGCAAAAGCAATATAATCGCCCCCGTCAGGACGCTTTACGGAAAACTTTTCTCCTGAAATCTCTGCTGTAGCAAGCGAATTGCTTAAAAAGCAAACCATACTCCATTTCAGCAGATTTATATCATTATCGGGAATATGAAGCCATTCGGGAATTTCTGTAATGCTTTCAAGCACGGGTGCAAAGAATTTCTCCGCAAAAAGCTTTGTATATTTCTGATTTATTTCCTTGTAAATTCGATAATATGTTTCATTGAATTCAGATATACAGATATTGGTACGGTACTTTTCACCGGGTAACTTATCCATAAAGCCGTATTCCGCAAGCACGGCAACCTCATCCTCGACAAATATAGGGTTTATACCAAGCTCCTCTGCGATTTCATTTATTGTTCTTGGCTGATGATATGCCGCATAGGCTATATTCTGTGTTATTACCTTTGCGAGAAAATTCGCAGTATCACCCAGCTTGCCGGGTGTGCCGCCGTGTCCCATATTGTTGAAGCGAATAGGCTCTGTACCTAAGTTTCCTGTTGTTCTCGTTCTTTCCATACCTGTTTTTAACTCCTTTCGTGAGCAGGCTAAATGCCATTTTACTGTATTTTCGGGGATTGAGAGCAGTCTTGCTATTTCGCTGACCTTTTTATCGTGAAAATAGTGCTGTATGATTATTTCACGCTGAATTTTCGAGAGATATGTAATCTCCCGCCTGAGTATTCCATAGCTTTCGCTGTTCATAAGCTCCGACGCAAAGTCCTTGCTGTCAGGTATGAATTCGATACCGTCAATGGCAGTACCCTTTTTCCTGCCGTCAATATACCTTGCGTAGACATTTCGGGCAATGCGGTATACATAACCGTCAAGGTTTACAATATTATCCTGTTTTAACAATGCTTCGTAAACCTGTAAGGTTATTTCCGCCGCAAGCTCCTCTGCTTCATCAATTTTAGAAAGCCTTGACATTGCGAAACCGAACAGCTTTTTGACATACGAAGAAATTATCCTGTCAGCATCCTGTTTATTCATTGCTTTGCTTCTCCTTTTAAGAACGTTCTCAATAATACAGTGGAGATTTTTTTAAAAAGGTTGGTAAATTTATTACAATATTTTAAAATTCTTGTCAAAAAACTGCCGACACCCTCGGGTATCGGCAGTTATTCATTTATTCGTTATTTCCGCTGTTGCTTACTGCATAATTAAGAGCAAGAAGGCTGTCGCCGAGATGAACATTCTCAACAATCAGGTCGTTATGCTCGAGGTTTATATCGTAATGGGAGAAATTCCAGAAAGCGTTTACTCCGAGAGAAATCAGAAGCTCGCATATCTGAGGTGCCGCCGATTTCGGAATACAGAGAATAGCGATTTTAGGCTGGTTCTGACGGCAGAATTCCGCAATACGATCAGAGCCCATAATCTTCATACCATTCATTTCCGTTCCCACAAGCTTAGGGTCGGTATCGAATATTCCGCAAAGCTTACAGCCGTATTTTCCGAAATTAAGATGTACTGCAATAGCGTGGCCGAGATTACCCGCACCGATAAGTATCGCTTTATTCTGTCTGTCAACACCGAGAATTGCGCCTATCTCGTTTCTGAGCTCGGAAACGTTGTAGCCGTAGCCCTGCTGACCGAAGCCGCCGAAACAGTTCAGATCCTGTCTTATCTGTGATGCAGTAAGCTTCATTCTCTCCGCTAATTCACGGGAAGAAATCTTAGCTGTACCCTCCGTTAATAATTCGCCTAAAAAACGGTAATAACGAGGGAGACGTCTTATTACTGAATTTGATATTTTTTCGCTTTTTGCCATTTCAGATCTTTCCTTTTCCTTTGGTTTCGATAACGCACCTTTGTACAGTTTTACACAGCATTAAAATTCTTATACAGTAGCCTTTAAACGCTCGTTAATCTCTAAGAGGAAGTCCTCTGTATTAACCTTACGCTTATTTTCAAGAGAAGAGAGAACGTAAAGGTCGCCTGTCATAACGCCGTCCTCGATAGTCTTGATTGTAGCCTTTTCGAGCTTTTCAGCGAAAGCGGTAAGCTCGGGAGTTCCGTCGAGCTCGCCTCTCTTCTTGAGAGCTCCTGTCCAGGCAAAGATTGTCGCAACAGAGTTTGTGGAGGTTTCTTCGCCCTTTAAGTGCTTGTAGTAATGTCTTGTAACAGTACCGTGAGCCGCTTCGTATTCATATACTCCATCGGGAGATACGAGAACGGAGGTCATCATTCCGAGGCTTCCGAATGCAGTAGCCACCATATCGGACATTACGTCGCCGTCGTAGTTCTTACAAGCCCAGATATAACCGCCTTCGGAACGTACTACTCTTGCAACGGCGTCGTCGATAAGAGTATAGAAGTACTCGATTCCTGCCGCTTCGAACTTAGCCTTATATTCAGTCTCATAGATTTCAGCGAAGATATCCTTGAAGGTATGGTCGTACTGCTTTGAAATAGTATCCTTAGTAGCGAACCATAAATCCTGCTTTGTATCGAGAGCGAAGTTGAAGCAGGCTCTCGCAAAGGAAGCGATACTTCCGTTGATATTGTGAAGGCCCTGGATAATACCGTCGGAGCCGTTAAAGGCGTGGATAAGCTGACGTGTTTCGTTACCGTCCTTATCGGTTACGATAAGCTCACACTTAGAGCCGTCCTTAACCTTCATCTCGCTGTTCTTATAAACGTCGCCGTAAGCGTGACGAGCGATAGTGATAGGCTTTGTCCAGGTAGGAATAAGAGAGTTTATACCCTTACAGATAATGGGAGCACGGAAAACTGTACCGTCAAGAATAGCTCTTATTGTACCGTTAGGAGACTTCCACATTTCCTTTAAGTTGTATTCTGTCATTCTCTGTGCATTGGGAGTAATTGTAGCGCACTTTACAGCAACTCCGTACTTCTTTGTTGCATTAGCGCTGTCGATAGTAATCTGGTCGTTTGTTTCGTTTCTCTTAACAAGTCCCAGGTCATAGTATTCTGTCTTTAAATCAACATAAGGACAGATAAGGATATCCTTAATCATCTTCCAGATGATTCGGGTCATTTCGTCGCCGTCCATCTCTACGAGGGGCGTGTTCATTTCAATCTTTGCCATTGGTAGTTACCTCCGTTATTTTATCGGAAGGAAATACTGTCTTCGGAATCATCATATTCCTCATAGTCGTATTCTTCCTCGTCTTTACCATAGTTGTTGATAAAGGTATTTCCGTTATTACAGCCGAAGCCGCCGTTTCCGCCTATAAGCTGTCCGAGACAGAGTCCTGCAAAAAAGGAAGCCGCAGCTATCGCAATTACTGCAATCTTATTCATACTATTACCTCTTTCTTTAAAGCGTCGGAGGGAAGTATATACCTCCGCCCTCCTGCCGCATTTTAAAGGTTTGTAAGCCAGAAGCCCAAAGCCATTACGCCGATTGCAGCTACTATCGGAATGATATTTTCCAGCTGTTCATCGATATTCGGGAAAATTTTACTCAGAAACTTCTTTACTAAAAAGAAAGCAACCAGTCCTAACCCGATAACAATTATTATTTCAAAAGAAAGGTCTGTTCTCTGGGCTTTAGGCTTGCCCAAAAGTAATTTCATTGGAATATTCATCACTTAAGAGATTCTCTTGTATAGTCGAGAAGACCGCCTGCAAGCATAATATCCTTTGTTCTTCCTGTAAGCTCACAGAGAACGGGGATTTCCTTGCCGTTTGTCTTGTTTACTACGGTAAGCTCGGTCTTTCCGCCTTCAACGGCAGCTCTTACACCCTCGATAACGAGCTTGTCGCCCTCAGCGATATTCTCGTAATCAGCCTCATTTACAAAGGTAAGAGGGAGAATACCTGCATTGATAAGATTAGCTCTGTGAATACGAGCGAAGCTCTTTACGAGAACTGCCTTTACGCCGAGATAGAGAGGTGCGAGTGCAGCGTGCTCTCTTGAGGAGCCCTGTCCGTAGTTAGCGCCGCCTACGATAATGCTCTGTCCCATAGACTTAGCTCTTTCGGGGAACTTTTCGTCACATACTGTAAAGCAGTAGTTGGAAATAGCGGGAATGTTGGAGCGTAAGGGGAGAATTTTTGCGCCTGCGGGCATAATGTGGTCGGTGGTAATGTTATCGCCTACCTTTAAGGAACAGCCGCAGTCGATTGTTTCCTGGAGAGGAGCAGTTTCGGGGAAAGGCTTGATATTGGGGCCGCGAAGGATTTCAACGCTGTCCATATCCTTTTCGTCAGCAGGAAGCGCAACCATATTGTCATTGATAATAAATTCTTCGGGAAGCTTGAAATCGGGCATTTCGCCTAAAGTACGGGGGTCTGTGAGAACGCCTGTAAGTGCGGAAGCCGCCGCAAGCTCGGGAGATACGAGATAGATCTGACCGTCCTTTGTACCGCTTCTTCCTTCGAAGTTACGGTTGAAGGTACGGAGGGAGATACCCTTTGAGTTAGGTGACTGGCCCATACCGATACAAGGACCGCAGGCACTTTCGAGAATTCTTGCACCTGCATCAATCATAATAGCGAGAGCGCCGTTCTGAGCAAGCATATTAAGAACCTGCTTTGAGCCGGGAGCGATAGAAAGAGAAACGTCGGGATGAACAGTCTTGCCCTTTAAGATATGAGCTACCTTCATCATATCGAGAAGAGAGCTGTTTGTGCAGGAGCCGATACAAACCTGGTCAATCTTCATAGCGCCGATTTCTTCAACGCTCTTAACATTGTCGGGAGAATGAGGACAAGCTGCAAGAGGTACAAGCTCGGAAAGGTTAATCTTTATTTCCTCGTCGTACTCTGCGTCGGGGTCAGCGGAAAGCTCAACCCATACTTCTTCACGCTTCTGAGCCTTTAAGAATTCCTTTGTGATTTCGTCGGAGGGGAAGATAGAGGTTGTAGCGCCGAGCTCAGCACCCATATTTGTAATGGTTGCACGTTCGGGAACGGAAAGGGTCTTAACGCCCTCGCCGCAGTATTCTATAACCTTACCTACGCCGCCCTTAACGGACATTCTTCTTAATACCTCGAGAATTACGTCCTTAGCCGCTACCCAGGGAGAAAGCTTACCTGTAAGCTCTACCTTTACAACCTTGGGGTATGTGATATAGTAAGCGCCGCCGCCCATAGCTACCGCTACGTCGAGACCGCCTGCGCCGATAGCGATCATACCGATACCGCCGCCTGTGGGGGTATGGCTGTCGGAACCGATAAGGGTCTTTCCGGGAGCGCCGAAGCGTTCGAGATGAACCTGATGACAGATACCGTTACCGGGTCTGCTGAAATAAATGCCGTGCTTCTTGGCTACGGAGCCGATAAAACGGTGGTCATCCGCATTTTCGAAGCCTGACTGAAGTGTATTATGATCGATATAAGCTACGCTTCGTTCTGTTTTTACTCTCGGAACGCCCATAGCCTCAAATTCAAGATAAGCCATTGTGCCTGTTGCGTCCTGAGTAAGAGTCTGGTCGATTCTTAAACCGATTTCAGTCCCCTTCACAGGTTCACCGTCAACAATATGCGCACGGAGTATTTTTTCTGTTAATGTCAATCCCATAATATAGAACATCCTCCTGAAAAATTTTGTACTATATTATTTTACTATATATGAGTCGGTTTGTCAAGAAAAAACGAATTTCTCCCATAGAAAAAGGGATTGTTGAAAAGTCGGACTATATAGCTGTTTTGTACATATTTCATAATTTTGGTAAATATGAACATTATAACGAAAAACTATTGACTAAAGGCTTGGTTAATGGTATAATGTAAGATGTTTAATTATGTTTAACGAAAGGAAAGTTTTCCGTGAATATAAAATCCTTGCTGAAAACTGTTGCTTTTCTGTTAAGTGCAGTATTCACAATATCCGCCTGCGGCGCAAGCGAGCCCGGGGACAGAACTCTGTCCGATTCCGTACTCACAAACGGAAGCTTCGGCGGTATCGCTCTCGACAGAACGTCAGCTTCGGTGGCTGAGCCTCTCGAAATACCGACAAAATCCTCCGCTGAGCCTGTTTTGCCTGTTCTTACCTCTGAGCAGGATACATATACGGAAGAATCCACCCTTACTCCCCCCGAGGCTTCTCAGTCCGAAGAAAGCTCTCCTGCCGAAACGACAGAGGAAGTAACCGAAGAACAGACTTCAGCTTCTTCAGCAGAAGATACTGCAACCAAAACAACTACAACAAAAGCTACAACTACCAAGGCTACAACAACAACCACAAAGGCCACAACAACAACCACAAAGGCCACGACAACAACTACTAAAGCGACTACTGCAACAACCGCCGCTGCTACTACCTCAGCCGCTACAGAGACGGTTGTTCAGAATAATCGGTACGGTATGAACAGTTACACCGCTCTTAATCATAAAACTGTAAAAGCGGTATGGATTTCCTACATAGAGATAAATAACCTTCTTAAACAGCAGTCCGAAGCCGAATTCCGTAAGTCTATCGGAAAAATCTACGATAACTGCGCTTCTATGGGACTGAACACGGTTTACGTTCACGTAAGAGCCTTCGGAGACGCCTTCTATCACTCCGAGCTTTATCCCTTTACAAAGTATCTCAGCGGTACTCTCGGTAAAAAAACAGCCTATGACCCGTTAAATATAATGATTGACGAGGCTCATAAAAGAGATATCTCCTTCCACGCCTGGATAAATCCCCTAAGACTTAATTCCGCGTCGGATATAGCTTCGGTTTCTTCCGATTATGCCATAGGAAAATGGTATAAGGGGGCGGAAAACGGAAAGTATATCGTTAATGTAGGCGGTACATATTATCTTAACCCTGCCTACGAGGAGGCAATAAGCCTTGTAGGAAACGGAGTAAGGGAGATTGTTTCGGGCTACGACGTAGACGGACTTCATATTGACGACTACTTCTACCCTACTACCGACGCATCCTTTGACAGCGCCGCTTATTCGGCCTTCGGCTCGGGAACCCTTTCCTCCTTCAGAATAAATAACTGCAACAAGCTCGTAAAGGAAATATATAATGCGGTGAACGACTGCAGTAAAACAGTAGTCTTCGGTGCAAGCACTCAGGGCAATATGCATAATAATCTTACCCAGCTTTATGCCGATACCGAGGCCTGGTGTAAGGGCGGATACATCGACTATTTCGCCCCTCAGGTATACTACGGCTTCGAAAATTCGGGCGTTCCCTTTAAGGGCTGCGTTGATGACTGGAGTGAGCTTGTTTCGGGTACAAAAGTTAAGCTTTATATCGGGCTTTCCCTCTATAAAATCGGCGAAGAGGATACCTGGGCAGGAGCAGGAAAACAGGAATGGATAAATACCCGTACTATGATAAAGCGACAGATAGAATATTCCTTCGACACGGAAAACTGCGACGGAATAGCATTATACTGCTATAACTATCTTTTCTCCCCCGGATATCATAACTCGAAAATCCAGGAAGAAATAGATAATTTTAAAAACCTTCTTATTTAAGGAGACAGATAAATGAAAAAGCTAAGGACGCTGTTACTTACGGCGGCAATACTTATTTCGGGCTACGCCTTCCCTGCTTCGGCGGAAGAAGCGGAAGCCCCCGACTTCGTGATTACCGACGAGGACTATACCTTGGAAGATTCCCTTTCGGAAGGATATATGTTCAATCTTCCCGATAATATGCGTGCGGCAGTAATCACCCCTACGGTAGAATTCTTCACAGACGGAAATACCGATAACCTTGAAGCCGAGCTCGAAGCAGTATATACAGGCTTCGCCGAAACAGGGCTCAATACTGTTTTTATAAACACGGTATTTAACGATGTTTCATATTACAGTACAGATATGAACAATACGGAAACCGACCCTGTTTCTGCGGCAGTTTCCGTAGCCTACAATCACGGTGTTTCCCCTTATGTTGTGCTTGATATAGGGCATATACTTTCGGGCTGTGATAAAAGCGCCGAGGCTATCGACCGCTTTATCTCCGAGGTACACAGGTTTACACTAAGATATCCCTGCGACGGAATAATACTTGACGGATATTATATGAGCCGTGATACGGAAAGCTACAGAAGCTATATGGAAAACGGCTCGGGTATAGGCTATAATAACTGGCTTTATGATACCTCCGAGCAGTATTTCCGTACTGCCGCCGAAATAATTCACGCTACGAATAATTCTGTGGCGGTAGGCTTCATCATAAACGACGTCTGGGCAAATTCCTCAAGCAACGAGGAAGGAAGCGCTACCGACGGCGATACTGAAGCCCTTTACGACGGCTATTCCGATACAAAGGCATTTATAGAAAAGGGCTATGTGGATTTCGCAGTACTAAGAGCCTACGGCTCCCTCGCCTCTATCCAGCTTCCCTACGAGGAGGTTACGGGCTGGTGGGATAACGTGCTGAACGAAAGCGGTATGCCGATGTACCTTATCCACCATAATGAGCGTATAGGAAGCGACGGCCCTGGCTGGAAGGCGGAGGACCAGCTTCTTCGTCAGCTTACTGTAGCAAAAAAGCTTACAAGCTATAAAGGCAGTATCTTCAATTCCTACAGCGCTCTTACGGACAACCCTATGAATACCACCACTACGCTTAAATCCTATTTCAATGAGCAGATAGACGAAACCGCGCTCTTCGAGGATTTAAAGATGACCTCTCCCGCAAAAACAAGCTTCACCACAAGCGAACAGAGCGTTACCTTTATGGGTACCTTCGACAGCAACTTCCCCGTATACTTCAACGGCGAGGAGATAACCCTTAACGATGCAGGTAACTTCTACTTCAAGAAGGATCTTAAGGTAGGAAAGAACACCTTTACCGTAAAGCATAAGTCAAAAACCATAACCTACAGCATCGAGCGCAAGATTGTGGTTATGAAGTCAATAAGCAAATCCATATCCGAAGGAAAAACCCTCAGAGTAGACGGAGGCACGAAGATAAAGCTTACTGTAACCGCCTATAAGGGCTCGGAAGTCTACGGAACGGTAAACGGAACGAAGGTTACAATGAAGGAAGCCGAGGTCTACGAAGATGATGACGACGTCAACTCCTCCTATGTAAGATATACGGGTACGTATACTGCACCGGAGGGTATTATAAGCCAGGAGCAGAATCTCGGAGCCATAAAGATTTTCGGCTCGAACAGCGGCTACAGCGCGGAGGTAATCGGCGCTAAGGTAATCGTAAACGCTGAGCCCGAGCCCCCCGCACAGCAGGAGCAGGCAGTTATCAAGGACGCAAGCTCCGTAGGAACAGGAGAGGTTATCGGTACTCTCGGCTCTCTCTATAAAGCTACCGACGCTCTTAAATATGTAAAAACCTCATCAAATTATACAATAGTTTACGACGGTAAGACTGCCGACGATATTCCCTCTCCGATTTTCTCACAGCTTCCTGCAGGGGTACTTGAGGTCTATAAGTCTACCTCGGGCAACTACTACATAACCGAATCGGGTAAGCGTATCGCTATATCGGCGTCAACCCTCGAGGACGGCTACGGAATAGAGGAAAATCCCCTTTTCGTTAAGGCAGTAGGCACAAGCGGCGGCAACAGCTACATAAAGCTTAATCTCGGCCATAAGACAGGCTTCAATATGAGACTGGCGGGAAACAGCTACTATACAGGCTGGGACGGAGATTACAATGTAAACAGCTTTACCGCAACCCACCTCTATATTACCTTTGAAAATGTAACAAGCGTAACGAAGCTTCCCGATTTCAGCAATAATCTCGTATTCAAGTCGGGAAAATGGGATACCGTAACGGAGGATAACGGAACGAAATTCCGTCTTGTACTTGAATTAAGGCAGGCAGGCGTATACTGCGGTCACAGCGCCTTATTCAACAGCGACGGCGACCTTGTACTTTCCTTCCCTGTTCCCACTAACAGCTTAAGCGGCCTTACCATTGTCGTTGACCCGGGTCACGGCTACGGAAAATCCGCCACAAGCTTCGACCCCGGCGCAATCGGCGAGGTTGTTGAAGCTGATGTTGTACTCGGTATCGCCAAGGAGCTTACCTCACAGCTTCAGGCGGCAGGAGCGAACGTTATCCGCCTTAAAACCGAAAGCCAGTTCCTTCTTACAAAGGAAAGACCTATTTATGCAAGAGGCTACGGCTGTGACCTTTACCTCTCCATTCACGCCAATAAGGCTACAGGTCAGGCAAGAGGCGTAGAAGCCTTCTATTTCACCTCATATTCACAGCCCCTCGCCAAGTCGATTTCGAGCAGTATTGCCGCTTATTACGCCAATAACGTATACGACGACGGAGCCAATAAGGACAGAGGCGCCAAGTACAGCTATTACCACGTAACTCTCCAGCAGGATTTCCCCTCTATACTTATTGAAACAGGCTTTGTTGATAATATGAGCGACGCTATGGCTCTCGCTTCTCCCGAGCATCAGAAGGGCATAGCAAAGGCAATTGTTGCAGGTATCAGAACCTATATTTCCCGAAGCGGATACTCCTATGCCGAGGATGGCTCAAGTACTGTTACTAAGCCCGAGGATTCGGAGACAGAGGAGACTAAGGAAACCGAGGCAACTACCCTGCCTCCCGAAGAGACGGTAACCTCGGAAGAATCCTCAACCGATATAACGACCCTTCCTCCTACTGAAGAAACAACAGTTCCTTCCGATACGGAAGCGTCAGAAACTTCTCCTTCCGAAAGCGAGACTGTTACGGAAACGAGCGAGACTACTGCCGAAAGCCAGGCAACGGAAAATATCTGGCAGAGCGGCGGTATATGGCAGCCATTTTAAATACGATATTTCCCCGTCCTGACTCCCGAAAAGGGTAAGGTCGGGGAAATTTTTCTTGTTTCGGAGAGATTTATCCATAAAAATACCCGAAAATATGAAATAATTTCAAAAAAATTGCTTATATGTCTTGCAATTAACAATTATATTTGATATAATATATCTGGTTTTTGTGTAATGCAAAATATCCGAAGTAAGAAAGGAATGGTATCAGCATGCCGTCAAGTATTGTAGTTGGAACACAGTGGGGCGACGAAGGTAAGGGTAAAATTATCGACATTATCGCTTCACGAGCAGACGTTGTAGTTCGTTCACAGGGCGGAAACAACGCAGGTCACACAGTAGTAAACGAGGGACAGACATATAAGCTTCATCTTATCCCCTCGGGTATTCTCTATAAGGAAACCCTCTGTCTTATCGGCGCAGGCGTAGTACTCGACCCTAAGGACTTTATCGGCGAGCTTGATAATTTAGGCGCCAGAGGTATAAGCTTCGACAATCTTAAGATTGACCCGAGAGCTCACGTTATTATGCCCTGGCATATAACACTGGACGGACTTTCCGAACAGTTCAGAGGCAACAGCGATATCGGTACAACAAAAAGAGGTATCGGCCCCACATATATGGATAAGTATGAACGCTGTGGTATAAGAGTTTACGACCTTATCAACCCCGAGATATTCGCTGAGAAGGCTCGTGCAACAGGTAAGCTCAAGAATAAGATTATTACTGAGGTTTACGGCGGCGAGGCTCACGATATCGAAGCTATCATAAAGGAATATACCGAATACGGTAAGCGTCTCAAGAAGTACGTAGACGACGTTTCCGTTATTGTATATAATGCAGCCAAGGAAGGTAAGCAGATTATGTTCGAGGGCGCACAGGCTACTCTTCTCGACATTGATTTCGGTACTTACCCCTATGTAACATCCTCTCACCCTGTTTCCGCAGGCGTATGCGTAGGTACAGGCGTAGGTCCTATGCTTATCAACGATATTATCGGTGTAGCTAAGGCTTATACAACACGTGTAGGTAAGGGTCCCTTCCCTACAGAGCTCGAAGATGAAACAGGCGAGCTTATAAGAAATCGCGGCGGCGAATTCGGTACTACAACAGGCCGTCCCAGAAGAACAGGCTGGTTCGACGCAGTTATCGTTCGTCACTCCGTAAGAGTAAACGGTCTTTCTAAGCTTGCTATCAATAAGCTTGATACCTTAAGCGGAATCGGCGACCTTAAGATATGCGTGGCATACAAGAAGTCCGACGGTACTATCATAAAGGACTTCCCTGCCGCTCTTGAAGAGCTTGCCGACTGTGAGCCTGTATACGAAAGCTTCAAGGGCTTCGACGAGGATATCTCCTCCTGTAAGAGCTTCGACGAGCTTCCCCAGGTTTGTAAGGACTATATCTTAAAGCTTGAAGAGCTTTGCGATTGTAAGGTTGCTATGGTAGGTATAGGCCCCGACAGAAGCCAGATTCTCGAACGCTGAGCGGACTGTCAAAAATAAGTATGAACTGTTCTGCCGCAGAGCTGACAAATGAAACTTTGTCGGAGTCTGCGGCAGTTTTATTTTAGAGGTGATAACTTGAATATTCTTTTTATAGGCGACGTTGTGGGTCAGAACTCAGCGGATTTTCTCGTTTCAAGGCTTCCTGCCCTTAAAAAGCAGTACAACACAGACGTAACCATAGTAAACGGCGAAAACTCCGCCGACGGAAACGGTATAACCCCCTTCTCCGCCAATATCCTTCTTAACGGCGGCACAGATGTTATTACTACGGGAAATCACTGCTTCAAGAGAAGAGAAATGAACGAGCTTTACGAGACAAGCGATATAATTATCCGCCCCGCCAACTTAGGCGATACCGTTGGAAAGGGGTACTGTATTCTCGATATGGGACGAACAAGGCTCGCAGTTATAAATCTTATCGGTATGGCCTATATGGATAACTGCGATAACCCGTTTTTCTGTATAGATAAGCTTCTCGAAGAGATAGATACACCGAATATAATCGTGGATTTCCACGCAGAAGCTACCTCCGAGAAAAAAGCTATGGGTTACTATCTCGAAGGACGTGTTTCGGCAGTAATCGGTACTCACACACACGTTCAGACTGCCGACGAACAGATTTTAAGCGGTCATACTGGATATATTACCGACGCAGGCTTTACGGGAGTTGACGATTCTATTCTCGGAGTCGATAAAAACGTCATAATCGCCCGTCTTACCACCTATTACCCACAGAAGCACATCTACCCCGAGGGGTATATTCTTATAAACGGCGTTTCTCTTACGATAGATGAAAAAAGCGGAAAATGTACGGCAATCGAAAGAGTAAGGATAGGTAAATAAAATTTACAATACGGATAAAATTTTTAGTAAAAATTATTGACATTTAATGAAACGTATGTTATAATACGATTATAATATTAAAGTGCAGTACTAAAGTACTGTTACAGGGATATGGAAAGGAAATAGTTATGTCTCTTAAAGTTGAACATCTTTCCAAGAAATTCGGCGAAACCGTTGCGGTAGAGGATTTATCCTTCGAGATAAACGAGCCGGGAGTTTTCGCCTTTCTCGGAACAAACGGTGCGGGAAAAAGCACCTCTATAAGAATGATTCTTAATATGCTGAGTAAAAACTCGGGAACGGTACTCTGGAAGGATAAGCCCCTTGATGTAATTGATTCTAAGGTGGGATATCTTGCCGAGGAACGCGGTCTTTATCCTAAGTATACCATTATCGAACAGCTCCAGTATTTCGCTTCTCTCAAGAGAATGGATAAGAAGCAGACTACTGCTGCGATAGATTATCTTTTCGACAGGCTCCAGATTAACGAATACCGTAAAAAGAGAGCCGAACAGCTTTCCAAGGGTAATCAGCAGAAGGTACAGCTTGCCGCAGCTCTTGTATGTAATCCTGAGCTTATAATTCTCGACGAGCCTTTAAGCGGTCTCGACCCTGTAAATGCCGACCTTTTCAAGAGCATTATCCGTGAAGAGCGCGATAAGGGTAAATACATAATTATGTCCTGTCATCAGATGGGTATAATCGAGGAATTCTGTGAAGATCTCGTGCTTCTCCATAAGGGTAAGACTGTTCTTCAGGGTAACCTTAACGAAATAAAGAAGAGCTACGGAAGAGTTAATCTTACCGTTAAGGCAGACAGCCCCTTCCTCGATTTAGCCGAAGAATGCGGACTCAGAGTAGTTGAAGAAACTCCCAACGGTACGGATTTCAGAGTTTCCGGCGAGGAACAGGCAAATACCTTCCTGAGAAAGATGCTGGATAAGAATATAAACGTAGTAAAATACGATTTAAGAGAGCCTTCACTTCACGAGCTCTTTGTGGAAAAATGCGGAGGTGGTACAAATGAGAATTAAAGGCTGGAAACAGGTTTTCGGTTTCACTTTTTTACAGCA
>JAZNMN010000003.1:0-12630 GCA_045579625.1 Ruminiclostridium sp.
GACTTCTACGGCGATATGGACTTTAAGGTAGGCGGTACTCATAAGGGTATCACAGCTATCCAGATGGATCTTAAGATTGACGGTTTAACTCCCGAAATTATTGCCGACGCATTCGCAAAGACACATAAGGCAAGACTTAAGATTCTTGACGAGGTTATGCTTAAGGCAATTCCTGCGCCCAGAGCTACCGTAAACAAGTACGCTCCCAAGATGTTAAGTATGAAGGTGCCTGTTGACAAGATCAGAGAGGTTATCGGTACAGGCGGTAAGGTTATCCAGAAGCTTTGCGCTGACTTCGAGGTTAAGATTGACATCGACGAAGAAGGAAACGTATTTATCTGCGGAAGCGACGGCGATAAGGCTAATGCTTGTGTTGATATGATTAAGTCTATCGTTACCGAGCCCGAAATCGGTGCAATCTACAAGGGTAAGGTAGTACGCGTTAAGGAATTCGGCGCTTTCGTTGAATTCGCTCCCGGTAAGGAAGGTATGGTTCATATCTCCGAGCTTGAAAACAGACGTGTTGAAAAGGTTGAGGACGTTTGCGACGTAGGCGACCAGATTATCGTTAAGATTATCAAGATTGATAATCAGGGTAAGATCGGCCTCTCCCGTAAGGAAGCTTTAGCTGATATCGAAGCTAAGAAAAAGGCACAGGCTGAATAATAGCATATAATACTGCCGCACTCGTAGGGGTGCGGCAATTATTATTTCTAAGAAGAATTTATTAAGGGGGAGAAAATGGAAGCGAGAAAATTACTGGAAATACTGAGTGTTGCAGAAAGACTGAAGGACGTAACCCGTCATTGCTACACAAGAAACGGACGACAGGAAAGCGTAGCCGAGCATAGCTGGATGATGACGCTTATGGCGTTTTTTATGAAGGAGGAATTTCCCGATGCAGATATGGATAAGGTTATAAAAATGTGCATTATCCACGATCTCGGCGAAGCCTTCACAGGCGATATCCCCACATTTGAGAAAAAGACCTCCGATGAAAAATATGAGGAGGAGCTGTTAACTTCCTGGTTGGAAGGACTGCCCGAAAGCTACAGGAAGGAAATGACGGTGCTGTATGATGAGATGAAAAAGAGGGAGACGAGGGAAGCGAAGATTTACAAGGCTATCGACAGTCTCGAGGCGCTTATTCAGCACAATATCTCGGATTTATCAACCTGGATTCCGAGGGAATACGAGCTTAACAAGACCTATGGCGACGACAAGGTTCAATTTTCGGAATACCTTAAGGAATTGAGGGAAGAGGTGCGTAGGGATACCCTTAAAAAGCTTGGTGAATAGGAAAAATAAAATAACCTGAGAAGAATTCGTTCTTCTCAGGTTATACTTTTGTATTCTGCATATTCATTACAGAAGCTATGTATACTATTTTTCGGGTGGAACTACGAAGTTTATGGCAAGGTGTGCACATTCGCAGGTAAGCTTCGTTTCTCCTGTGATTATCTCGCCGTCAACAACATAAATGAAGCCGTCCTTCGCTTCTACCTCTACCTTTTTGCATCTTCTGTAGGTAAAGATATCGGGATATTCTTCAAGGTGAGTACCGTTGGTGTAAGGCTCGAGAACCTTGATGAACTTGAAGCGGGAAATCGGCCTTACCACGCATACATCAAGATAACCGTCGTTGTTTACCGACTTCGGAGCACACTTGAAGCCGCCACCAACATACTGACCGTTGGCTATTGTACAAAGAAGCTCCTTTCCGTCGGGATTAAGAAGCTCGCCGTCGGCGTATACCTTTGCTTCGTTTTTCATAGCTGTGAATACTGCCGTTACGACGCCCGTATTATAAGCGTTATCGCCGCCGATTATGGGCTTTCTTTTTACCTTCGCCATTGTGCTTGCCACGCAGGCGTCAAATCCGAAATTAACTACATTTATCGAATAACGGCCGTTAGCTTCGATAAGGTCTACGGGCATTGTGGGGGAATTCATAAGGATATCCAGGTCGAGGAAGCGTTCTCTTCCGCCGTAATACTTAACGAAATCATCGCCGCTTCCGCAGGGGTAGCAGGCTAATGAAGCGTTGGGAAATTTAGCGATACCGTTTACTACCTCGTTAAGCGTACCGTCTCCGCCGCAGGCGTAAAAGCGTATCATTTCGCCCTCGTTCTGCTGGCAGTATTCGCGGCAGTAGCGTATCGCGTCGCCGCCGCCTGTTGTCATATATATTTCGTATTCAACCGATGTGCCGAGATTTTCGAGATATTCGTGAATCTTCTGTGCTCCTTCGCCTTTTCCGGCGGCAGGATTGATAACAAAAACGTGTTTCATAATAACTTATTCCTTATCGTAAAAATTCAGTATTTTTTCCTTTACGGTATCGCTGATTTCCTGAGTCCTGAGTCCTTTATAGGCTTCGGGAGGAATTACGTCAACGATATCCAGTGTAACTTTGTTTACAGGTTGGAAAAAGCGCTTTTCGAGGCCTCTCGAATTTCCGATAACCGCTATTACAATAGGAGCTTCGGATTTAGAGGCTATTTTAAAGGAGCCGCTGTGGAAGGGGAGCAGCTTTACCTCCTTCGGCTTTCTGTTGGTTTTTCCCTCGGGGTATATTCCCATAGAGAAGCGCCCTGACTTAATTGCGTCGGCGGCTGAGAAAATTGCTCCTGCCGCGCTTCGGTTATTTTCACGGTCAAGGGAGATACAGCCTCCCGCAACCATAAATTTTCCACCGAGAGGGATAGCGATATTTTCCTTTTTTGATACGAAAGCGAGCTTATGCTTTCTTAAAACCAGCATTTCTATCATAGGGTCGAAAACCGACTGGTGGTTCCCCACGAGAAGAAAGGGGGTGTCGGGAAGCTTTTCCCTTCCGCTTACCTTTACCCTTACACGAAACAGCCCGAAGAAAAGGCTGAGACAGGATAGCATAAAATAACGGTAAAAGCTTTCCGCAGTTTTCGGCGGCTTATTTTTATCGATGAAAAGCGAGATTAAGACAAGCGCTAAAAAATGAAGAAGCACCAGTCCGATAAAGGAAATAAGCGTTCCGAGAATGATAAATAAAGCTGTATTTATTTCAGTATGTGAAAAAATTGCAAGAGCTGAGCCTGCAAAAATGCTGAGAATCAGATATATTAAGGCAACCATAAGCGTAACTCCTTAAAACTCAGTTATAGATATTGTATCAGAAATTTTTACTTATGTCAATAATTTTTGACATAATAACTGAAATTGTCTGAAAAATCCTGAAAATAAGATAAAAAATTTTCGTAAAGGTATTAACATATTGCCCGAAATATGATATAATATATGCTGGCGGAATGAAATTTCGCCAAAACAGCGAAGCTGACGCCGTGAAACGGCGGACATACATTATATAATACCGATTATATGTAGATAATTTGTCCTGCAGTACCTTCCTGCAGGAATGTGAAAGGAATTATAAATGGGCGGTAACAACAGGAAAATCAAATATGTTAAAATAAAAGATGACGACTATATGCCGAAATCCGAAAAGAAGAGAAGTAAGGACGAAAACAGGGTAAGAGACTATTATAAAACCCATAAGATGACAGTCGGTCAGAAGATCGGCGCTGTTTTATCCTTTATCGGAACAACCTTCTTAAGCATTTTTCTCATCATTATAATAACGCTCTGTATCGTGGCTACTGCGCTTACTGTGTATATTATGCAGTTCGCTGAAAGCAGCTTTGACGTTGACCTTACGAACGTAGAGCTTACTTATTCGAGCTTCATTTACGGCACCGACAATAACGGTCAGGATGTTCTTATAAAGCAGTTAAGCGGTGATAAGAGCCGTGTATGGGTAGATATCGAGGATATGCCTCAGCACGTTATCGACGCCTTTGTTGCTGTCGAGGATCAGCGTTTCTTCGAGCATAACGGCGTAGACTGGAAGCGTACCCTTTCGGTAGCCGTTAAGGCAGTATTCAGCAGCGGTACGGCAGGCGGCTCCACTATAACCCAGCAGCTCGTAAGAGATATAACGGGGGATAAGGAGACTACTGCAGGACGAAAGCTAAGAGAAATTTTCCGTGCGCTTTCTTTGGAAAACAAATATACGAAGTTTGATATACTTGAGAGCTATCTGAACAGAATCGGCTTCGGCGGTATCGCTTACGGTATCGGCTCGGCGGCTCATCATTATTTCGATAAGGATGTTTCGGAGCTTACGATAGCGGAGGCGGCAATGCTTGCGGGAGTCGTTCGTTCTCCTCATTACTATAACCCTTATATCAATCCGAGAAACTCAAAGATTCGTGAGGAATATGCTCTCGACTGTATGTATGAACAGGGTTATATCACGACTCAGGAATACGAGGAAGCCTACGCGGAAAAAATCCGTTTCAGAATTCCGATCGAGGGCGAATACTACGGCTATACCGACGAGCGCTATAACGAGTATTACGGTATTCTCGACGGAGATAACGACGACGAGGATTTATACTACGAAAACGTGCCCTGGGAGGAAATTCTCGGAGCCGAATCCTCGGGCGCATATCAGTGGAACGGCGGATATCAGGTTACACAGAACTGGTATGTTGACGCGGCAATTTATCAGATAGTTGATCATCTTGCCGAAAAGCTCGGAATAACCTATGACGAAGCCTGGGAGGAATTCAGAAGCGGCGGCTATACCGCTTATCTGAATATGGATATGGAGATGCAGGATATCGTCTCCAAGAAATTCGAAGACCCTTACCTTTGTCTTTCAAGCTACGACCCGAATACTCCTGCCGACAGCAAGGATCTTATTCAGGCGGCCTTTGTAATAATGGACTATCGCGGAAATGTTAAGGCAGTAGCAGGCGGTATAGGCGAAAAGCCCGGCGATAACTGCTTTAACCGCGCAACTCAGGCGGTAAGCGCCATCGGCTCCACAATCAAGCCTATAGGTAACTATTCTCTCGCTATTGAAAATAACGTGGCTACTTATTCCACAATGTTCAAGGACGAATCGGGACGTGTTCACGCAGATTACGTAGGCGAAGGTGATTATGCGGCTTCGAGCGGCTACGACGAGGAAACCGAAACAATACGCTGGCCCCATAACTATGAGGATTTAGGCTTCGGTACAGGAGACTATTATCCTACCTGGTATGCGGTACAGAAATCTACCAATACTATCGCCGCACGAGTTATGCAGCAGGTAGGTCTCGCCAACTCCTTCAATCATCTTGTAAATAAACTTGGCTTCAAGCATCTTGACAGCACAAACGATATTGCATACGCTCCCTTAGCTACAGGCGCTCTTACCAACGGCGCAACTCTTACAGAGCTTACTGCGGCATATCAGGTTATGGGTAACGGCGGTATGTACTATGAGCCCTATTACTATTCGAAGGTTATCGACAGTAAGGGTAATATCGTTCTCGAGCAGGATACCGAGGGTAAGCGTGCAATTGCTGAGGACAGCGCCTGGATTACCAACCGTATGATGGCGAAGGTTATCCAGGATCCCTACGGTACAGGTCAGCACGCAAAGCTCGGAAGCGTTGAGGTCGTAGGTAAGACGGGTACCGCTAACGACCGTTCCAACTATCTCTTTGCAGGACTTACTCCCGACTATGTAGCCTGCTATCGTATTGCAAGAGATAACAACAAGGAAATTCTGAGTAATGCAGGTTGGCGTACTCTTGCAAAGGTATGGCACGATGTTATGGTAGATATCGTTGATACCGAAACGGAACAGAGCTTCGTTCCCGACAGCTCGACTCTCGTACTGAATTACTGTAATGAAACAGGTCTTCTCGCTACTTCGAAGTGCCCCGAAACGACAGTAGGCTATTACCGACAGAGTAATATTCCCGAAAGCTGTGATTCGAAGCATAACGGAAAGTACTGGGCAGAGCACGACGAGGAAGAGCCGCCCTTATTTGAATGATAAAGTCCCCTACGGTATGGAAATGTCGTAGGGGCTTTTACAATACGGCTTGATTAAGCCCCGAAAGGATTGAAAAAATATGATATATAATCTTACTGCACCCTGTCATTTCGGACTCGAGAAAACTCTCGCCTTCGAAATTAAAAGGGCAGGAGGCGAAAATATAAAGGCAAGCGACGGAAGAGTGGATTTCACAGGCGACGAAGCGGTTATTGCGAAGGCTAATATAACCTGTTCCGTTGCAGAGAGAATAGGTATAGTTCTTAAGAAGCTAACAGCCCGTACCTTCGATGATATATTCAGTGCTGTAAAGGAAATTCCGATTGAGGAATTCGCCTCAAAGGATGATAAAATCCATATCGTAAAGGGTCATTCCCTTAATTCCGTACTTACAAGTATCCCGGCTATCCAGCGTACCATAAAGAAAGCCTTTGTTATCCGTATGCAGGAAAAATACGGAATAAATACCCTCCCCGAAACAGGCGCAGTTCTTCCCGTTCATTTTCTTCTTATGAAAAACGAGATAACGATAACCCTCGATACTTCGGGAACAGGACTTCATAAAAGAGGCTATCGTGCTTTATCCAATGCGGCGCCTATAAAGGAGACCCTTGCGGCAGGAATTGTTGATTTAGCCCGTGTAAGAGAGCGTGATACGGTAATCGACCCCTTCTGCGGAAGCGGAACGATTCTTATAGAAGCGGCAATGAAGGCGGCGAATATCGCCCCCTGTATGAACAGAAGCTTCGCCGCTATGGAATGGGGCTTCTTCGACAGGAAGATATGGGAAAACGCCTTTGACGAAGCGAGAGAGGCTGTGAAAAAGGACTGCGCCTTCAAGGCCTACGGCTATGATGTTGACCCGAGGGCTGTTGAGCTTTCGAGAGATAATTCCTGGAAGGCGGGAACAGATAAGCTTATAAATATTACTAAGCGTGACATAAAGGATTTCCATTATCCCGAGGGGGCGGTAAAGATTATTACAAATCCTCCCTATGCGGAGAGAATGGGCGAAGCCGAGGAGGCAGAGGAGCTTTACCGCACTATGGGAAGGGTACTCCTGCCCATAGAGGATAACGAGCTTTTCGTTATTACTTCTAATGAAAAATTCGAGGAGCTTTTCGGAGAAAAGGCGGCCAAAAACCGTAAGCTCTATAACGGTATGCTTATGTGCAGGCTTTATTCCTACTATAATAAGTAACAATAAGTGTGAAATTGCATATACTGACATAGAATATACATACAGGAGGTATTTCTATGTGCGGTATTACAGGTTGGGTTGATTTCCGAGACAGCCTTCAGGATAAAATAAACATTTTAAAGGCTATGAACGAAAGCCTTATACCGAGAGGCCCCGACGAGGGCGGAGAATTCTGCGACAAGGGCTGTCTTCTCGGGCATAGAAGGCTTGCGGTAATTGATATCGAAAATGGAAAACAGCCTATGACCTCGGGGGATTACACTATAGTTTATAACGGCGAGCTTTACAATACTGAGGAGATACGCTCCGAGCTGAGAAAAAGCGGCTTCGAGTTTATAAGCCGAAGTGATACCGAGGTGCTTTTGAAGGCTTATATTGCCTGGGGCGCCGACTGTCTCAAAAGGCTCAACGGAATATATGCCTTTGCAGTATGGAACTCCGCCGAGCGTTCTCTCTTTCTCGCAAGAGACAGAATAGGCGTAAAGCCTCTCTTTTACTCCCGTTATGAGGGCGGACTTGTTTTCGCCTCCGAGATAAAGGCGTTGTTTAAGAATCCTCGGATTAAGCCTTTAATCGGCGAGGAAGGTATATTGTCGGTTATAATGCTTGGGCCTGCACGAAAGGGCGGTCTCGGAGTTTTCGAAGGCATTGAGGAGCTTCTTCCCGGAGAATACGGAGTTTTCGACGAAAGAGGCTTCCGTAAGAATATATACTGGAGCCTTGAAGCCGAGGAGCATAGGGAGAGCCTTGAGGAAACCGCCGAACATCTCGGTTTTCTTATAAAGGATAGTATCGAAAGACAGCTCATCAGCGATGTTCCCTTATGTACTTTTCTTTCGGGCGGTCTCGATTCAAGCCTTATAAGCGCTATTGCGGCGGAAAAATACCGCTCCGAGGGGAGAACTCTTTCTACCTATTCGATTGATTACAAGGACAACAGCAGGAACTTTGTTGCCTCGGCCTTTCAGCCCGATGAGGACGCTCCCTGGATTGAAAAAATGCAGAAGCATATCCGCTCAAAGCATAACACGGTAATTATAGATTCCCCCGAGCTTTTCGAAGCTCTTATCCCTTCGGTAAAAGCGAGGGATCTGCCGGGAATGGCGGATGTGGACAGCTCGTTATATCTCTTCTGCCGTGAGGTAAGGAAGAATTTTACCGTAGCGGTTTCGGGAGAATGTGCGGATGAGCTTTTAGGGGGCTACGGCTGGTACCATAAGCCTGAGCTTCTTTATGCTGAGGGCTTCCCCTGGTCAAGGTCAGTTCCCGAACGAAGAGGCTTGCTGAGAAAAAAGCTTAATTTAAGCCTTTCTCCCGAGGAATATGTTTATGAAGCGGCCAAGACTACAGCAGACAAGGCTTCCTGCCTCGATTCCGACACAACGGAAACAAGAGCAAGAAGAAAAATGTTTATGCTTAATTTTTATTGGTTTATGCAGACGCTTCTCGACCGTAAAGACCGTTGCTCGATGGCGCACGGCCTTGAGGTAAGAGTACCCTTCTGCGACCATAGATTAGCGCAGTACGCTTACAATATCCCTTGGGAATATAAGGCATACAAGGGAAGGGAGAAGGGGCTTGTACGAAAGATAGCGGAAAAGTATCTTCCCTATGATGTGGTATGGAGGAAGAAATCTCCTTATCCGAAAACCCATAATCCCGAGTATATGAAGCTTGTTATAAACCGCTTCGACGAAATTTTGAAAAGCGGAACGAGGCTTACTGAATTTCTCGACAGTACCGCTATGAGGGAGCTTGTGGAAACCGAGGGCAGGAGCTTTTCGGGAAACTGGTACGGTCAGCTTATGACCGCGCCCCAGCTTTTCGCTTATCTTATTCAGCTTGACGCCTGGCTCAGAGAATATGAGCCCGAAATAAAGCTTTAAAAAACAGAAACACGAGGACGGAAAAATGGAAGAAAAGGATTTAATCGAAAAGAAGGAGAAAACGCCCGAAGTAGAGGCACCCTCCGAATCAAAAAAGGTAAGCAAAGGAATAGTGGCAGGCTTTGCAGTTATGGGAGCGGCGATAGTAGGTCTTTCCGCCGCTCTCGTGATAACCAACCTCGATAGGGGCGGAGAAATACCTGTTTCTGAAAATACCGCTGTTACTACCCCTTTGAGCAGTACTGCTCCCGTAACGGACAAGCCTGAGACAGAAATTGTAACAGCACCCTCCGAGGGGAGTACTACGGAGGCGATAACGGAGACTGTTACCGAAGCGGCTTCGGAAAGCTCCGTCGAAACGAGCAGTCCTGCAGCAACGGAGAGTGTTACCGAAACAAAGGAAGCTACGGTAACAACCGTAAAAACGGAAGTAACCGAAAAGGAAACCGCGCCCGTAACGGAAAAACTTTCGAGTAAGGGAATTACGGTGCAGTATTCTGTGGATAATTCCTGGGAAAACAGCGGCGTTACTATGCAGGGCGTCCAGTTCGGTATAACCAACAATTCTGCCGCCACCATAAGCGGCTGGGAGCTTGTTATGGAAATAGACGGGCTCAGCTCCTGCGATGGCTGGAACGGTACATACACGGTAAGCGGCAATACCCTTACTATAAAGAATGCCGAATACAACGGAGAAATCTTTAGCGGCGGTACGGTAGTAGTGGGCTGTAATCTCGGAACGGCAGGAGCCTTTTCTGTTAAGAAGGCTACCCTTAACGGAACGAAATGCGACCTTTCGGCAGGAACCGTAAATCAGAATAACCAGAATAACAATCAGAACAACAATCAGAACAACAATCAGAACAACAATCAAAATAATAACCAGAACAATAACAGCGGAAGTACTTCTGCCGACGTAAAGGAGCTTCTTAAGCGCTCCGATAAGGCAGTACAGGGTGACGACTGGCTTTATACAGACGGAAGAAGGATACTGGATAAAAACGGTAAGGAGGTCTGGATAACAGGTGTAAACTGGTTCGGCTACAATACGGGTACGAATGTTTTCGACGGCCTCTGGAACAGTCAGCTTAAGCCTTCCGTTGAGGCTATAGCCGATCACGGCTTCAATCTTATCCGTGTTCCGATTTCGGCACAGCTTCTTAATCAGTGGGCTTCGGGAGAATATCCCAAGGCGAATTACAATAACGCCTATAATCCCGAGCTTAATAATATGAACAGCTTACAGATTTTCGATTATTTCCTGAAGCTTGCCGAGGAAAACGGCCTTAAGGTAATGCCTGATATTCATAGTGCCGAAACTAACGCTTCGGGTCATAACGTAAACCTCTGGTATACGAATTCCGTTTCCGTCGAGCAGTATTATTCCGCACTTGAATGGCTTGCCGAAAGATATAAGGATAACGATACGATAGTAGCTATCGACCTTAAGAATGAGCCTCACGGAAAGCCCTTCGAGGGAGACGGCGCCGCTATATGGAACGATTCGAAGGATAAGAATAACTGGAAATATACTGCTGAACAGGCGGCGGCGAGAATACTTGCGAAAAATCCCAATGTGCTCATTATGGTAGAGGGTACGGAGATTTATCCTATAGATATCAAGAAGAATTCCGATTTCAGCTCCACAAACGAGAAGGATTATTACTTCAACTGGTGGGGAGGCAATTTAAGAGGCGTAAAGGATTATCCCGTAGACCTCGGAAAGTATCAGAACAAGCTTGTATACTCTCCTCACGACTACGGCCCTACCGTTTATAAACAGCCCTGGTTCGAGGGCAATTATACCTACGACAGCCTTATGAAGGACTGCTGGAAGGATAACTGGTTCTATATCTATGAGGATAATATAGCTCCGCTTCTTATCGGCGAATGGGGCGGCTTTATGAGAGAGCCTAATCTTACCTGGATGACCTATATGAGAGAGCTTATAGGTAAGTATCATCTTAATCATACCTTCTGGTGCTTCAACGCCAATTCGGGTGATACGGGCGGACTTGTGCTTGACGACTTCAAGACCTGGGACGAGGAGAAGTATTCCTTCGTTAAGAAAGTATTATGGCAGGAAGGCGGTAAATTCGTAGGACTCGACCACGCTATACCTTTAGGCGATAACGGTATAACTCTTACGTCCGCAAAGGGTCTTAACGGGTAGTAGGATATATAAAATCTAAGGGACTTGATTTTTTACGGAAGGACAGCATTATGATTTTAAGAATGCCGCTTTACTATAAAAAATTTCATTGCATAGCCGAAAGGTGTAAGGATAACTGTTGTATCGGCTGGGAAATTGATATTGACCCCGAAACGTCAGAGCTTTACAGAAAAACCGAAGGCGGTTTCGGCGAAAGACTGCGTAAAAATATTAGCGGCGGAGAGGTAGACAGCTTTATTCTCGGCGAGAATGAGCGTTGTCCATTCCTTAACGAAAGAAATCTCTGTGATATAATTCTGAATATGGGGGAGAACGCTCTCTGTGATATCTGCCGTGAGCATCCCCGATATTATGAGTGGTACGGCGAGATTAAGGAGGGCGGAATAGGGCTGTGCTGTGAAGAAGCGGCAAGAATAATTCTCGAAGAAAAGGAGCCCTTTTCCTGTTATGAAGCAGTAATCTCCGAGGAGGCGGATTATACTGTTGACGAGGAGCTTTTCGGGCTTCTTTCCGAAGCACGTGAGAGGATTTTTGAAAAGCTTTACTGCGACGGAGAGTCTCTTCAGGCACGGCTTTGGGATATTATCCGTTTTGCCGCAGGACTGCAGGAAAATCTCGATAACGGTGAAATGCTCCTGCCCGAAATGACGGTATCGGATACTGCAGGAGAATTTGATATCAAGCCGCTTATGGAGCTTATCGGAGAGCTTGAACCGATAGATGAAGCCTGGACGGAGTATTACGATGAAATGATGAAGATTTCCGATAAAACAGCAGATAATGAGCTTCCCGCCGAGGCTGTCGGATATCTTCGCAATATTGCGGTTTATTTTATATGGCGTTATTTTCTTAAGGGCGTTTTCGACGGCGAGATTTACTCGAGGGTGATGCTTGCTGTGATGAGTACGGCAGTTATCGGGCGCTTTTATATTTGCGAAGCCTTAAAGGGCAGTATTCTTTCCCTCGGACTTTGTGCCGACAGGGCGAAGCTTTTCTCCAAGGAGCTTGAATACTCCGAGGAGAATATAGAGAGGCTTCTTGACGCCGCTTATGAATTGTTTCCGCTATAAATGAAAAATGCCGACGTGGATAAAGCGTCGGCATTATTATTTTAAGAAAAAATACATTTTTATTATACTGCAAATCGAAGCATTTTTCAACCGCAATTTGCATAAAAAATAACCTCAAAAAAATTTATTTTTGATGAAGCCTTTAATAATGGGCGTTAGTCTATTTCCTACAAAAAAAGTTGCGGTTTTTTGTCGCTTTTTTAAAAAATCATCTTGCAATTTTCACGGTTTTGTGGTAGTATATAACTCAGAGTGAAATTTTATAAATATATTGGAGGAGACTATGCCTAAGAAACAGGATATCAACAAAATCTTAATAATCGGCTCCGGCCCGATTATCATCGGACAGGCGTGTGAGTTCGACTATTCGGGCACACAGGCTTGTAAGGCTCTCCGCAATCTCGGCTATGAAATCGTACTGGTAAACT
>JAZNMN010000004.1:0-26745 GCA_045579625.1 Ruminiclostridium sp.
AATTTCGCAGAGACGTATAAACGGCTCTGCGAAAGCATTTTGCTTACTTCGTCAAAAGCCGCTTACCGTACAATCGTACGCCTACAGCGGCTTTTTCCTCGTCTGCGTGTGCCTATCGAAGCCTGTCAGCTTGTCGAAAAGACTTTTTCGACAAGCTGACGCTTGCAGTAAAACATACTGCAAGCGCCTATTTTTTATAGCTTAATTGTAATCTCTCTGCCTGTAGCTTCGTATCTTTCTACCGCCACACCGCATTTTTCCAGCATCATTGCTGAGGCTTTAACTCCGTCGGTATCCGCATACTTGTTATCGAGATAAACAACACGCTTTATTCCGCACTGGATTATTGCCTTAGCGCATTCGTTGCAGGGGAAAAGCGTAACATAGAGAGTTGCGCCGTTTACGCCCTGAATATTGCTGTTGAGAATTGCGTTGAGCTCAGCGTGACATACGAAGGGATATTTAGTATTGAGGAAATCTCCTGTACGTTCCCAGGGCATATCATCATCAAGACAGCCCGTCGGCATTCCGTTATAGCCCACAGAAACTATCTTTCTGTCCGAATTCACTATACAGGCGCCGACCTGTGTGGAATTATCCTTACTGCGCTGTGCCGAGAAAAGGGCAATACCCATAAAGTATTCGTCCCAGGAAATATAATCGCTTCGTTTCATATTAACCTCCGTCTTAAGCTGTTTCCTTATCGGGAATGATTGTTGCCGCCGCACGTTCGAAAAGCTCGTCAACGCCTTCGGGCTTCTTGGTTGCAAGAGACGCCGCCATTACTGCAATAAACGCAATAACAAAGGCGGGTAAAAGTGAGTATACGCCTGTGTTACAGATAAGAGCCGCTTCGCCGCTGAAAAGAAGCTCCCAGAGGACTACGGACGCTCCGCCGGCAACCATACCTGCCACCGCGCCCCAGATTGTCATTCTTCTCCAGAAGAGAGAAAGAATTATAGCGGGACCGAAAGCGGCGCCGAGACCTGCCCAAGCATAGGAAACGAGACCCATTACCGAGCTGTCGGGGTCGAGGGCAATTACGTAAGCAATAACCGCTACAAGCATAACGGTTCCTCTCGAAATCCATATAAGGGTCTTATCGCTCGCCTTCTTGTTTATAAGGCGGAATACGTCGTTTGTTACGGCAGAAGCAGTTACGAGAAGCTGCGAATCTGCTGTACTCATAATAGCCGCAAGAATAGCGCAGAGAATTACACCTGCTAAAATTGCAGGAAGTAATGAGGCGGAGAGGAACATAAAGATTTTCTCAGCGTCAGCAAGAGCGTTGAAGCTACTGAGAAGCTCCTCATTGCCGGGTGTGTTGAGATAAGCGTAGCCTGTGATACCTACAAATACTGCCGCCGCAAGGGTTACAGCTACCCAGACTACTGCAATTATTCGGGACTTTTTAATCATATCCGCGCTCTTAATTCCCATAAATCTTACGAGAATATGAGGCATTCCGAAATAACCGAGACCCCAGGCAAGACCTGAAACGATGGTCTGCCAAGCGAAGCTTCCGTCGGTGGCTTCGAAGAAGCTGAAATAGTTCTCAGCCGGGAAGGTAATTGCGTAAAAATCGGGAACATTCACCAAGCAAAGAATCGGAACAATAACAAGAGCGATAAACATAAGTATACCCTGAATAAGGTCAGTCCAGCAAACCGCAAGGAAGCCGCCGAGGAAGGTATAAGCGATAATGATAAGCGCTCCTATAGTAAGAGAAAGCGTATAGTCAACACCGAAAACGAAGTTGAAAAGCTTTGCGCCCGAGCTAAAGGCGGAAGCAGTATACACAAGGAAGAAAACGAAGATTATAGCCGCACAAATAAAGCGGACAACGGTAGAATTGCTGTTGAAGCGCTTCTGGAAGTACTCGGGGATCGTGATAGAATCGCCAGCTGCGGCAGACATCTTTCTGAGTCTCGAAGCCACAAACTTCCAGTTAAGATATGTGCCTATAAAGAGCCCTATAGCAATCCAGCTTTCGGTAAGACCCGAAACATATATGGAAGCGGGGAGACCGAGAAGAAGCCATCCACTCATATCCGAAGCCTGAGCGGAAATAGCGGTTGTCCAGGGGCCAAGCTGACGGCCTCCGAGGAAGTAGTCGCTTGCGCTCTTCGAACGCTTGAAGGCATAGATACCTATACCAAGCATAATCGCAAAGTATACGATAAATATTATCAGAGTATAACCATTCTGAGGCATAAAAAATAAATCCTTTCTGACCAAATTTCACAAATCTAATTCTAACATATATTATGACATTTTTCAAGTATATCAGCGAAAAAAATAAGACAGTACCCAAAGGTACTGTCTTATCTGAAAATCAATTAACCCTTTACTGCACCGAGAGTTACGCCGCCTACGATAAACTTGGATAAGCAGAAGTAAACGATCATAACAGGGAGAATGGATACAGCGATAACCATATATACGTGACCCATATCAAGAGAAGCGAAGTCCTTACAACGCCACATATATACCATTATAGGTAATGTCTTCATCTCAGTCTTTGTGATGAGGAGGTTAGGTGTGAAGTAGTTATTCCAGGATGAAACGAAGGAGAAGATACCCTGTACAGCCATAGCAGGCTTTAAGATAGGTAACACGATTGTGTTGAATGTTCTGAATTCGCTTGCACCGTCAATTCTTGCAGCCTCAACGATATCGATCGGGAGGGAGCTGTCCATATACTGCTTCATAAAGAAGAATACTGTAGGAGAAGCTACTGCAGGAATGATAAGAGGAATAAGGTTGTTTGTTAAGTTCCAGGAGCTCATTAAGTTTACGAAACCTAATGCGGTAACCTGTGTAGGAATTGTCATAACTAAGAGGATGAAGTTGAATACGAACTTTCTACCCTTGAAGTCATAAACGTGAACACCGTATGCTGTCATAGCGGAGAAGTATACGGAGCATAAAACTGTACCTACAGAAACGATAAGAGAGTTAAGAAGACCCTTACCGAGAGGGATATTACTATCGCTTAAGATAGCAGTAAAGTTATCAATAAGATTGCTGCCGGGTAAGAGCGAGAAACCGCTTCTTAAAATATCATAATGTGAACGTGTCATATTGATGAACATTATGTAGAAGAAGAAGAGACACAGAATACACATTAAAATCAGAGCAGCGTAAGCAATAACACGTCTGAAATTAAGCCAGAACTTACGTTCGTTATAAACGCCGTCAACTAAGTCGTATCTTTTATCAGCCATCTTTACGCCCTCGCTTTCTTCTTCTTAGCACTGTAGGACTTGGCACCGCCTAAGGTTCTGTCAGTGAAGAAGTAATATACTACTAAGCTGAACGCTGCGCAGACGATAAAGAGTACAACGGAGATTGCACCTGCTGCACCGTAGTTCTTGGAATAAAGGTTGTCGTTAAGGTACATAATAAGAGTCTTTGTTGTACCATTAGGTAAACCTAAGCCTCTTGTGAGGACCTGAGGAACGTCGAACATCTGGAGACCGCCTACGAGAGATGTAATGAATACATAAATCATAATAGGACGGATAAGCGGAATAGTAACGTGTCTGAAGATCTGGCCGGGAGTACATCCGTCGATATCAGCAGCTTCAACGAGAGATTCATCAACGCCGAGCATAGCTGCCATAAGGAGGATAGTAGTATTACCGAACCACATAATGAAGTTCATAAACGCTACGATACCACGAGTTGACCAAGTATAAGCGAAGAAGTCAATCTTTTCGCTTGTGATACCAAGTGTCATAAGGAGGTTGTTGATTGCGCCGCCTTCGGTATTAGCGAAAAGGGAGAACATAAGTAAGGAGAACGCAGAAGCCATGATAAGGTTAGGCATATAGATTATAGACTTAAAGATGCCTGTGCACTTTAAATCTAAACGCTTATTGGTAAACCAATATGCAAAGAGTAAGGAAACGAGTAACTGAGGAATAAAGCCCATCAGCCACATAATAACTGTGTTGGAAACGAGCTCCATAATAGGAGTACCCTTAGCGCCAACAAAGAAATCAATATAGTTCTGTAAACCTACAGGGTTAGGTCCGATCTGTGTAAGACCTACACGGTAATTTTCAAAAAAGCTGTTATAAATTGTGGTAATAAGAGGCCACAACTGGAAAATTGCGTAGGCTATAAAGAAAGGAGCGATAAATACATAGCCCCACTTTGCATAGCTTATCGACTTACGTTTCACAGGAGTTTCACCATCACTTTCTTCTTCTTCATTTATAGATGTTCAACTCAACATCTATGGTATGTTAAAGCCTGTTTTATAATCAAAACAGGCTTTAACATACCGGACTGCGGATTTTTACACCCGCAGCCCGTTGATGTCAAGTTAAACCATTGACCCAATAATCGTTAAATTACTGAGGCTTCTTGAGGTTAGGATACTTAACGATAGCATTGCTGTAGAATGCATCGAGACACTCGTCGTATGTAGCTGTGCCGTCAAAGTAAGCCTTGAAGGAAGCCTGGAATGTTTCGTTAAGACCCTGGTCATAAGCGGAGATGTTGCTCATGTCGATCTTCTTAGCATTTTCTGTGAAGAGAGCTACGTGGTTCTGGCCACCGAGGAATTCGGAACCGTAGGAAGCGTCTGTAGCGATCTTTTCCATAGCTGCCATGTTGTTTGTGTAGTCCTGAACATCCTGGTCACGTGTGATGGATTCCATAATTTCACCATTACATGTGAGCTGGTACATAATGTCTCTTACAAGGGAAGCGTTATCTGTTGCGTAGGAAGCACAGATCCAAGTACCGCCCCAGTAGTAGGACTGAGGACCGTAGCAAACTGCCCAGTCACCGAAGCCAGCTTCGCCAGCGTTACCGAGAAGTGTGAAGTTGATACCCCATGTGGAGTAGAAGAAGCCGAATACCTTACCGTCAGCAGACTGGTCAGCAGCCCAACCTTCGGACCAGAGGCCGTTCTTGTTGTTGTAGCCCTTGTCTGTGTATTCCTTAGTCTGTTCAACCCACTTGAGGATGTTAGCGTCGATGATGATTTCATCGTTAGCGTTTACCCAAGGAGCGGAAACGTTGTTAGAGAAGGTTCTGTATGCATCGTCGTAACCGGAGAGCATGAAGTAACCAGCTTCCTTCATCTTAGCAGCTGTTTCGTTGAACTTATCCCAGTCAGCAACATAAGCCTGAACTTCGTCGGGGTTGTCTGTGCCGAGAACTTCCTTAGCGATGGAACGCTTGTAAGCGAAGAGGCCAGGAGCTGCCTGCCAAGAAACTGCCTTAAGAGCGCCGTTAGCGTCTGTAGCGATTTCCTTTGTGTAAGCGTACATTTCAGCTGTGTCAGCGTCTGTGATACCTACGTTAGCAACGGGGAGTGTGAAATCGGAGTTAACATACTTATCAGCGTAGTCAGCTTCGATTAAGAAGATGTCGATCTTTTCGTCAGCAGCCTTGTTTTCCTGTTCGAGAAGAGCTGCGTCGAGGGGGATCTGGTAACCGTTATCAGCGTTGGGGTTGATTGTCCAAACTACCTTAACATCACCGATAGCACCTGTGCCATCTTCGTTGTGTGTGTAGCCGGGGTAGAAGGACTTAACTCTCTGCTGGAATTCGTCGTTCCAACACCAGATGTTAAGAACCTTGCCTTCTTCTGCAGCAGGAGCATCTGTTGCAGGAGCATCTGTTGCTGCAGGAGCATCAGTAGCTGCGGGAGCGTCTGTGCCTGCAGGAGCATCTGTTGTAGCAGGTGTAGTTGTTTCGCCACAGCCAGCTACGGAGAGAATCATTGCTGACGCTAATAAAGCAGTCATTATTCTTTTCTTCATAGTTTTTTCCTCCAAAAGTGTCGTGGTCTATTAAGACCGTTAAATTTAAATTGCAGCTGACAGTATAACTGTCCCGCAATTACATTTGTAACTATATCACAAAACTTTCTAATTTGCAACCCCTTTTTTGAAAAATTTTTCTCGGCCTTATGAGAAAACGTTTACAAAACCCCTTCCGATACCCTAAATTTGTTGAATTTGACGTGAAAACGAATTGTAATTATTTTCACAATCCTTTTTATTATTTTTTAACAAAAACCCTGTTAAATAAAGCCTTTCCAATTTTTAAATTTTGAATTATGAAAACGAGTTCCGCCATTTTATTATGATTATAGCACTAAAAAACTAAAAACTATTGTGCAATTCGACGAAAAATTTCAAAAATCTTGTGTAAACGTTATCCGCAAAAAGCGTAAATTTTGCACTCTTCAACTGTAACCTATAAGTAACTGTGTTTTACTTAAACTACTGAAAATAAAGGGTTAAATCTAAGGCAGTTTAAGCTGTCACTTGTCTTAACCTATCGCCCGTAAAAACTCTTTTTCCACGGGATTGTGCAATATAACTGTTTTGATATACTGCCGAAGGTAAAAAATGTTTAAATTATTTTCGGAAAACCCTTGAATTTACCGTCGAAATATTGTAGAATAATATTGTAATTCATCTGCGCCTCTGAGCGTGGCTGTATTAAATATTATATAAGGTATATTATTGTATATGCAGACGGAGTGTGGGCTATGACTTTATCTGTTACTGTATCTGAATCAAGAATACCTACTCTTGCTTCCGGCATGGCTGCATCCGCACGCTGTGGCGGCTTTTTCTGCTGTCGTAATACCTGAAACTATAGCTGTACGCCGAGCATACGGCTTTTTTTATTTTAAGAAAGGAACCTTTTACTATGAAGAAAATCGGAATCATAATGGGAAGCGACAGCGACCTTCCCGTTGTAAGAAAGGCTGCCGAGGTATGTAAGCAGTTCGGCGTTCCCTTTGAAATGCACGTTATGTCAGCGCATCGTTCTCCCGCAGAGGCCGCTTCCTTCGCAAGAAGCGCAAGAGCCAACGGCTTCGGCGTTCTTATCGGTGCCGCAGGAATGGCGGCTCATCTCGCAGGCGCTCTCGCAGGAAATACCGACCTCCCTGTTATTGCGCTCCCCGTAAAGGCCAAGGTTCTCGACGGAATGGATTCCCTCCTTTCCTCGGTTATGATGCCTCCCGGAGTTCCCGTTGCCTGCGTAGGTATCGACTGCGCCGCTAATGCAGGATATCTCGCAGTACAGATTCTTGCCGTAAACGATGAGGAATTAGCGAAGAAGTTTGCTGACTTCAAGGAAGCACAGCATCAGAAAAATCTTGAAGCAGACAGAAAAATGCAGGAGGAAGCCGCTAATATCTGACGGCGGAATACTGCAGTAAGCAATATAAATTTAATGTGTAACAAAAATCAATCAGTAAGTAAGAAAGGATGAAAAAATGGGCGGATTTTTTGGAGCAGTGTCAAAGAACGACTGCATCACCGACGTATTTTTCGGAACCGATTACCACTCTCATCTCGGAACAAGACGAGGCGGTATGGCTTCCTTTTCTCCCGACAACGGATTTCAGAGATGTCTCCACAGTATAGAAAACTCACCCTTCAGAACAAAGTTCGAAAAGGACGCAGTTTCTATGACGGGCAACCTTTGTATCGGCTGTATAAGCGATACCGACCCCCAGCCTATCCTTGTAAAATCAAGGCTCGGCCTTTACGCTATATGCAGTATCGGTATCATCAACAACGCCGACGAGCTTTATAACGAGCTTCTCGAAAACGGCTGTGACAGCTTCGAAACTATGAGTAGCGGTAACGTAAACAGCTGTGCTCTTCTCGGAGCGCTTATCGCCCGTAAGGACAACCTTACCGACGGTATCCGTTACGCACAGGAAAAAATCGAGGGTACCGTGAACCTGGCTATTCTTACGAAGGACGGAATTATCGCCGCAAGAGACAAAAAGGGACGACTCCCTATCATTGTGGGAAAGCGTGACGACGGATACTGTATCTCTATGGAATCCTACGCTTATCAGAAGCTCGGCTATCAGACCTTCAAGGAGCTTCGCCCCGGGGAAATAAATATGATTACCTCCGACGGCTGTACCGTTCTCTACGAGGGCACAGAGGATATGAAGATTTGTTCCTTTCTCTGGACCTACTACGGTTATCCTAATGCAGTATACGAGGGAAAGACCGTAGAGACTATGAGAACGAGAAACGGCGAGATAATGGCGGAGAACGATATGAAGAACGGACGTCTTCCCGACGTTGACTACGTATGCGGTATTCCCGATTCGGGTACCCCTCACGCTATAGGCTACGCAAATAAAAGCGGTATCCCCTTCGCACGTCCCTTTATGAAATATACTCCTACCTGGTCAAGAAGCTTTACTCCCCAGAATCAGGCTATGAGAAGCAAGGTTGCGAAGATGAAGCTTATCCCCGTTCACGAGCTTATCGAGGGTAAAAAGCTCCTCTTCGTTGACGATAGTATCGTAAGAGGAACACAGATGAGGGAAACGGTAGATTTCCTTTACGAAAACGGCGCTAAGGAAATACATATGCGCTCAGCCTGCCCTCCTATAATGTACGGCTGTAAATACCTTAATTTCTCCCGAAGCAACTCGGAAATGGAGCTTATCGCAAGACAGATAATCCACGCCGCAGAGGGTGATGAGGGCGTAAAATATATCCACGAATACAGCGACGGAAGTACCGAGCGCGGAAAGCATTTAAGAGCCGAAATCTGTAGACGGCTTAACCTTACCTCCGTTGACTTCCAATCTCTCGAGGGTACGATAGAGGCTATAGGTCTCCCCGAATGTAAGCTTTGTACATACTGCTGGTCGGGCAGAGAATAAGTCTTACCTAATACAAAAATAATTTAACCGAAAGGAATTATATTATGAAGAACAGTTTTTCCGAAAGCTATAAGGCAGCAGGCGTAGACGTAACCGCCGGCTACGAATCTGTAAAGCTTATGAAAAAGCACGTTGAGCGTACAAACATCCCCGGAGTAATGGACGGTATAGGCGGCTTCGGCGGCCTTTTCGGCCTTGACCTTACAGGAATCGAGGAGCCCGTACTCGTTTCGGGTACCGATGGCGTAGGTACAAAGCTCAAGCTTTCTATGCTTTTAGATAAGCACGATACAATCGGTATCGACGCTGTGGCTATGTGTGTAAACGACATTATCTGCTGCGGCGCAAAGCCCCTTTTCTTCCTTGACTATATTGCCTGCGGAAAGAACTATCCCGAAAAGATAGCCGAAATCGTGGCAGGCGTTGCGGAAGGCTGTGTACAGTCAGGCTGTGCCCTTATCGGCGGCGAAACCGCTGAGCATCCCGGTATGATGCCCGATGACGAGTATGATATTGCGGGATACTGCACAGGCGTAGTAGACAAGAAGAAGATTATCGACAACAACACCGTAGAAGCAGGCGACGCTATCATCGGTCTCGCTTCCACAGGCGTTCACTCCAACGGCTTCTCTCTCGTAAGAAAGATTTTCAATATCGACAGCAAGGAAGTCCTTATGGAAAAGCTTCCCGACGGAAGAACTCTCGGCGAAACTCTCCTCGCTCCCACAAAGATTTACGTAAAGGCAGTCCTCGCCCTCCTCGAAAAGGTACAGGTAAAGGCTATAAGCCATATCACAGGCGGCGGCTTCAACGAAAATATCCCGAGATCGCTTCCCTCCGGCAAGACAGCCAAGGTAAGGAAGAACAGCTATGAGCTTCCTTATATCTTCAAGCTCTTACAGGAAAGAGGAAACGTAAACGAACACGATATGTACAATACCTTTAATATGGGTATCGGTATGTCAATCGTTATCCCTAAGGAAAAGGTAGCCGAGGCTATAGCTCTTATGAAGGAATTCGATATCGAGGCTTATGAAATCGGCGAAATCGTAAACGGCGACGAGGGTATTATTATCGAATAATTCTCCCCCGAAAGGAGCAGTACATATATGAAAAACATAGTGGTTCTTGTTTCGGGCGGCGGAACAAATTTACAGGCGCTTATCGACGCCGAAAAGCGCGGCGAGCTGGGTAACGGTAAAATAACCTGCGTTATCGCCTCAAAGGCGGACGCTTACGCTCTCGAAAGAGCAAGAAACAACGGCATAAAGGCTGTAACCCTTATCCGTAAGGATTACGCCGACGTTGCCGCTTACAGCAAGGCTATGACCGACCTGCTTACTGCCGAAAAGGCCGACCTTGTGGTTTACGCAGGCTTTATGACTATCCTGGATGAACAGGTCTGCAATGCCTTCCCCTATAAGATGATGAACGTTCACCCCGCTCTTATCCCGTCCTTCTGCGGAAAGGGCTTCTACGGTCTCCACGTTCACGAAGCGGCTCTCGCCAAGGGCGTCAAGCTCAGCGGCGCAACAGTACATTTCGTAACGGAAGAATGTGACGGCGGACCTATTATTCTCCAGAAAGCCGTTGAGGTTAAGAACGGCGATACCCCCGAAACCCTCCAGAAGCGTATTATGGAGGAGGCGGAATGGAAAATCCTTCCTAAGGCAGTACAGCTTTTCTGTGACGATAAGATAAGCGTAATCGACGGAAAGGCGGTTATAAATGAGTAACGCTCCCCGCAGAGGTCAGACAATGGAGATACATTGTCCCCGGTGCGGTAAGTCAGTCGGCACGTTCGTTGTGGGTGATTACCGATACGGCTGTCCGCTGAAGGTATGTCCGAAATGTAAAAGCGAATACATAAATCCTGTTTTCCACGAAATAGAGGTTGACGGAATTTCTCCCGACGCTTTTGATATGAAAAGGCTTCTTTTCGGAATCATAATGGGCGTTGTATTCTTCGCAGTCAGTGCAGGAATACATTACTACGAGGTAACCACGCAGGATTATTACCATACCGCCTGCATTGCAATTATGATAATCTCCGCTATCGCCGTATTCTTTGCAGTCGGAAATATTATCCTTATCAAAACAGGATTTAAGGCTAAACGTACGGAACGTATGAGACAGGAATCGGCGGAAAGACTCAGCAATCCACGATATGCCGTAAGGCTTAAGGAGCTTGGCTATAACGTTCCCGATAAATATCTCCCGAAGGAGTATACAGCCTCCGAAACAGCGGAGACTCAGAATAATCAATAAATGAAAGGAAAAGTATTATGGAAACAATCTCTTTTGAAAAAGAACTTACTACTCTCCCCTATCACGGAAGAGGTATTATGCTCGGCAAGTCTGCTGACGGAAAGAAGGCTATGATAGCTTACTTTATTATGGGAAGAAGCGAAAACAGCCGTAACCGTGTATTCGTAGAGGACGGCGAGGGTATAAGAACACAGGCCTTCGACGAATCCAAGATGGTTGACCCCCACCTTATTATCTACGCTCCCGTAAGAGTTCTCGGTAATAAGACTATCGTTACAAACGGCGACCAGACCGATACAATCTATGAGCTTATGGACAAGCAGATGACCTTCGAGCAGTCCCTCAGAACAAGAGAATTCGAGGACGATAAGCCTAACTATACACCCCGTATTTCAGGCATCATCCGTCTCGAAAACGACGGTATGAACTACGCTATGTCTATTTTAAAGAGCGACGACGGAAACGCCGACTCCTGCATAAGAAACACCTTCGCTTACAGCACTCCCGAAAACGGTGTAGGAAGATTTATCCACACCTATGCACGCGACGAGGAAAACGGCAGACTCCCCAGCTTCGAAGGCGAGCCTAAGAAGGTAGCTCTTCCCGATACCGATATCGACACCTTCACAAAGCTTGTATGGGAAAATCTTAACGCCGACAACAAGGTTTCTCTCTTCACAAGATATATCGACCTTGAAACAGGAAAGTATGAATCCAGAATCGTAAACAAGAACGTATAAGGACAACGATAAGCGTGCATCCGCTTCTCTCGCCATTCAAAAGCGATATTTTAATATAAACCGAAAGGAATAAAGAAAATGACTGAACTTGAACTCAAATACGGCTGTAACCCCAATCAGAAGCCCTCGAGAATTTTTATGCAGGAAGGCGAGCTTCCTATTGAAGTATTAAACGGTAAGCCCGGCTATATCAACTTTATGGACGCCTTCAACGGCTGGCAGCTTGTAAAGGAATTAAAGAAGGCTACAGGACTTCCCGCAGCAACCTCCTTCAAGCACGTTTCCCCTGCAGGTGCGGCAGTAGGTCTTCCTCTTACCGATACCTTAAAGAAAATCTACTGGGTAGACGATTTAGGTGAACTTTCTCCCCTTGCCTGCGCTTACGCAAGAGCAAGAGGCGCAGACAGAATGTCCTCCTACGGCGACTTTATCGCTCTTTCCGACGAATGTGACGCTTGTACCGCAAGAATGATTCAGAGAGAGGTTTCCGACGGTGTTATCGCTCCCGGCTATACCGACGAGGCTCTCGAAATCTTAAAGTCCAAGAGAAAGGGTACATACAATATCATCAAGATTGACGAAAGCTATGTTCCTGCACCTATCGAGCAGAAGCAGGTTTACGGTATCACCTTTGAACAGGGCAGAAATGAACTCGTTATCAATGATGAGCTTTTCGCAAATATGGTTACTGACAACAAGACTCTCCCCGAGTCCGCTAAGATTGACCTTGCTATCGCTCTTATCACATTAAAGTATACACAGTCCAACTCCGTAGCTTACGCTTGCGGCGGTCAGGCTATCGGTATCGGTGCAGGTCAGCAGTCCAGAATTCACTGCACACGTTTAGCAGGTCAGAAGGCTGACAACTGGTATCTCCGTCAGTCTCCCCAGGTTCTCGGCTTACAGTTTGTTGACGATATCCGCCGTGCAGACCGTGACAACACAATCGACCTCTATATCGGCGAGGACTATATGGACGTTCTTGCTGAGGGCGAATGGCAGAAGTGGTTCAAGGTTAAGCCCGAGGTATTCACAAGAGAAGCTAAGCGTGAATGGCTCGACACAATGAAAGGCGTTTCCCTCGGCTCCGACGCATTCTTCCCCTTCGGTGACAATATCGAAAGAGCACACAAGAGCGGTGTTGAATTTATCGCACAGCCCGGCGGCTCTATCCGTGACGATAACGTTATCGAAACCTGTAACAAGTATAACATCGCTATGGCGTTTACAGGTATCCGTTTATTCCATCACTAAGCGGTGTCAACTAAAGCAAAATATATAAAACAGGCGGATTATATCCGCCTGTTCAGACTGTCGATAAACCCACGCACCGCAAAAATGCAGGTTGTTATAATCGGACAGTACCTTGTAAGATAATTTCAAAAGAATTTCGCAGAGACGTATAAACGGCTCTGCGAAAGCATTTTGCTTACTTCGTCAAAAGCCGCTTACCGTACAATCGTACGCCTACAGCGGCTTTTTACTTGCTGAGCCGCCAAGTGCCGCCAGTGGCGGATAAAACGCAGGCGGCGAAGGCGTAGCGGTCGAAAAATCAAGCTATAAGCGTAGATTTTTCGGGATACCGCAAGTCGGGAAGCGTGTGCCTATCGAAGCCTGTTATGCTAAAAGGAGAAAATATGAAAATCCCGAAAGCAAATAAAGCCTTGCCTGTTATCGGGCTTGTGTTCTGTGTAATCGCAGTTATAGCAAATCTGGCGCTTATATTACGGCCTGAAATTCCGGTATCTATGCTTTGCGGTATAAGTTTCAATTACGATTTTATACCGCGTCCGAGCACCCCCTATACTGCATACATATATCTTACAATATCAGTTCTTCTTTGCTTTATGTCGGTTATATTGCAAAAAGCCCAAAACGAAAAAAACGTTATTATAATTTCGGCAATAATACTTGCAGCAGGGTTTTCTTTAGGAAATTTTCTCGATAATTTACAATTTTCCGACTTGCTTTCCCCGTTTAATACGCTGTCGTTCTTCTTCGAGGTGAGTGCGGTAAGTCACGTTTTTTCTAACATAACCCTCACAGGAGCTTTTTTTATTCTGAGCGGAGCGTTTATGAGAATTAAATCCGAAAACACTGTCAGAAAGCTTACAATTATATCTTCGGTTTCTCTTGCAATTTATCTTTCTGCGGCGATTATTATTTGCCTGACATCAAATAATGAATTTTACCTTTTGGGCTACACCTTTATCCCTTCCTCGGTTTTATTCATAATCCTGAATATACTTGCCTACAAAGGCAAAAGCGGCCGCAAGGACTTTCCTATGGCTGTTATGCTTTTCATAGTAACAATGATCTTCTCCCCCTTCACAAGTATGGCAATCATAGGCGAACGTCCATGGGTTATAGCGAAAACAGCACTGTGTAATAATGCCGATTACTTTATACCTCTATGGTTTATCGGCGCCTTATTGAGCACTGTATTATCCTACAAAGGAGACTTGAAAAATGAAAATTCCGAAAGCACTTGATAAAATTCTCACCATAATAGGCTACGCTCTAAGCATTGCGCCCTACATTCTTATCGGAATACATTCCGCACGCTCCGCTGACGCACTTATAGAAAGCGATCATGGCGGTCTCGAGCTTCTGCTTCTGGGCGGTTTTATACTTGTGGCTGTCCTTTTCCTGCTTATGCACATTATAATCCACGAGGGCGGTCATCTTGTAATGGGACTTGCTACGGGCTGGAAATATTCCTCCTTCCGTGTGGGAACTCTCGTTCTCGCTAAACAGGACGGTAAGCTTAAATGGAAGAAAACTACCGTTATGGGTACAGGCGGACAGTGTCTTATGATACCTCCCGAATGCGAGCCCGAAAAATGCCCCTTTTTCCTGTATCTTTTAGGCGGCGGTCTCGCCAATATAGTTACAGGCGGAATTGCGCTCGCTATAGGGCTTCTCCTTGGCGGAATCCCGGAGGTTATTCTCGGTTTATTCGCAATATCAGGCTTCGGTCTCGGATTGATGAACCTGTTTCCTGCAAAAATGGGCGGAACAATGAATGACGGCTATCAGATATTTATTGAATTCCCCGGAAATCCCGATACGAAAAAGTATACATACTGCCTTTTAGCCGCTAACGCCATTCTCTCTGAAGCAGAAAGCACAAAGGCGCTCCCCGAAGCTCTCAGAAGCATCATTCTCAACTCCGACTACAGTGACTTAGGCAATACAAGTATAGCTAACCTTTACCTTTTTAAGGGAGTTATACTGCAGGAGGAAGAAAAATACGAAGAGCTCCGTGAATTATACAGGAATGTTGCTGAAAGCGGCGACGCTGTACAGCTTTTCAGAAACGAAGCCAACTGTGAGCTTCTTTATCTTGAAATAATGGGAGACTGTAACAGCGAGGAGATAGAACGTCTCGCCGACAAGAAGCTTATGGAGTATATAAAGGCTACTGCCCTTTATCCTTCAAGAAAGCGTCTTATGTACGCATACTATCTTATATATAAGAAGGATACGGAAGCGGCGGAAAAGGAGCTCGAGGCTCTTAAAAAGACCGCCTCAACCCACCCCTCACGGACAGAAGGCGTTTTAGAGCTTAAGGAAGCTGAAAGGATAAGGTTACATTATGAGAACGGAAGAACTGAACAGAAGGCTTGAAGAATATATACTGCAGTTTAAGGGCATAAAGGTTAAGGAAGAAAAGGGCGGAAGGGTGTTTTATCTTGTAAGTAAGCCCTTCGCCGCAATTTTTTCCGAAACTATTGAAATTAAGGCGAAAAACGATTATAATGAGACTATACGCCTTCTTCATGATGAAATAAACGAAGGGAAAGTTATGGGACAAGGCTGGAACGAGATAAAATACAGCGAAAAGCTCCCCTTTGAGGTTATTTCCGATATGGCAGACAGAGGCTATCGTCTCACTTATGCGAGCCTTCCGAAAAAGGTACAAAGGGAGATTGAGGAGTATTATTATGATTGATGAAGCAACAATCGCCACCGCTTCAGTGGTTATACAGATTGTACTTGCATTATTGAATATTGCGTTTTTCGTATTCTTGGCTGTAATTGTATTTTTACACCTTATTAAAAAAGTACCAATATCACATAAAATATCCGTAGCAGCAGTAGCTTACACTTATCCGATTGCCCTTTTTCTTCTATTTGAAGTGTATCATAATAATATAATTATTTTAATACTTAATATACTTAATTTTCTTCTAAGCACCTCTTTACTGATATATCAGAATCATTCCATAAATAAATCGGCCGCATCCAACAATCTGCCAAAGCATACTTATATAAGATATCTGATTACCTCGGGTGTTGCCGCCTGTATGACTTGGAATATAATGTTAATTTTCGTACTTTTTTCATTTTTTATTGCTGATGTATTCGACAGTGTGTTTGGAGAACATTTTAGCAAAAGTCATATCGGCGGTGGTTGGTTCTGGTTTTTTATGTTATGCATCCTTCCATACCCTACATTTCTTACTTTTATTGAAGTACCCCTGCGCTCAGCCATTTTAACGGAAATTGGCATTCAAATTCTTATTTGCTCAATATTCCTCGGAGTTATTACTTGCCTATTTTCGTCGCAGTCACAAAATCGCAACAAGCGTCAGAAGATTATATATTGTATTCTTTCATTTATTCCGTTTATAAATATTTTTGCAGTAAAAAAGCTGTTTAAATTAAAAAAGAAGAAGTTATCAAATTTATTCAAACGAAAGGAACATAAAAAATGAACATTTTAGTAGTAGGCGGCGGCGGCCGTGAGCACGCAATCATCAAGGCACTGGCTAACTGCCCCGAGACAGAAAAGCTTTACGCCGCTCCCGGTAACGGCGGTATTTCGAAGTATGCGGAATGCTTCCCCGTAAAGGCTACCGATATCGACGGTATGGTGGAGCTTGCGGAAAAATTAAAGCCCGATTATGTTTTCGTGGCTCCCGACGATCCCCTTGTTTTAGGTATGGTGGATAAGCTTAACGAAAAGGGCTTCAAGACCTTCGGTCCCCGTGCCAATGCGGCTATTTTAGAGGGCAGTAAGGTTTTCTCCAAGGCTCTTATGAAGAAGTACAATATTCCTACCGCCGCTTATGAGACCTTTACCGAGGTTGCTCCTGCGGAGGCTTACTTAAAGGAACAGAACAGCTATCCCGCAGTTATCAAGTGCGACGGTCTCGCTCTCGGAAAGGGCGTTATTATCGCCAAGGATGAGAAGGAAGCTGTTGACGCAGTTAAGTCTATGCTTCTTGACGGAAAGTTCGGTAAGAGCGGAAGCGAAATCGTGATAGAGGAATTTATGACAGGCCCCGAGGTTACCGTTTTAGCCTTTACCGACGGAAAGACTGTAAAGCCTATGGTTTCCTCTATGGACCACAAGAGAGCATACGATAACGACGAAGGCCTCAATACGGGCGGTATGGGAACAATCGCTCCCAATCCCCTCTATACAAAGGAGATTGCCGACGTATGTATGGAAACAATCTTCCTGCCCACAATAAAGGCAATGGCCTCTGAGGGCAGACCCTTCAAGGGCTGTCTCTACTTCGGACTTATGCTTACTCCTAAGGGTCCTAAGGTTATCGAGTATAACTGCCGCTTCGGCGACCCCGAAACACAGGTAGTTCTCCCCTTACTTAAGACTGACCTTACTAAGATAATGGAGGCTATCTGGGAAGAAAAGCTCGACGGCCTCGAAATCGAATGGGCCGACGAATGCTGTGCCTGTGTAGTTATGGCAAGCGGCGGCTACCCCGAAAAGTATCCTACTGGCCTCGAAATAAGCGGCTTTAACGAAATGGGACAGCTCGATTCCGCCGAAGCCTTCGTCTACCACGCAGGAACAAAGCTCGAAAACGGAAAGTTCCTTACGGCAGGAGGACGTGTTCTCGGAATTACGGCTACTGCAAAAACACTTACCGAGGCTCTCGACAAGTCCTATAATGCAGTAGGCAAAATCACCTTTGAAAACGCACATTACCGTAAGGATATCGGTCAGAGAGCGCTTAAGGGTTAATTTATACAGCGAGTTCGAAACCATCCTCGCTTTTGCGTAAGCAATAAATCAAAACTACGGAGGAAAATTTAATATGAAATCAAAGGCACTTTTTACAGTACAGGCGGCGCTTATTGCGGCGGTATATACCGCCCTCACCCTTTTCGCAGGCTGTATAGGCCTGGCGGGGGGAGCGATCCAGCTCCGTTTTTCGGAGGCTCTTACAATTCTCCCCTTCTTTACCCCTGCCGCCGTTCCGGGACTTTTTATAGGCTGTGTTCTTTCGAACATTCTTACGGGCTGTGTTATCTGGGACATAATCTTCGGAAGCCTCGCTACCCTTATAGGAGCCGTATTTACGCGGCTTCTCCGTAAGAAGCATTATCTTCTTGCTCCGCTTCCGCCCATTATCGCCAATACGCTTATAATTCCCTTTATTCTTTCCTATGCCTACGGAGCGCCCGAAAGTATCTACGCCCTTATGCTTACCGTAGGAATCGGAGAAATACTCTCCTGCGGAGTTCTCGGAATTTTACTTATGAAAGGTATTGAGCCTGTAAAAAATCGTCTTTTTAATAATTAAGCACAGTTTTTCCCTTTAAAATAAGGAAAATTTTGTGTTTTAGGTATTGACAAACAAATTTGGGTATGATAAAATAATAAGGCCGCATGTGTAGGGTTATAAGTGCAGTAATGCCACCCTTAAGCACAGCGAGTTTAAAAAAAGAAGGTATGAAAAAATGTACGCAATCATCGAAACAGGCGGAAAGCAGTATCAGGTTCAGGTCGGCGACGAAATCTTCGTAGAAAAGCTCGGCGTTGACGAAGGCGAAGTAACCTTCGATAAGGTTATTATGGTTGGTAACGACGGCGCTGTTACAGTAGGCGCTCCTTATGTTGCAGGTGCTGCAGTAAAGGCAACTCTCATCAAGAACGGTAAGGGTAAGAAAATCAACGTATTTACCTACAAGTCCAAGAAGGGTGAAAAGAGAGCTATGGGTCACAGACAGCCCTATAGCAAGGTTAAGATCGACGCTATCAACGCGTAAGAGCTATGATTAAGGCCGAGTTTTTATCATACGGAAAAGACCTGGTTGGTTTTTCTGTATCGGGACATGCAGGTGCAGGCAGATACGGACAGGATATTGTTTGTGCGGCTGTATCCTCAGCAGTCATGCTTACGGCTAACACAATCACCGAATTCTTATTCACCAAGGCTGACGTTAAGGTTCTCGATAATAAGGTTTTACTTGTTATCCGCGACCCCGACAGCGCTTCATCAATCGCAGGAAAACAGGTCATCGCTTCCTTTAAGAAGCATCTTGAGCTGATTTCTGAAGATGAAAAAGGAAAAATTCAAGTCACAGTAAAAGAGGTTTCATCTCGGAAAGGAAAATAATATGATTTTATTAAACTTACAGTATTTCGCTCATAAAAAAGGTATGGGTTCTACTAAGAACGGCCGTGATTCCGCAGCTCAGCGTCTCGGCGCAAAGCGTGCTGACGGACAGTTCGTTCTCGCAGGCAACATTCTCTACAGACAGAGAGGCACACATATCCATCCCGGTAAGAATGTTAAGCGCGGCTCCGACGATACATTATTCGCTACAATCGACGGAACAGTAAGATTTGAGCGTCTCGGTAGAGACCGTAAGCAGGTTAGTGTATACCCTGCTGAATAATTGAGAAGTGTTTCAGACCGGCGAGAAGCCGTTGGATGCCAGGAAACCGTATAACGACTGGGCATAGTGCCTGCCTTTGTGCGGTTGACGACGCAGATGACGGTTTATTGTCGGTCTGGGTAAGGGCGGGAGAAATCCCGTCTTTATTTTTTATCTGCCGGTCTTGAAAGGAATAATATAATGCTTTACGGAATTATTGCTGTTATTTTGGGTATTATTATTGCATTCGTGGGATATCTCATACATAAAGGCAACAGCAATCTGCTTACTGTCGCTAAGGATAAGGATATTTCCGATATGGAGGGGTATTCGAAGGAGATAGGCCGTACTCTTATTATTATGGGCGGTGCAGTATTATTAAGCGGCATACTCGGCTTTTTCAGTACTGCCGCACTTATATCCCTTATAGTTTTAGCCCTCGGAGTAATTATTCCGCTTATACTGCTCGGAATTATCCGTAAGAAATACAGCAATTGACCCTCGGAAAGGAGAGGCCTTATGTTCGTAGATATAGTTAAAATTTCAATAAAAGCAGGTGACGGAGGAAACGGCGCTGTTTCCTTCCACCGTGAAAAATATGTTAATGCAGGAGGTCCCGACGGCGGAAACGGCGGTAAGGGCGGAGATATTGTTTTTCTCGCCGACGACAGCCTTTCTACCCTCATAGATTTCCGCTACAAAAAGAAATATTCTGCACAGAACGGAGCCCCCGGAAGCTCAAGAAGAAGCACGGGAAAATCCGCCCCCGATACAATTATCAAGGTGCCGAGAGGTACTGTCGTTAAGGAGACCGAAACAGGAAGAATTCTTGCCGATATATCGGGAGATGAGCCTGTTATCGTAGCTAAGGGCGGTAAGGGCGGTAAGGGTAATATGAATTTCGCCACCCCAACAAGACAGATTCCCCGCTTCGCTAAGCCCGGCTACCCCGGAGAGCATTTTGATGTTACTTTAGAATTAAAGCTTCTCGCCGACGTAGGTCTCGTAGGCTTTCCCAATGTCGGAAAATCCAGCCTCATAAGCGTTGTAAGCGCCGCTAAGCCCGAAATCGCCAACTATCATTTCACAACTATTACTCCCGTTCTCGGCGTAGTAAAATACGGGGAGAAATCCTTCGTTATGGCGGATATTCCCGGGCTTATCGAGGGCGCAAGCGAGGGTATCGGTCTCGGCCACGCCTTCCTCCGTCACGTTGAACGCTGCCGCCTTATCGTGCACGTTGTTGACGTTTCGGAAATTGAGGGAAGAAGCGCCGTTGACGACTTCGAAAAGATAAATACCGAGCTCGCAAACTTCTCGGAGGAGCTGGCTGAACGTCCTCAGATTGTAGCCGCCAACAAGGCGGATATAGCTACCGAGGAACAGATTGCCGCTTTCAGAAAATACATCGAGGATAAGGGACTTCCCTTCTTCGTAATTTCCGCCGCTACGGTTTCGGGCACAAAGGAGCTTGTTGACGCTATAGCCGAAAAGCTCGAGGAGCTTCCTCCCGTTATCCGCTATGAGGCACAGCCCCTTTCAATTCAGGAGCTTCAGAAGCAGGCCGAAGAAAAGCACAGCTTCAACGTCAAGAAGGTTGACGCTCATTATTATATCGTCGAGGCAGAATGGCTCGCTCCTATTCTCAGTACCGTTAATATGGACGACTACGAGAGCCTCCAGTATTTCCAGCGTGTTCTCCGCTACAGCGGTATTATCGACGCTCTTGAGGAAGCAGGTATCGAGGAAGAGGATACTGTTTCTATATTCGATTTCGAATTCAGCTTTATGCGTTAGGCGGAAGCCGCCTTGCCTGTTCCGACCTTTTACTGCTTCGGTTTTATTTCAGCATTAAGCAAACGGTCGGGAACGGAAATTTCACGAATTTAGTTTTTCACTTAAGCGGAAGCCGCCTTACCTGTTCCGACCTTTTCATATATACTGTTTTATCGGGCTATGCGAAACGGCAGGGAAATTTTCGCTATTCTCACCACAGGCAATTTCTTACTAAGGAAGACTTGATATGGAAGTAATGACAAAATCTCAGGCAAAACAGCTAAGCCCCACAACTCTCGCCTTTTACGGCGACTGTGTATACGAGGAGCTTGTAAGGAGAAAGATAGTATGGGGCGGAAGCCGTCCCTCTAACGCTCTTCATAAGGCTTCCGTGGAAATGGTAAGAGCCTCTTTCCAGGCTATGGCCTATGACCTTCTCTTACCCCTTCTTTCGGAGGAGGAAACCGATATCCTTAAGCGGGGTAGGAATGCCACAGGACTAAACGCCCCGAAATCAAGCAACCAGAGCGAATACCACAAGGCTACTGCCATAGAGGTTTTATTCGGATATCTCTCCCTTATAGGAGAACGTGAACGTATAGAAGAGCTTTTTAAGGTGATATGTAATGAAAAAGAAAAGAACGACGGAGAAAAAAGCGACAGGAAAGAAAATTAAGCATTTCTTTGTTGATATATTGTTTATTATTCTCGGAGCCTTCTCCTATTCCCTGGCGATAAATATGTTCACCTCACCGAACGATATAGCCCCGGGAGGAATAGGCGGTCTTTCAACTGTGATAAACTATCTTTCGGGCGGGACTATCGGTATCGGTCTGCTTTTTGCGGCGATAAATATTCCTCTCGTTGTTGCAGGCTTCATAAAGCTCGGCCGTATGCTTATGGTACGGACAATTATAGCGGTAGCGCTCGTTTCCGTCGGTACGGATATCCTTAAGCCTTATTTCCCCGTATACGAGGGAGACAGGATTCTCGCCGCTGTTTTCGGCGGCCTTCTTATAGGAGCAGGACTCGGTCTCGTCTACCTCCGTGACGGCACAACAGGCGGCACGGATATCATAAATAAGCTTATTCTCAGAGTCAAGCCACACCTCAGTCTCGGCGGAATAACCCTTATTACCGACGCTGTTGTAGTGCTGATATCAATGCTCGTTTACGGAAATATAGAATCGGGTCTCTACGCAATAATCGCTATTTTTGTAAGCTCCAAAATAATAGACATCATCCTCTACGGAACTCTCGAAGGAAAGCTTGTCCTTATTTTTTCAAGCAAACCCGACGAAATCGGAGCCGCTATAGTAAACGACCTTTCGAGAGGAGCGACTATGCTCAAAGGCTCGGGAGTATACTCGGGTGAGGATAAGAAGGTAATCTGCTGTGCTGTTCATAAAAATGAATACGTAAAGCTAAAACGTAAAATAAAAGCTATCGACCCCTCCGCCTTCATTATTACTGCATTAGCCAGCGAGGTTCTCGGAGAGGGCTTTAACGAAAACAACTCCTGACAACGGGCTATTGACAACAAAGCTCACAGGGAGTATAATATTTTAGGTATCGGTTATCCGATTTAAGTAAATTAACGGTACGCTGAGGTTTTCCTCCTGGAGTACTGCAATAAAAAGGAGTATAAATATGTCAGGACATTCTAAATGGAGTACAATCAAAAGAAAAAAGGGTGAAAAGGACGGCGCAAGAGCCAAGGTTTTCACTAAGATAAGCCGTGAAATCGTAGTAGCTATCAAGGAAGGCGGCGGCGACCCCGCTAACAATTCCAAGCTCGCTCAGCTTATTCAGAAGGCTAAGTCCAACAACATCCCCAACGATAATATCGACCGCCTCATCAAGAAAACTATAGGCGACGGCGAAAAGACAAACTACGAAAACTGTGTATACGAAGGCTATGGCCCTAACGGTGTTGCAGTTATCGTTGACTGTCTTACCGACAACAGAAACAGAACCGCAGGCGAAGTACGCCACTATTTCGATAAGTTCGGCGGAAACCTCGGTACCTCCGGCTGTGTATCCTTTATGTTCAGTCAGAAGGGCATCGTAGTTCTCGACAACGAGGAAGGCGATATCGACGAGGATAAGGCTATGGAAGATATCCTTGAGGCAGGCGGCGACGACTTCGTATTCGAGGACGGCTGTGTAGAAATCACAACCGAGCCCAACGCAGCAGCAGAGGTGGGCGACGCATTAAGAGCTATGGGTTATACCGTTCTCTCCGCCGAACCCGCTATGGTTCCCTCTACATACACAACTCTTACCGATGAAGACCACATCAAGAAGATGACATTACTTCTCGAAAACCTTGAAGATAATGATGATGTCCAGAACGTTTGGCATAACTGGGAGGAAGCTGACGCTTAATCTGTTTACGCCTTTTGGAATATTAAAAAATACGACCTTGCTTTAGGGCAGGGTCGTTTATTTACACACAAAAACGGCAGTACCCTCATTTCAACGGTACTGCCGTAAACTTATTTAACAACTCTTATTTCCTCGGCGTTATACTTTTTAAGAAGCGCCGCAAGCTCGTTGCTTATAATCTCTCCCGGCATAGCCATAGGAATACAGGGAGGACAAGGGCATACAATGCCCGAGCATATTCTTCCGACCGCCTCGCTTAAGGGAACGGTCTCCGTTTCAGCAAAAAATGCTTCACGAGGCAGCATTTCGGCTGTAGGTCTTATGATATTCCTTCCCTGAGAATTGATATTGAGCTTCTTTCTTATGTCGATCGTTGCATTGAAAACCTTGTCGAAATCCTCGGGCGGCTGTGCCACGGAAAAGAGAAGTACAACATACTTTTCATCGCACATCTCGCATTCAACACCCGAATTTCTCAGCTCCTCGGCAAAATCAAAGCCCGTATAACCGTGCCTGTTGGCGTTTATCGTAACCCTCATAGGGTCGCTTTCTCTTAAAAGGATTCCCCTCTGGATAAGCTTATTCTTAAGGTCGGATATCCGCTTAATCATCTCCTTCGCCACGCCTTCCCCTCTTTCGACAAAATTGTTGCAAAGGTCGAGGCTTTCAAGCATAAGGTAAGAAGGACTTGTACTGCCGAAAAGAGCCATAAGCCCCTTAGCCTGAGGCTTAAGCTCCTTGTCCTTAAGGTGCAGGAAGCTTGTACCTGTAAGAGCAGGCAGGGTTTTGTGAGCGCTGTCCGCCGACATATCCGCCCCGAGAGCCATAGGGTGGTTGCCCGTAAAAACGGTGTAGGCTCCGTGAGCGTTATCCACAAGAAGAAGTACCCCCTTCTCGCCGCAGACCCTTGCTATCCCCTTTATATCGGACACTCCGCCGTAGTAATCTATACTGTTTATAAATACCGCCGCCGTATCCTCGTCTATGGCACGGTCAATTTCATCGGGAGAAATTACCGAGCTTAAATATCTTTCGGGATAAACCCATTTCGGCTTTAAATCAAGCAGTACGCAGGAATTTATAAAGCTCCTGTGGGAGTAGCGGCCGGCTACTATCGTACTTTTTCCCGTAATTCGCTTTGCGAGAGCGAGCATAGTCTCTATGGAAAGAGTACTTCCGCCGCAGGAATAGCATACTGCACCCGAGCCGTAAAGACGGGCGGCGTTATCTTCGCTTTCCCCGATTATTCCCGTAGCCTCGTAGAGACAGTCCGCTCCCTCTATCTCGGTAATATCGAAGGGATAATTTCTTCCCTTTCCTCCGGGCATATGACAGCGTACAGGCCGCTTAAGGCTGTATTCATACAGAAAATCGTGTATAGGTGTATTCATTATGATTACTTCCCTTTTAATAGACAAAACTGTTTATGAACATACTTACAATAAATACTATACCACATAAACATTTTTTTTGCAATATTATTGTTGACTAATATTTATCTAAGTGGTATAATTATACGGTAAATTAAAGAAAAGGAATGATAAAGAATGGAGATGCCTTTCGTACCTAACGAGGGTAAAAGCCTTACTATAGATACGGATTTCGGCACTTATGCCCGTTACCCCATAAAAACACACGTTATTATGAAGGAGGACGTTATGACCGACGTTCTCGATAAATATGTGTGTCCCTACTTAATGGAGGGCGATACCGTAATCATATCGGAAAAGATTATAGCGATAACTCAGGGACGTGCTTTCCGTCTCGACGAAATAAAGGTTTCACGCCTCGCTAAGTTCCTTAGCCGCTTCGTAGTAAAGACAAATTACGGAATCGGTCTCGGAATGCCCGAAACTATGGAGCTTTGTATCCGCGAGGTAGGACGTCCGAAGGTTCTCTGGGCTGCATTCTGTGCGGCTATCGGAAAAATTTTCGGTAAGAAGGGCGTTTTCTATAATATATGCGGAATGAAGGCGAGAGCTATCGACGGCCCCTGCGACTATACTATTCCGCCCTATAACAATTACGCAAAAATGGCTCCCGATAAGCCCGATGAGGCAGCAGCCGAGCTTTCAAAGCACTGCGGCTGTGACGTAATTATCATCGACGCAAACGATATTGCCGCTACCGTTCTCGGAAGAAGCAGACAGGATATGCCTATCGCCTTCGGCGAACAGGTATTCCGTGACAACCCCCACGACCAGTGTTCACAGCAGACCCCCATTTCCATTGTCCGTAAGGTATCGGAATAAATTTGCGGATATGGTATTGCAATTTTTTTCAATATATGGTAGAATATTTTTGTTAAAATATGAAATATGAAAGGAAGTAAATCCAATGTTAGTTTCAGCAAAAGAAATGTTAAACAAGGCTCGTGAGGGCAAGTACGCAGTAGGTCAGTTCAACATCAACAACCTTGAATGGACTAAGGCTATCCTCCTCACAGCTCAGGAATGCAACTCCCCCGTTATCCTCGGCGTTTCCGAAGGCGCAGGCAAGTATATGTGCGGCTACACAACAATCGTAGGTATGGTTAAGGGTATGATCAACGAGCTCGGTATCACAGTTCCTGTAGCTCTCCACCTCGACCACGGCTCCTTCGAAGGCGCTAAGGCTTGTATCAACGCAGGCTTCTCCTCCGTTATGTTCGACGGCTCCCACTATCCTATCGAAGAAAATATCGCTAAAACAACAGCTCTCGTAAACGCTTGTGAGGTTCTCGGTATCTCTCTCGAAGCTGAAGTTGGTTCTATCGGCGGCGAAGAAGACGGCGTAGTAGGCGCAGGCGAATGTGCTGATCCCGCTGAATGCAAGATGGTTGCTGACCTCGGCGTAACAATGCTCGCAGCAGGTATCGGTAACATTCACGGTAAGTATCCCGAAAACTGGGCAGGTCTTTCCTTCGATACACTCGCAGCTAACAAGGAAAAGGTTGGCGATATGCCCCTCGTACTTCACGGCGGTACAGGTATCCCCGCTGATATGATCAAGAAGGCTATCTCCTTAGGCGTAGCTAAGATCAACGTAAATACAGAATGCCAGCTCGCTTTCCAGGAAGCTACAAGAAAGTACATCGAAGAAGGTAAGGACCAGCAGGGTAAGGGCTTCGACCCCAGAAAGCTCCTCGCTCCCGGCTTTGAGGCTATCAAGGCGACCGTGAAGGAAAAGATGGAGCTCTTCGGTTCCGTCAATAAGGCGTAATCTTATGCCCGATCAAGCACCGTCCTCGGACGGTGCTTTTTTTCGCCCTTGAAC
>JAZNMN010000005.1:0-6208 GCA_045579625.1 Ruminiclostridium sp.
CTGTGAGGTTCATTATTCCGCCGCTAAGGCAGGAGTAATCGGTCTTACAAAGGCTCTTTCAAAGGAGCTTGGCCCTTCGGGAATAAGAGTTAATTGTATCGCTCCGGGAGTTATCGACAGCCCCATGAATGCCCATCTTAACGCTGAAGAAATGCAGGAGCTTATCGATTGTACACCTGTTTCAAGAATAGGAACACCCGAAGATGTAGCTCATGCAGCACGCTTTTTCGAATCCAACACCTTTACAACAGGTCAGATTCTCGGCGTAGACGGCGGTTTCTGTTAAATCGACACAAAAAGTCCTTATGTTCAAATTTTGTTTCATAAGTACTTCAGGCAACACCACACAATTAACGTCTGACGCCTTTGCCGTATGCTTGCTTGTGCCTTTTCCGTCATACTTCACAAAAATACTCGCTAATACATACAGTATTGGCTGTGCTTTTTGTATCGTCTGACGAAAAATTCAGCTTCGCAATCACACGACAATAATTGTGCGGTGTTGCCTTGAGCAATTACTGACAGAAGGAAGTTAAACTTATGAAGATAACGATACTGGGCTGTGGCTTCGGCACAGCGCTTTCCGTACTCTGGAACAATGCAGGCAATGAAATAACCGCCTGGACAAAATACGAGGAGGAGATTCTCGATATCCGCCGTTTCGGCGAGCATAAAAGACTTCTCCCCGGGGTAGCGGTTTCCAACAGGATTGATTTTACAACGAATATATCCTGCGTAAAGGGTGCGGACATAGTAGTTTTCGCTATCCCCTCTCCCTTTGTGAGAGAGGTTGCGAAAAAAGCGGCTGAGTATATTGAGGAAGGCTCAGTTATTCTTAACGTGGGTAAGGGCTTCGAGGAAAAAACTCATAAGCGCCTTTCACAGGTAATAAGAGAGGAAATCCCTACGAATCCTATTGCCGTTATGGCAGGGCCTTGTCACGCCGAAGAAGTCGGACGAGGTATTCCCACAACTGTTGTTGTTGCGTCGGAGGATAAGAAAAGCGCGGAATTTATTCAGGATGCTCTCCAGACCGACTCCTTCCGTATTTATATAAATGAAGATGTGGCAGGCTGTGAGGTAGCGGCGGCGCTTAAGAATCCTATTGCACTGAGCTGTGGAATTATAGAGGGTATGAAGCTTGGCGATAATACTATAGCTTCCCTTATGACGAGAGGACTTGCGGAAATAACACGTCTCGGCGTAGCTATGGGCGCACAGTGGGAGACCTTTACGGGACTTGCGGGAGTAGGCGACCTTATTGTTACCTGTACCTCCGTCCATTCCCGTAACCATAGGGCAGGTATCCTTATCGGAGAGGGTATGGCGGCCTCGAAGGCTGTTGAAACCGTTGGAACTGTGGAAGGCTACGGTTGCTGCAGGATTGCCAACGAGATAGCAAGAAGCCTTAACGTAAAAACTCCTATTATCGACCAGCTCTATAAGGTATGCTATGAAGGTGTTGCGCCTTTTGACGCTCTCCGCGAGCTTATGGGACGTCCCCAGACCTCCGAAAAGGAGCGCTACTGGAACAACCAGTAATGGTGAAAACTACTATAAAATAGGGTATTTTTGTTGCGGTATACTGCATAAATACATATTTTCGGGAGTTTTCAAAAAAATTTCTAAAAACTCTTGACATTCGCTCATATTTTTGATAAACTATTAAGGTATTCGAGGGAAATACTGATTAAATCTCGTAATACAAAGGTATCGGATTTAATCAGTATTTCTCAAATTTTTAAAGCTATTTAAGGAGGTGCTGACCCATGGCAAAATGCGCAATCTGCGGCAAGGGTGTCACTTTCGGTATTAAGGTTTCTCACTCACACAGACGTACAAACAGAACCTTTAAGCCCAATGTTCAGAAGGTAAAGGCTATTGTAAACGGAGCTCCCTGCAGAATATCCGCTTGCACAAGATGCTTACGTTCCGGTAAGGTACAGCGTGCTCAGTAAGCTTGTTATTTCTGATAATTAAAGACACAACGGTCGTCCCCTGTTTATACAGGGGACGGTTTGCGTTACAGGAATTTTTGGGGGTGGAACTATGCCTAAGGATACAGGGCTTCGTGCCGAGGAGATTGTTTATCTTTCGGGGCTTAGCGGAGATATAATGCGTGCCGAAATAGAGCATAGGCTAAGGATTATAGATTTCTGGAAAATAAGAGAGGGAAGCCGTATTCTCGAAATAGGCTGTGGTCAGGGGGAAACAACAGCGGCTCTCGCCTATACGGTAGGGGATAGAGGCTTTATCTATGGCGTTGACGTGGCGGATGAAAACTACGGCGAGCCCGAAACTCTCGGAAAAGCAAGAGAGCGTCTTATGACCTCCGCTCTCGGCGGCAGAATAAATATGGATTTCGGCGTAAATATACTGAGCGGAGATTTCGACTTCGAGGAAAACTCCTTCGATTATATTATACTGTCCCATTGTCTCTGGTATCTTTCCTCTGTGGAGGAGCTCAGAAATATTCTTCTTAAGGTACGCCCCTGGGGACGGAACCTTTGTATAGCGGAATGGGATCCCGAAATAACAAATATAAATCAGCTTCCTCATTTTCTCGCCGTAAATGTGCAGGCGATCTGTGAAAGCTATCACGTTTCCGACCATTACAATATCCGTACAATGATATATCCCGACGAGATTGAAAATATAACGGGAGCCTGCGGCTGGGACGTGTTAAAACGGGGCAGTATATACTCTCCCGATGTTCAGGACGCATTATGGGAAACCGATATAACACGTGAAATTTTCCCTCAGAAGATAAACAGTATGAAGAATATGCCGCCGAAGCTTAAAAAGCTTCTTCTTATGCAGATTAAAACTATCGCAAAAACTGAGCGTGTTGACGCTATGTCAGTTTTCGCACTGACGGCGGAAAGACTCTGATATAAAGTAAACAGCCGGTTCGGAGAGCCTCTCTGCCTTTAGGCAGGAGTTCTTCGGCCGGCTGTCTTCTTTTGGAGCTATTTTTCATAACCTACTCTTTATTTTCTGTATTCATTATATCATATATAAATGAAAAGTCAATACAATTGTAACTAAATTTACCTAATTCATAAAATATAGATAATAGATATTCATATCGTTTGTATAAAATAGTATAAAAAAGTTACAGATATGTTTCGTTACATAAGGTTTCATCTCAAAGCTTCTATCGGATACATTTTTGCCGCTTTAAGAGCAGGATATATAGAAAAAATTCCTCCGATTACTACTGCCGCAAGGACAGCAAAAATTATCAGCCCGAAATCTACTGCCATAGAAACAGCAAGAAGCTTACAGCAAACTCCGCAGAAGAGAATGCCCGTAATAAGTCCGCTTATAGCTCCTACAGAGGTAATAACGGCGCTTTCTCCGAGAAATTCCAGGACTATCGAAGCGTTTTTTGCTCCGATAGCTTTTTTTATGCCTATTTCACGGCGCCGCTCGTTTACTCCTGCCATTACGGTAGTCATAACGTTTATTCCCGAAACAAGAAGCGAAATTCCCGCAATAAGAGAGAGTATTATTTTAATCGTTGAGGTTATGCTGTCGAGCTGACCCTTGTGCTGTTGGAGATTGTTTACGCTTATTCCGTCGGCTCTGCCCCTTGTTTTTTCGAGAGAACGGTTTATCTCCTCGGTTATTGCCTCCGAATCGGCGTCGGGCTCCGTCAGTACCGCTATCTTGTCATATCCGCTCTGACCTGTTATATCCTGCATAGTTGTATAGGGAATATAGGCAAATCGGGGGACTATACCCGAAAGGGAATTCTGTAGGGCGGTAACTCCCGATTCGGCTACTCCTACCACTATGAAATTATGATACTTACCGCCGAGGTAAAGCTTTACCGCCTTACCGACTATATTGCTTCGGCCGTAAGCGTTTTCCGCAAGCTCCGAGTCGATTACACACACCTTTTTCCTGCCGTTTACGTCAATCCTGCTTATAAGCCTGCCGTGCTTCGCCGTCAGGGAAATAATGTCCTTCGAGTCCTCGTTTACTCCCCATACCATTACGTCCTCGTCCTTATCTATAATAAGGCTTTCGGTGTATCCCGACAGAAGGGGAGTAGCCTTTTCGACTCCCTTTATCTCGGAAAGAACCGCAATATCGCTTTCGTCAAGGCTTGAGCCGCCGCCAGCCTGAGTCTGTACCATTACGGAGTTAATTCCCATTTCCGAGGCGGCTTCGGAGATTGATCTTGCTCCCGTTTCGCTGAGTACGGATACAAGAACTATTGCGAATATGCCTGTGGCTATTCCTGCCGAGGTGAGAAGAGCTCTCGAGGAGCGGAGAATGGAAGCTATTTTTCTGATCATTACTGCTCCTTAACCTTTACGAGATCATTTTCCGAAACCTTGTCGGGTGCGGCGATAACCTGAATTCCGCCGCTGAGCCCCTCCGTTACCTGAGCACAGTCTGAAAGCTCAATGCCTGTTTTTATATTACGGCGCTTAGCCTTGTTGTTCTCGAAAATATATACGTATTCGCTTACGTCGTCCTGCATTATAGCTTCATAGGGAAGAACGTCGAGTATCTCCGCTTCGTCGGTATAAATGGAAGCCTTGGCGGTGTAGCCGTTTTTTAGAATACTGCAGTCCCCCTCGATAGCGACGGTTACTGCCACAACGGTACGGCCGTTTATTTTTTCTGCAGTATCGGAAATTTCCGTGATTTTTCCGCTTATTTCCTCGGGAAATGCGGCGCCCGAAACAGCGGCGGACTGCCCCACGACAATCGATGGTATATCGCTTTCGTCGGCGTAAACCTTAGCGTACCAGCCTTCTTTAGCGGAATATACCGTTCCGCTTGCTGTTACTGTATCTCGGAAGGCCTCACGTGAAAGAGTTACTACAGGTACTTCTATGAAGGTAGATTTTACCGTTTCCTCCATTGTTGCCGCAGTATAGATTCCTGCCGCCGCAATTCCCGTTAATATCACAGCCTTGACTGCATTGTTCATCTTTACCAACTCCTTTTCAATATCTATAATCTGCGGATTGGGACGGATTATTCACAGCTTTTCCCACAATATGAATAATCAGCCGTTTTTGCAGAATTATAATATTGATAATAAGGTTAAGGTGGTGAAGGTATGAATATGATAGTGTGTAACCAGTCCTGCTGTTATCAGGAGGACGGCTTCTGCTGTCTCGAGGGCCAGGCGGCGATAACCAATGCGGCGGCGGTGCCCTGCTGTTATTTCAAGGAGAGAGGTTCGGACAAAGGCGGTGATGGAAATGATAAGGACAGAGGGAATAACAAAGCTTTATAAAAGCGGCGAAAGGGAATTTTTCGCTCTAAGAAACGTTTCGCTTAAAATCGGGAGAGGGGAGTTCGCCGCTATAACAGGCTCAAGCGGCTCAGGTAAAACCACTCTTATGAATATTCTCGGCTGTCTCGACAGGGCTACCTCGGGAAGCTACATTCTCGACGGAATGGATGTGGGGAATGCGGCGAAGAGGGTACAGTCAAGGCTCAGAAATGAGAAAATAGCCTTTATTTTTCAAAGCTTCAATCTTCTGTCGGGACTTACGGCTCTTGAAAATGCGGCGCTTCCGCTAATATATCGGGGAATTCCGAAGGCAAAGGCGAGAGAAAGGGCGGAGCTTGCTCTTGATTCGGTAGGGCTTTCTATGAGAGCTCACCATAAGCCCTGTCAGCTTTCAGGCGGTCAGCAGCAGCGTGTGGCTATCGCCCGAGCCATTGCCTCCGACACGCCGCTTATTCTTGCGGATGAACCCTGCGGCAGTCTCGACAGCCGTTCGGGAAAGTGTATAATGGAGCTTCTGAAAAGAGAGAACGAGAAGGGGAAAACGGTTGTTCTTATTACCCACGATATGAAGGCGGCGGAAACTGCCGACAGGATAATTACCGTTAAGGATGGACTGGTGTTTTGATATGTGACAGACTTCGATAGGCACACGCTTCCCGACTTGCGGTATCCCGAAAAATCTACGTTTATAGCTTGATTTTTCGACCGCTACGCCTTCGCCGCCTGCGTTTTATCCGCCACTGGCGGCACTTGGCGGCTCAGCAAGGAAAAAGCCACTGTAGGCGTATGCTTATACGGTAAGCGGCTTTTGACGAAGTAAGTAAAAATGCTTTCGCAGAGCCGTTTATGCGGCTCTGCGATATTTCTTAATATTTATTTCATATTTTGAGTGTCTAACTAAAATAATCCGCATTTTTACGGTGCGTGGGTTTATCGACAGTCTGA
>JAZNMN010000006.1:0-21832 GCA_045579625.1 Ruminiclostridium sp.
ATAATCGCTTTAAAGCACTAAATCGACCTGCAACAAACAACTTCCATTTACATAGCAGAAGTTCACGCTTCTGCGAAAAATCACAACACGAAAGGACTTGAAATTTATGACTAACACAACAATGTCAGGAGTAAAACCAACATTCAACAGCTTTATGGACTACACAAAGCTTGACCGCAACCGTCAGCGCACTGTCGTTTTCTACGGACGAGTTTCCACAGAACACGAAGCTCAGCTCTCTGCTCTCGAAAACCAGATGCAGTGATATTCCGACCAAGCGAAATATCACTCCAACTGGAATGTTATCGACAAGTACATTCTTACTTCCTGCAGTACACCTCTATCGCTTCACCGATAAATTCGGCAGTACCGTCGCCGTGCTTATCGATATTATTTCTGAAGCGTTCGTCGGCAGTATACATCTTACCGAGACCTGCTAAAATCTCCCTTGTACAGGTATAGTAATTCGCAGTAATATGGTTCTGCAGGGTTTGTACAAGACTCTGTGCCTCGGCGGAATGGGGATTTTCTCCCTTTTTCATACATACTGCAAACTCAGCGAGGATATCGTTCATTTCTTCGGAAAGCCTGTACTGCTTTTCCTTTGAAAAATCGCCGTTTTTTTCTTCGTATTCCTTATAAGCGGCGGTTTTTCCCCATCTTTCCTTTGCCTCAATCTTATATTCTTCGAGTTCGCTGTTATCAAAAGCTGTCATAATGTTTTCTCCTTTCACGGCGCCGTCAATAGCGGAAATCAGCCTTTCCAAACGTTCTTTTTTGAGAGTAAGAAGCTGTTTCTGTTCATTCAGCGCACGGTTTTTATCGTAATTCGGGGATGATAATATTTCGCCGATGCTTTTTAAGGAAAAGTCGAGTTCACGATAAAAGAGAATCTCCTGCATACGTAAAAGGGACTGTTCATCGTAAAAACGGTAGCCTGTAAATCTGTCAACAACGGCAGGCTTAAGCAGTCCTATCTCGTCGTAATAATGGAGTGTGCGCACACTCACACCCGTGAATTCCGCAAATTCTTTAATCTGCATTTTCAATTCTATCACCTCACAAAACAGAGTATACACTATGACGGAACGTGAGAGTCAATACCTTTTTTGAAATTTTTTTAATTTATTATACCACTCTTCCGAAGGAAATTCAATATTATGTGAATGGGGGAAATAATGCAGTATTTTTATTCGAAGGCCTTTGTGACAAAGTCACGGAAAAATATGGCGAAAACCGTTATAATGGGCACATAAGGTAAAGGAAATGCCACTAAATTCCTGTTTACTTTATCCTGGAAATGATATATAATTTAGTTAAAATATCTCTTAAGGAGGAATAAAAATGAACATCACTAAGGATATCATCTATGTAGGCGTAAACGACCATAATATCGACCTTTTCGAAGGGCAGTACGTTGTACCCAACGGCATGGCTTATAACTCCTACGTTATTCTCGATGATAAAATTGCAGTTATGGACACGGTTGATGTGAACTTTACTCATCAGTGGCTTGACAATATAAAGAAGGCTCTCGGCGGACGTCAGCCCGACTACCTGGTTGTTCAGCACATGGAGCCTGACCACTCTGCAAATATAATGAATTTTATGAAAACCTACCCTGCTGTAAAGCTCGTTTCTTCTGCAAAGGCATTCGCAATGATGAAGCAGTTCTTCGGCACAGATTTTGCTGACGAAAGGATAGTTGTGGGCGAAGGGGATACCCTTAATCTGGGAGAACATACCCTTACTTTTGTTACTGCACCGATGGTACACTGGCCCGAGGTTATTGTTACTTACGACAGCAAGGATAAGGTGCTTTTCTCTGCCGACGGCTTCGGAAAGTTCGGCGCTCTCGACGTAGAGGAGGACTGGGCTTGTGAAGCAAGACGCTATTACATAGGAATTGTGGGAAAATATGGCGCACAGGTTCAGGCTCTGCTTAAAAAGGCAGCAGGGCTTGATATTGAGATTATCTGCCCGCTTCATGGCCCTGTGCTTACTGAAAATCTCGGCTACTACATAGGTCTCTATGATATATGGTCAAGCTATGGCGTTGAGTCCGAGGGTATAGTAATCGCCTACACATCAGTTTACGGAAACACAAAAAAGGCGGTTATCCAGCTTGCTGAAAAGCTTAAGGCAAAGGGCTGTCCCAATGTGGTTGTAAACGACCTTGCGCGCTGTGATATGGCTGAGGCGGTTGAGGACGCCTTCCGTTACGGGAAGCTCGTTCTCGCTACGACTACTTATAATGCAGAAATTTTCCCCTTTATGCATCAGTTCATAACCCACCTTACCGAAAGAAATTTCCAGAACAGAACAGTTGCGTTTATAGAAAACGGAAGCTGGGCTCCTCTTGCGGCAAAGGTAATGAAGGGTATGCTTGAAAAGAGTAAGAACCTGAAATTCTGTGAAAATACAGTAAAAATCCTTTCCGCTCTTAACGAAGAAAGCTCCGCACAGCTTGAAGCTCTCGCCAATGAGCTTTGTATGGATTACCTGGCTCAGCAGGATGCTACCGCCGATAAGAACGATCTTTCCGCCCTCACAAATATCGGCTACGGTCTTTATGTCGTAACCTCCAATGACGGCGAAAAGGATAACGGCCTTATTGTCAATACCGTTACACAGCTTACCGATTCCCCGAACAGGGTAGCCGTAACAATAAACAAGGCGAACTATTCCTACCACGTTATCAGTCAGACAAAGAAGATGAACGTAAACTGTCTGTCTACAGCCGCTCCCTTCGCAGTATTCGAGAAATTCGGCTTCCGGAGCGGACGTAATACAGATAAGTTTGAGGGCTGTGAGCCGCTTCGCTCCGATAACGGGCTGGTATTCCTGCCGAGACATATAAATTCCTTTATGTCTCTTGAGGTTGTACAGTATGTTGACCTTGACACCCACGGAATGTTCATTTGTGAAATTACCGAGGCGAGAGTTATAAGTGACGACCCCTCAATGACCTACGCTTATTATCACGAAAACGTAAAGCCGAAGCCTGAAACAGAAGGAAAGAAGGGCTTCGTCTGCAAAATCTGCGGATTTATTCATGAAGGCGATACGCTTCCCGAGGATTATATCTGTCCGCTCTGTAAGCATGGTGCGGCAGATTTTGAACCGATACAGTAATCAGAATTCAAGGAGGTTTTTATTATGAAAAAATATGTATGCGACGCTTGCGGATGGGTTTATGACGAAGAACTGGGCGTACCTGAAATGGGAATCGCTCCCGGTACAAGGTTCGAAGACCTTCCCGAAGATTTTGAATGCCAGCTCTGTGGAGTAGGCAAGGATATGTTCTCTGAGGAATGATAAATAAAGCTTCCCGATACAGCAAGACCGCTCCTGAATTAACAGGAGCGGTCTTGCTGTGTAGAATATGTTATCCAAGCTATGGGTTATCTGTAATCAGATAATTACTGCAAAATAAGCGGCATAGGAAACAAGCATTAAGATACCTGCCCAGCGCTTAAGAGTTCTCTTTCCGATTATACAGCAGAGCGTGAGCATAACGGCTGCTGCAATAGCGATAATTACGTCGAAAATGAACTTCTGTTCGAAGGGGATAGGAATAATAACGGCGGAAAGACCGCAGATGAAAAGAATGTTGAAGATATTGCTTCCTACGATATTACCGATAGCTATGTCGGCGTTGCCCTTTCTTGCGGCGCTTACAGAGGTGAAAAGCTCGGGGAGAGAGGTTCCGAGAGCCACGATAGTAAGTCCGATAAAGCGTTCGTCCATACCGAACATTGTAGCGATTGCGCTTGCGGCGTCAACGGTTACGTTACTTCCCAAAACTATCATAGCGAGACCGATTATAACGAATATTATCGCCTTTGGGAGAGTTATCTGCTTTGCGGCTTCCTCGTCCTTATTCTTATCCTTTTTCGCCATAATGATAAGATATACGAGATATCCAATAAAGCAAAGAAGGAAGATTATTCCGTCAAGAATATTTAATGAGCCGTCAAGTCCGAGAAGGAGAAGAAGTACCGTTATCAGTATCATAAAGGGCATTTCAATTCTTACCGTAGATTTAGCCACAGCGATAGGAACGATGACAGAGGAAAGACCGAGGATAATAAGAATGTTTAAAATATTACTTCCTACGATGTTTCCGACGGTTATGTCGGCGTTATTGCTGAATGCGGCAGTAATACTTACAGCCGCCTCGGGTGCGCTTGTACCCATAGCTACAATGGTAAGACCTATTACAAGCTGAGGGATACCGAAGCGTGACGCTACCGAGGAAGAGCCGTCAACAAACCAGTCTGCGCCCTTTATAAGAAGAACGAAGCCTGCCGCAAGTAAGAAAACCTGTAAAAGTAACTGAAGAATGTCCATAGTTAACTCCTTATCTGATATTTATTGAGATATTCTTTGTATTTTTCGAAATATTCCGTGCTGTCATTACGTATTCCGCGGAGTCCCTGATGGAGAGTAAGGTCGTTATGAGAGGATTCGATTATACAGCCTGCGATATTTGAGCAGTGGTCGGAGATACGTTCAAGGTCGTGGAGAAGATCCGACCATACGAAGCCTGCTTCGATTGAACATTCGCCCTTTCCGAGCCTCTTTATGTGGCTTGTTCTCAGCTTTTCCTTAAGGTCGTCGATAACCTGTTCGAGAGGCTCGACGGAAAGAGAAGCGTGTACGTCGTCATTTTCGAAGGCCTTTCTTGTAATTCCGATTATTTCTCTTACAGCGCCGATAAGCTGTTTAAGCTCCTCGTCTCCTTGTGCAGTAAACTTGATTTCCTTATCCTTGAGCTCCTGAGCGGATTCGATTATATTAACGCTATGGTCGGATAATCTTTCGAAGTCTCCTATCATTTTAAGAAGCTTTGTTGATTCGAGAGCGTCCGCCTCGCTTATGCTGTGACCGCTGAGCTTTACGAGATATTCGCCGATAATATCTTCATACTTATCGGTCTTATCCTCGAGCGCTCTTACCTCATCAGCCTTTTCGGTATTGAAATTATCGAGAACATCAAGAGCCATTACTATACTTTCCGTCGCCAAAGCTCCCATATCGAGCACGGTGGACTTACACTGCTGGAGAGCGACAGAGGGAGTAGCGAGAAGTCGTTCATCAAGCTCCGCAAATTTTTCCTTTGTATCGTTGTCGTGGATAATCGTAAGAGCAAGCCTTTCGAGAAGTCCCGACATAGGTAAAAGGAGCACGGTACAGAGAATATTGAAGGCTGAATGGGCTATTGCAATACCCGCCATTGAAGTGGCTTCTCCGAAGAGTGCGGGGTTGAAAACTGCGTCGGTGATACAGAACACCAGCATCCATACTACAGTACCTATAACGTTAAAGGATAAGTGAACGAAAGCGGCACGTTTAGCGTTCTTGTTAGCGCCTACCGAGGATAAAAGCGCCGTTACACAGGTACCTATGTTCTGTCCCATAATAATCGGTATTGCCGCGCCGTAGGAGACGCAGCCCGTAGCGGCAAGCGCCTGAAGAATACCTACCGAGGCGGAGCTGGACTGGATTATGCCTGTAAGTACTGCGCCGGCGAGAACACCCATTATCGGGTTCTCAAACATAAGTAAGATATTTGTGAATTCGGGTACGTCCGCAAGGCCCGATACAGAGTTCGACATAGTATCCATACCGAACATAAGGGTTGCGAAGCCGAGAAGGATAAGACCGTTATCGTGCTTCTTATCGCTCTTGCAGAACATATACATTACTATACCTATAAGAGCAAGAACAGGGGTAAAGGAGGTCGGCTTGAAAAGCTGTACGACGAAATTGTCGCTTTCGATACCTCCGAGGCTTAAAATCCAGGCGGTAACCGTTGTACCGACGTTTGCGCCCATTATAACGTTTATAGCCTGTTTAAGGCTCATTATTCCCGAGTTTACGAAGCCTACCACCATAACCGTTGTGGCAGAAGAACTCTGAATTACCGAGGTTACGCCGAGACCTGTAAGAAATCCCGCCGCCTTGTTTTTTGTAAGCTTTGAGAGAACTGTGCGGAGCTGTCCTCCTGCACGGCGTTCAAGCGCCTTTCCCATTATATCCATACCGAACAGGAAGAGGCAAAGTCCGCCAATCATTGTAAGTACGTCAAAAAATGACATAATTTGTTTCCTTTCTTTTTCCTTCTTTTAAATCCTACAGGAAAAATTATATCATCGGGGGAGCAAAGATGCGGTTAAGAAACGGCTTAAGAGGCGAAAGAAAGGGCAGTATCATTACTTTGAACAATACTGCCTTTAAACTATCACGATATTTCGTTCATTTTATATCCTACGCCGAGCTCGTTGGTTATATAATTATCCTTTCCCGGGACGGCTCCGAACTTTTTTCTTATGTTCGCCATATTAACCTGGAGCTTTTTTATGCTTCCGATATCGTTGTAGCCCCATATAGCTGAAATTATCGCCGAATAGGTAAGAACCTTTCCGCAATGCTGTGACAGTAGGGATATAATATTATATTCCGTCTGTGTAAGCTTGATGCTCCTGCCGTCGATGGTTATGGTTCTTGCGTCGTAATCTATCATAAGGTCGCCGAGGGTGAACTGCTTGTTTTCGGTACTGCTTCTTGTATTTCTAAGGGCGGAGCGTACTCTCGCCATAAATTCCGCAGGCCCGAAGGGCTTCGTCACATAATCGTTTGCCCCCGAATCGAGAGCGCTTACCTTATCGCTTTCGTTGGCTCTTGCAGAAAGCACGATAACGGGAGCCGAGGATATTTTTCTGATATGAACGAGTACCTCCATACCGTCCTTATCGGGAAGCCCCAGGTCCAGCACTACAAGGTCGGGATTATGGGAGGAAAAAAGCATTTTCCCGTTTTCACAGCTTCCTGTACAGATAACCTGATACCCTTCCGCTTCGAGAAGAGCGGTAACGAAGGTCTGGATATTCTTTTCGTCCTCTACGAGAAGGATTTTATACTTATTATTCATTTTCATCATCCTCCGTTTCAAGAGAAAAGCGGAAGGTCACACCGCCCTCTTTGTTGTTTTCGGCCACAATCCTGCTACCGTGAGCCTTTATTATTGAAAAGCAGACCGAAAGGCCTATTCCCGAATTTATTTTTGTATCCGAGGGGGCGGAGCTTTCGGTATAACACCCCGAAAATATATTCCCGAGTCTTTCGGGAGCAATACCGCAGCCGTCGTCGGAAATTTCGAATACGGACATTTTATCCTCTCTGTAAACCCTAAGGTCAATATGAGTCATACCCTTTGCGTGGCTTACTGCATTACTTAAGATATTGAGTATTACCTGTTCAATAAGCATAGCGTCCATAGGTATTACCGTAAAATCCTCGGGTAGGGACAGTATCACGGGCGTATCGGGATATTTCTTTCGGAATTTAACCAGGACGGAATCTATAAGCTCGTCAAGCACGGTAGGCGATTTTATAAGCTTTACGTTTTCGCTGTCGAGTCTTGTTACCGAAAGGAGGTTTTCCACCATTCTCGTAAGCCATTCCGCCTCTTCCTTTATGCCCGAAAGCATCTGCTTTTTTCTGTCGTCGCTCAGGCCGTTGTAGTTATCGAGTATTGTGGAGCTTGAGCCGTATATGGTGGTAAGCGGAGTTCTCAGGTCGTGGGAGACTGCCCTTAAAAGATTGGCTCTCATACGTTCCTTTTCGCTTTCCGCTTTTATCGCTTCCTGCCGCTTAAGCTTCGTAGTCAGCGCTCCTGTAATAAGAGTAACGATTATCATTATTACTGCAGAAACCATATTTTCCGAAATAGTGAAATTAAATCGGAAATAAGGGAAGGTAAAAGCGTAATTTACCGCAAGCACGCTTATGAAGGAGGCGGCGATACCGTAGCTGTAGCCTTCGGTTACAAGGGATATTATAAAAACCGCAAGCACGAATATTGCGGGAATAAGGGCTACCGTATCGAAAAGCTTGTGTATCAGAAGGCTTATACAGAAGGCCGCACACATTATTATTATCAGAAATAAAACATTCCGAAATTTTAACAGGAATTCTTTCATTCTCAATCTCCGTTTTATTGAAATACATAACAATAATAACATAGTTTCGCCGAGGTTTCAACTAAGAAACGGAAAAGATTAGTTGCAATAAGCAGAATAAACGGCAAAAACCGTCCGATTTTTCGGCAGGCGGCTTCTGACGAAGCAAGTAAAAATGATTTCGCAGAGCTGCATAAGCGGCTCTGCGAAATTTCCGATTAACTATTATGTTGTTTAAGCTTCGAATCAATATAAGCCTGTATTTTTACAGTGCGTGGGCTATCGAGTTTATAGGTTCGGCATTGTTATTTTTTTATATTCTCCAATATAAGCTCGCCGCATTTTTTACAGCCAACCTGAGTCATACCCTCGCTCATTATGTCGGCGGTACGGTAGCCTGCGTCCAGGTAAGCGGCAACCGCCTTTTCTACAGCGTCCGCTTCCTCCGCCATATCGAAGCTGTAGCGGAGCATCATCGCCGCCGAAAGGATCGTGCCTATGGGGTTTGCGAGATCCTTGCCTGCGATATCGGGGGCGGAGCCGTGAATAGGCTCGTAAAGCCCACAGGTAGAAGCTCCGAGACTTGATGAAGGAATCATTCCGATAGAGCCTGTTATCATAGAAGCCTCGTCGGACAGGATATCTCCGAACATATTTTCCGTTACGATAACATCGAACTGGGCGGGATTCTTAACAATCTGCATAGCGCAGTTATCCACCAGCATATCCGAAAGCTCAACGTCGGGATATTCCTCGGCGAGACGGTGCATCACCTTTTTCCAGAGACGGCTTGAATCGAGAACGTTGCTCTTTTCTACGGAACAGAGCTTCTTTCTTCTTTTTCTTGCAGTTTCGAAGCCGATACGGCCTATTCTTTCAATTTCCGCTTCGCTGTAGCGTAATACGTCTATCGCAGTATCCCCCTCGGTCTTATGCTCGCCGAAATAGATACCTCCGATAAGCTCTCTTACTATAATAAAGTCGATTCCCTTATCGACAATTTCTCTTTTAAGGGGAGAAGCCTCGGAAAGCTGCTTCCAGATTTTTGCGGGACGGTTATTGGAGTATACTCCCATACCTGCGCGAAGTCTTAAAAGCCCCTTTTCGGGTCTCATATTTCCGGGAACGCTGTTCCATTTTTCTCCGCCTACTGCGCCGAGGAGAACGCTGTCGGCCTCGGTGCATTTCTTAAGCTCCGCCTCGGGTAACGGGTCGCCGTACTTGTCGATAGCACAGCCTCCCATATCTACATCTGTGTAATTAAAGGTGTGACCGTATATTTCAGCAATTCTGTCAAGCACCTTAAGAGCCTGTTCCGTAATTTCGGGGCCTATTCCGTCGCCTCGGATTACTGCAATATTCTTAACCATTATTTTCACCCTCCTTAAGAGCCTTTAAAAGACCGCCGCTTGTAATAATATTACGGATAAAGGGCGGAAAGGGCTGTGCCTTATAGGTTTTACCTGTTGTTATGTCGGTGATTACGCCTGTTTCGAAATCGACCCTTACCTCGTCCTCAGCCTTTATTTCCTCCGCCGCTTCCTCACATTCGAGAATCGGAAGTCCGATATTTATAGCGTTACGGTAGAAAATTCTTGCGAAGCTTTTAGCGATAACACATCCCGTACCGCAGGTTTTAATGACAAGAGGAGCGTGTTCGCGGGAGGAGCCGCAGCCGAAGTTCCAGCCTGCCACCATTATATCTCCGCCCTTTACATTTTTAACGAAGTCCTTGTCGATATCCTCCATACAGTGGAGCGCCAGCTCCTTAGCGTCGGAGGTGTTAAGATAACGGGCAGGGATAATAACGTCGGTGTCCACGTTATCGGGATACTTGAATACTTTACCTTGTGTGTTCATTTTCAGACCTCCTTATACTCTGTGATAAAGCCTGTAATTGCGCTTGCGGCGGCGGTATGAGGGGAAGCGAGATATACCTCGCTGTCTACGTGACCCATACGGCCTACGAAATTACGGTTGGTTGTTGAAATACATCTTTCTCCCGCCGCAAGGATACCCATATATCCGCCGAGACAGGGGCCGCAGGTAGGCGTGGAAACGATAGCGCCTGCGTCGATAAAGGCGGTGTACCAGCCTCTTTCAACACATTCGCGGAGAATCTGCATTGTGCCCGGGATAATGATACAGCGTATTCCCTCGGCAACCTTACTGCCCTTTAAAACCTTATAGGCGGCCTCCATATCCTCGAGACGTCCGTTCGTGCAGGAGCCGATAACTACCTGGTCTATTTTTATATCGTGTAATTCCTTTGCAGGATGTGTATTTTCGGGAAGGTGGGGACAAGCGACGGTAGGAACGATTTCCGAAAGGTTAATTTCTATCACCTTCTCATATTTTGCGTCCTTGTCAGCCTCGTATATAACGGGCTCACGCTCGCTTCTGCCCTTAAGATATGTCATTGTAATATCGTCAACGGGGAAAATGCCGTTTTTGGCTCCTGCCTCAATCGCCATATTACAGATACAGAGGCGGTCGTCCATAGAAAGATTCTTTACGCCCTCTCCCGTAAACTCCATACTCTTGTAGAGTGCGCCGTCAACGCCTATCATACCGATTATTGTAAGAATAACGTCCTTACCGCTGCAGTTTTCGGGGAGCTTACCCGTAAGGTTGAATTTTATAGCGGAAGGAACCTTGAACCAGGCTATTCCGTTGGCCATACCCGCCGCCATATCGGTAGAGCCTACCCCTGTGGAGAATGCGCCGAGTGCACCGTAGGTACAGGTGTGGCTGTCTGCGCCGATGATACAGTCTCCTGCGGTAACTACGCCCTGTTCGGGGAGAAGGGCGTGCTCTATACCCATTTTTCCCACGTCGTAGAAATGGCTTATACAGTTCGAGCAGGCGAACTGTCGGCAGGTCTTACTCTGTTCCGCCGACTTTATATCCTTGTTGGGCACGAAATGGTCCAGGACGATAGCGATTCTGTCCTTATCGAATACCTTTTCGAAGCCTGCCTTATTGAATTCCTTTACCGCCACAGGAGTAGTAATATCGTTTCCGAGAACGATGTCGAGCTTTGCGGTAATAAGCTGTCCCGCCTCTACGGAATCGAGTCCTGCGTGAGCGGCGAGAATTTTCTGAGTCATTGTCATACCCATTTTCATTTACCTCCCTTTGTCATATTGTGGAATGCGCTTAAAAGTGCATTTGTACTTGCCTTGATTACGTCGGTGTCCGTTCCTGCGCCCCAGAACAAATTCCCCTTTTCATCCTCTATTCCGATATAGGAAGCCGCAACGCTCTGTGAGCCCTGTCCCTGCATACTGTGCTGGGAGAAAATCTGGAGAATATATTCCTTACCCGTGTACGCCTTAAGTGCATTACTTATAGCGTTGAGAGAACCGTTGCCCTCCGCCTCCATTTCCGTTTCCTTTCCGTCCTTCATAAAGGTAATGTCGATTTTTACTCTCTTGTTTTTACGAACAAAGTCGAAGTAGGTTACGGTTATGTCGGTTTCAAGATTGAGGTAGTTATCGGTAAAGATTTCGAGTACCTCGTCGGGCTTAAGCTCCTTATGACCCTGATCGGATATATCCTTGCAGAGATAGCTGAAGGCCTCTCGCATTTTAGCGGGAAGATTATAGCCGAAGCTCTGTTCAAGCAGATAGCCGATACCGCCCTTTCCCGACTGGGAATTTACTCTTATAACGTCGGCGTCGTAGGTACGTCCGATATCCTGCGGGTCGATAGGAATATAAGGAACGGTCCATTCGTGGAGATTGTTGCCTGTACGGTATTTCATACCCTTTGCAATAGCGTCCTGGTGACTGCCCGAAAAGGCGGCGAAAACGAGGGAGCCTGCATAAGGCGCTCTTTCGTAAACCTTCATTCTCGTACAGCTTTCGTACTTTTCAACCAGATAATTCATATCGGAAAGGTCGAGCTTCGGGTCTACCCCGTGAGAATACATATTCATAGCCAGGGTTACTATATCCACGTTTCCTGTTCTTTCGCCGTTACCGAAGAGGGTACCCTCAACTCGGTCGGCTCCCGCAAGAAGAGCAAGCTCGGTATCCGCTACGCCCGTACCTCGGTCGTTATGGGGGTGGAGCGAAAGGGTAACATATTCACGGTACTTGAGGTTTTCGCTCATATAGGCAACCTGTGAGGCGTAAATATGAGGCATACTCATTTCAACGGTTACGGGAAGATTTATTATAACGTTGTTTGTTTCACTGGGTTCGAGAACGTCCAGTACTGCGTTACATACCTCGAGAGCATATTCGGGCTCGGTACCCGTAAAGGATTCGGGGGAATATTCGAAACGGAAATTTCCCTCGTATTCGGAAGCAAGCTGTTTTACGAGCTTTGCTCCGTCTACGGCAATCTGCTTTATCTCTTCCTTTGATTTTCCGAAAACCTGCTCTCTCTGAGCCACGCTTACGGAGTTGTAGAAATGTATGATAGCGCTGGGCGCACCCTTACAGGCGTCGAAGGTCTTGCGGATTATATGCTCACGGCATTGGGTCAGCACCTGTACGCTTACATCCTCGGGTATCATATCCTTTTCGATAAGGGTACGGAGAAATTCGTATTCCGTTTCGCTGGCCGCAGGGAAGCCTACCTCGATTTCCTTGAAGCCTACCTTTAAAAGCACCTTGTAGAATTCCAGCTTTTCCTTAAGACTCATAGGTATTACGAGACTCTGGTTACCGTCGCGCATATCCACACTGCACCATACGGGCGGCTTTTCGATATGGTCTTTTTCAACCCAGCTGTTATATTTCTTGTCTACGGGGAAGTACCCCACTCGGTATTTACTTGAATCCATCATAATAATTTACTCCTTTTTCTCTGTTGTCTGAAATTACGTTGTTACTTAAATATAGGTCTGATGATAGCATTTTAATTCCCCCTTTTATGTTTATTCGCCTCGGGGAAAACAAAAAACCGCCCCAAAGCTTTTGCTTTGAGACGGGTGAAAAATCCTGTTATCACTCGCGGTACCACTCAAATTGCGGATAAAAATTCCGCCACCTCTTCGAGGTCAATCAACCTCTATGCATTAACGCAGCATTCACGGGAAACGCCTACTGAGTGCTTAACCTTTGGGGCTTCCGGCTCGGAAGGGAGAGGAACAAGGGCTTACATACCGATTCACACCAGCCATCGGCTCTCTGAAATGCTTTATCTCCTTGACCATTCTTCGTCACAGCTTTTCTATTCGATTTTCTTAATTTTAGCACTGCAAATCGATAATGTCAATACCTTTTTTGAATTTTGTGCAGTTTTTACAGCTTTGGGACTTTATGATTGTTATATTGATATAAAATTACAGACTTCGGAGGGTGTTAATACTGCCCGAAAAAATATTTTCCAAATATATTGACAAATAATGTAACAAGTGTTATAATACGTCTATAATTTATCGAAAAGGAGGCGGATAATATGTTAAAGCACACTCATTTTACAGCATTCATATACGGGAATGGACGATTATCTGCCGCTTTGCACATTTAAGGTGTAATTACAGGTATATAAGGCGTGCATTTCTGTATGGAATGTACGCTTTTTTGTTTTAATTACGGTGAAGGAGGAAATAAAATGAGTCTTAAAATCAAAGCTTTAATGCCTGATGACGGAGAGGATATTTATAATATGCTTTTGAAAATTCCTGCTGATGAAAACGGTTTTATGAATCCTGTATGCGGCAAAACTTACTCTGAGTACAAGGAATGGCTTGTGAAAGCTTATAACAACTCGCTTCAGAAGGAGATAATTGACGGATGGAAAGTGCCTGAGACGATATTCTGGCTGTATGAAGACAATGCTCCCGTCGGCTTCGGAAAAATCCGTCATTTTTTGACGGATAAGCTCCTTGAAAGCGGTGGTAATATCGGATATTCCATATCTCCTGACGAACGAGAACGGGGACTCGGGACACAGTTCATAAAGGGATTGCTTGAGGAAGCAAAAAAGATAGGGGTTGATAACCTGCTTTTTACAATAAAGAATTATAATACTCCCTCGATTAAGGCGGCACTGGCAAATGGAGGTATAATCCAAAAGGTTACAGACGAAAGACATTATATAAACATAATGCTGTAATCAGGCTACAAACAAAGGAGGACAAAATGAAAGATAAAAAAGAAAAACCAAAATACTCCGCTCTGTCGAATGTTATGTATATGCTGAAAATACTCTGGAAGGGAAGTAAGGGCTACGTTATCTACACCTTCATCAAGGAATTCAACGAGAACGTGTTCTGGACTATCTTTTCGGTATATCTGACAGAGTGGATTTACGTGGCTATCGAAAACAAAACGCCCTTCACGATGCTTGCTTCCTTCGTGGGAGCTATGTGTATCGGTCATATCGGAATACATATCACAGCGGCAATCCACCAGCTCTGTGAGAAGCAGTTCCTGCCGAAAATGTATCGGGATTTCTACAGGCGTGTTATACGGAAGTCGATTTCGATGGAATACACCGAGTTTGAGCGCCCCGATTTCTACGATAAATATACCCGTGCCCTGAACGAATGTCAGTGGCGTGGCAGTATGCTTCTTTATTACTCCGCTTACCTTGTGGCAGGAATTGCCTCGGTAATTGCCGCTACAATAATTGTTGCTGAGGTTGACCCCCTGCTCCTTCTGTTCATTATTCCTATGGTAGCGATTTCGATGTTCTTCGGAAAGAAGGAAGGCGACCTTTACTACGCCCTGGATATGTCCAACACCCGTGACGGTCGTATCGGCGGATATGCGAAGCGTGTATTCTATGAGAAGAAATATGCGGCGGAGCTTCGTCTTTTCGGTATAGGAAAGCTTCTTCTCGGCCGTCACGAAAAGGCTTACGGGGAAATGGAGAAGAGAACACGAAAAATCAGAAAAAAGCTCTCGGTTATCGAGCCTCTGAAATGGATATTATATAACCTTCTGTCAACCATTCTGCCGTATCTTTATATAGCCTTTGTGCTTAACGGCGGAGAGGCGCAGACCGCCGCCTATGTGGCTATGATTCCTGCGCTTTCTACCCTTTCCTGGCGCACCTCCGACGCAATGGAGCTTATAGTTGCTCTTGCGAAGGAAAGCGCATTCGTAAGCAATCTACGTGAGTTCCTTTCCTACGAGCCGAAGAAAAATACCGACGAGCTTATTAAGGCGAAGAAGCTTACCGATATCGAAATAAAGGATATGAGCTTTACCTACGAGGGGGCGGAAAAGCCCACTCTTCACGATGTGAATATTTCCATACGTAAGGGCGAAAAAATTGCTGTCGTAGGTCATAACGGAGCAGGAAAAACTACCCTTGTAAAGCTTATAATGGGACTTTATAATCCTACGGGCGGCAGTATAAAAATAAGCGGCGAGGATACTGAAAAATACGAGCCGAAATCCCTTCACCGCAGCTTCGGAACAGTATTCCAGGATTTACAGGTTTTCGCTCTCCCTCTCTCCCATAACGTACTTATGCGTAAGCCGAAGAACGAGGAGGAAAGAAGGCTTGTTGAGGAGGCCTTAAGAAAAGCCCAGTTCGGTGAAAAGCTCGATACCCTCGAAAAGGGTATCGATACAATGGTTACGAAGGAGTTCGATGAAAACGGAATGGGGCTTTCGGGCGGCGAGGCTCAGAAGATAGCTATTGCACGAGTTTTTGCACGAAAGCCTGATATTGTTATTCTTGACGAGCCAAGCTCGGCCCTCGACCCTATCGCCGAGTACAATATGTACAGGAATATGCTTACTGCAACAGACGGAGAAACGGTTATCTTTATTTCCCACCGCCTTTCCGCAACTCGTGACGCCGACCGCATTTATATGTTCGAGCAGGGTACCGTTATCGAACAGGGCAGTCACGAGGAATTGATGAAGCTTAACGGGAAATATGCGGAAATGTGGAAGCTTCAGGCAAAGAATTATCTCGCAGAGGAGGTGGCGGTATGAGCGCAAAAAGCGAAAATAAAAAGGATAAAATCAAAATGAAAAGGCTTATTTCCAACGTTCTTTACGTTGTTAAATACGCTTTCCGCCACGACCCTAAGCTCCCCGTCTCCTATATTGCCTGCCGATGTGTTTTTATGGGTATCGGCGCATTTATCGACACCTTTCTCCTTATGGAAATCATCAACATTTTCACCTCAACCGCAGACATTATGAGCGTTTTAAAGGTGCTTGCCCTGATGTTCCTGCTGCACGCTGTGCGAATGGTTGTTTTCCGTTTCCTGGAGAACTATTTCTGGACAGGAATGATAGGCTTCGAGGGAAGTATACAGCGTGAGCTTATGGAGAAGGCTCAGAAAATGGATTTAAGCTGTTACGATATTCCCGAGTATTATTCGGATTTTGTAATTGCCGCTTCACAGTCCGAGGAAATGTGTAAGAAGGCTATAATGAGCGTCGCGAACATTATTGCCGATATTGTGGCTATGCTTGTGGCGGGAACGATGATTATTACCGTTAATGCGGCAATCATAATTTTTCCCGTAATCGGCTTCGTTGTAAACATCATAACCCGATTTATAATCACAAAGCTCGAATACGAATACAATCTTGAAAAACAGCGTATAGGAAGAAAGGCGGACTACTCAAAGAGAGTCTTTTACCAGCCCGAATATGCCAAGGAAATAAAGCTTACGGGTATCGAGGACGCTCTTATGGAGCAGTATGACGAGGCTATAGCCGAGGAGCGTAAAATGGCGCTGGGCTACAGCCTGAAAATAATAGTTCCTACTCTTATAAACTGGATAACGGTATTTACTCTTTGTCAGTTCTACGCCGTTCCCGTGTATCTTGCATATCTTGCCATAGAGAAAAAGTCTATTCAGTTAGGCGAGGTTGCGTCCCTTAAAAATGCCACCAACGGTATAAAGAGCCACCTTGACCAGATGAACTATGCTCTTGTGGACTTTCAGAACGTGGGGCAGTACGCTGAAAAATTCCGCCGCTTTATGGATTACGAAATAAACATAGAGGGCTGTGAGGGAGAGGTGCCTGTGCCCGAGGATTCTACCCTTGAGCTTCGAAATGTCAGCTTTAAGTACAAGGAAAACGAAAAATATGTCATTAAAAATATAAGTATGACTATCCGAAAGGGCGAAAGGCTCGCTCTCGTAGGCGAAAACGGCGCAGGAAAATCCACTCTTATAAAGCTTATTATGAGGCTTTACGATGTAACCGAGGGAGAAATACTTTTCGGGGGAGTAGATATCCGTAAGCTTAATACAAAAGCCTACCGAGAAAGAATAGGCGCAGTTCTTCAGGATTTCCAGATTTACGGCGCAAGCCTCGGAGAAAACGTGAAAACGGATATTGTTACCGAGGAGGACAGGGAGAAAATTGTCGGAGCCCTTAAAAAATCAGATTTCGGAGGAAAGCTTAATGCTCTTGAAAAGGGAATAGACACGGAGCTTACGAAGGAATTTTCCGAGGAAGGAACGATGCTTTCGGGAGGCGAGAGCCAGAAGGCGGCTATAGCAAGAATGTTTATGCGCGATATGTCTGTAGCAATTCTCGACGAGCCCAGCTCCGCGCTCGATCCCATTGCGGAATACAGGCTCAATAAGAGTATGCTTGAAAACGCAGAAAACCGTGCGGTTATACTTATTTCTCACCGTCTTTCAACCACAAAGGACGCCGACCGAATAATTCTCCTTGAAAACGGAAGTATTGCCGAAAGCGGAACACATTCCGAGCTTCTTTCGAAGAACGGCGCTTATGCTGAAATGTGGAAGGTACAGGCGGAAAAATACTGTGCCTCCGTTTATGCGTAACAAGGGGAGAAGAGTAAAATCCTGCATAGAATATAACATAGAAACATCCTGTCGGAGCTTCGGCTTATCGTCCTTCCGACAGGATGTTTTCTTATCTGTTTTTTTGTTGTTCCTTCTTTTGTATTTCGGTTTATCGGATATCAGCCGACTTCCTCTACACGTACATTGGTGATATATACGGTTGAGGTAGAGCCTCTGTGTCCGAGGTTGAATTCGAGACGTCCGTTGGGGTCGTCCTTGCTTGTCATTTCAAAGTCGTAGGTGTAGGTTGTTTTCTCATTGGAAATTGTAAGGAGCGTATCGGGGAGATAACGTATCCAGCCTGCTGTCGGAGCGGAAACGCAGACTATAATGTCTCTTTCTTCGTCAGCGTATGCGTCAAAGGTAAGACGGTATTTCTTTCCCTTAAGCATAGGGAGCTTGGCCTGAACGAGCTGCACGGAATAGTCAACGCTTCCTTCCGCCTCGGAGGAAATAACAATCATATTATCACGGATTTCAGCGGCACCCTTACCGCCTTCAAAAAGCATAAACTTCCAGTTTTCTTCATCGCCGAGGGATTCCTTTTCCGAGAAGTCGCCGTTATAGATGTAGTTTCCGTCAGCAAGCGCTTCACGGTAATCCTTCTTGGGCTTTGTGACGTTGGTATCGTACTGGGGCTTCTGATAAACACGTACATAGTCGATTTCGAATTCCGCCTTGTCGAAATCAGTAGTATCGTCGGGATTTCCCGGCCAGGTTCCGCCTACCGCAAGATTCATCTGTACGAAGAAGGGCTGGTTAAAGGGGGCGGGGTAGGGCTTTTCGTCCTCGTCGGGTAATGCGGTAAACCAGTCGTTTACGGTATGGTAAAGATTACCGTCGATATAGAAGCGCATTTCGCCGGGCTCCCACTCTACCGAATATTCGTGGAAATCGTCGGCAAAGGTTCCGTTTTCGAGAACGTAGGTTCCCTGCTGTTCGGCGTGAGGCTCGCCGTAATGGATAGTACCGTAGGCTGTATCGACGCGGCTTCCGAGAACCTCCATAATATCTATCTCACCGCATTTTGGCCACTGGCCGTAAAAGCTTTCGTCCTGAGGCATCATCCAGATAGCGGGCCAGAGTCCCTTTCCTTCGGGTACCTTAGCGGAAGCAACCACCTTACCGTAGGTGAAATCCTTTTTATTCTGAGCCGTGACCTTACCCGAGGTATAGTAATCGGCTCCGTTCTTTTCGGTCTTTAACGCCTTTATTACGAGCTTTCCGTCACGGATAAATACATTGTCCGTAGATACGGTATACTCCTGAAGCTCCTGGTTTGTCCAGCCGGGCTCGTGGGGCTCGTAGTTCCAGATAGTTTTGTCAAGAGCGTCGCCGTTGAACTCATCGTTCCAGAGGAGATTATACCCGTCGAGCTGAGGGACTTCCTCGGCCTTACTTTCGGCAGTATTCTCGGTCTGAGGCGCTGTTGCGTCTTCGGGCTGTGCGGTGTCGGCTGTGTTCTTTTCGGCAGTACACGCTGTCAGCATAGAAAGCGCCAGCAGCATTGCGGATATACGTTTGATTTTCATATAAGCTTCCTCCTGTTTTTTCTTAATTATAACCCAATATCGTAATTAAAAATATTAAAATTATAATATTTATGCCAAAATTTTGTTGTAAAGGTATTTTTTGGTATGATTTTTTCTGTCTGAGGCGGAAATTTTCGGGTACTGCCATATACTTCTTAAAATATATATCAATTATATTGCAATATTGACGTTTTTTTGGTATAATATTCTTTATATGAAATTCGGCTCATAGAGGAGATTTGATATGGTTACAAAAAATAAAACAAGGCTATTAACAAAGATATTATCAATAACACTTCTTACAATCCTTTCGGTATGCATTACGGTTTTCAGAATTCCGAAGGAGCTCGAAGCCCTCGCCGAGGACAGTATCTATCAGAAACCCGACGTTATTTCCAACGATATCAAAATCATCGCCATAGACGAAACGACTCTTAAGGAGCTGGGTCCCTATTCCGAATGGGACAGGACGATTTTCGCAGGGGTTATCGAAAGGCTTAATGAAAATCCCGAAGCGAAGCCGAAGGTTATCGGTATCGACGTTATCTTCTCGGGTACAAACGATTCCGAGGAGGATATGAGCCTCGTAAAGGCGGTAAAGGAAGCGGGAAACGTAATTCTCGCCTCGAAGCTTGAAATAGATTCCCGTGTTGTACGTAACGACTCGGGGACAGGCTATATGATAGAGCCTTACGTAAGGGACGAGGTAACAGCCTATCAGTCTCTTGCCGAATCGGCGGAATCGGGCTTTACGAATATGATTCTTGACGACGACGGTTATGTAAGAAGAACATATACCCGTATATTTTCCGATGAAGTTACATATAAAAGCTTCGCATATTCGGTATCCGAAAGAATAGCGGAAAATCCCGAAGCTCTTTCGGCTCTTCCTCTTGTAGCGGAAATAAGATATTCGGGTCGTCCGGGCGATTATGAGGTTATTCCTATGTCGGACGTTCTCGACGGAACGGTTCCCGCAAAGCATTTTGCCGACAGCGTTGTACTTATCGGCGCTTATGAGGAGGGAATGCTCGACTCTTATCGTGTTCCGATTGCACATTCCTCGGAAATGTACGGTGTAGAGTGCCACGCTAACGCGGTTTCGGCCTTTATCGGCAATAAGCTTATAATTCCCGCCCCCGTATGGCTGGAGGCTGTTATTGCAGGAATTATCGCCGTTATTTTCGGATTCATAATGTGGAAATCGAAAATAAGAACCTGTGTAATCTCCCTTGTCGGAATAACAGCAGCATATCTGATACTTTCACTTCTTATTTTCGATTTAACAAGCCTTCGCTTCTCGGTGCTTTTTATCCCGATAAGCCTTATTATCCAGTTCCTTGTATTCCTTCTTATCCGCTATGTACGGTTACAGAAAAAGAGAGCCGACGAAATGCAGAAAATGCTCTTTTCGATGGCTGACTCAATGGCGGAGGCTATCGAAGGAAGAACGCCCTATAACGCCAACCATACGAAAAATGTTGCAAAGCGCTGTATAGAAATGCTCGATTATATAAATCAGATGCATAAGGATAAAAGAACGGATATGTACTTTTCCAACAAGGATAAGAAACAGCTTTATCTTGCGGCTATGCTTCACGATATAGGAAAAATGGACGTGCCTCTCGAGGTTATGGATAAGCCCACGAAGCTGGGCCACAGAGAGGATCCCTTACGTTCAAGACTTGAAATAATTACATTAAAGCTTAAGATTGATATACTGAGTGGTACTGCAGAAAAGGAGGAGGCCGAGGAGAAAATAGAAAAAATCGGTAAATTCCTCGGAAATCTTGGCGGATATAACTGCGGAAGACCCTTAAAGGAGGACGAATGGGCCTTCGTTGACGAGATATGCGCTATGGTATACCGCTCCTCCGAGGGGGAGGAAATCCCCTATCTTACTCAGGAGGAAATAAACGACCTTCATATAAAGGCAGGAACGCTGTCGGGCGAGGAACGTGAGATAATGCAGAGTCACGTTGTTTACACGGATAAGATTCTGAAGCATATGCATTTCGGAAATGATTTTGCCGATGTAAGGGCTATGGCGGCCAACCACCACGAGCTCCTTAACGGAAAGGGCTATCCGAAGGGAATAGGCGAGGATAAGCTTGACGTTATGACGAGAATCCTTACAATAATGGATATTTACGATTCGCTTATAGCCGACGACCGACCCTATAAAAAGGCGAAGCCGATAGATATTGCTTTTAAGATTCTTGATGAAGAAGCGGATTTCGGAAAAATCGACAAGGATCTTTTAGCTATCGCAAAGGAAATCTGGTTTAAGAAGGAAGAGAAGGAAAATGACGGAACAGAAAAAAAGAATTGATTTAAAGAAAATACTGATACCGATAGTGGCGGTTGTTGCCGTTATTGCAGTAATTTTAACTATCATACTTGTATCGGGAAATAAGGAAAGCTACCGTCTTATTAAAATCAACAGCTTTGAGGGCGGTATCGAGCTACAGCGTGAAGAAAAGGGAAGCGTCGAGGTATTCGAGGGCTTACAGCTCATCTCCGCCGATATGGTAGCAGTAGGCGAGGGCTCCTTCTTAGAGCTCTTAGCCGACAGC
>JAZNMN010000007.1:0-36527 GCA_045579625.1 Ruminiclostridium sp.
GAGGGTTCAAATCCCTCTTTCCGCGCCATATTTAAGCGGTTTTCAAGGCTTCGTGTTGTCTTTCGTGTTGTCTTTCGCATTACATAAGCCATTGAAAGCCGCATTTATCTTTTCAGAAACGTTGCGCTGTTCTTCTTTAAAAGTATGCTGATATACTGTTTTAAGCATAGTAGGCGTTGCGTGTCCCAGTCGTTCCATAGCATACTTATCAGCAATTCCGTGCATAAGCATTAAGCTTGCGTTTGCGTGGCGTAAAGCGTGCATTTTGTATTTGGGTAACCCCTTGCTTTCACAGACACGCTGAAAGGCTCTTGTTATACATCGGGCTGATATTGTCGAGATAAAATCATTTTCAGCAGGCTTTATTTCTTTTTTTCTCCGCCTAAGCTTCTTAAGGAGATAATCGGGTATATCAAGAGCTCGGTGGCTGTCAAAGGACTTATTCCGAGATTTATAAACAAGCTGGTTGTTTTCATCGGGAACTACAGCACCACGCACATAAATCTGACTGCCGTCAAAATCAGACCACTTTAAAGCGGCAATTTCCGAAATTCTTAGCCCGAGCATTAGCGCAAGAAGCACAGGAAGCTCCACTTCACTCCCGGATACAGCGTTAATAATCTTCTTCATCATTTCTTCGTCAGGGATATTGTAATCTATCTTTTCGCGAGGTACTAAAGAGATATCGTCAAGTTCAAGCTTGACCTTCTGCTGCTTAAGTGTGGCCGTGATAAGCGCAAACTGATTTCGGATGCTTTTAGGGGAATATTTTACCGCATTTTCGTTCACCCATTTCTGAAGCTTTATTTCAGTAAGCTCAGATAAACGGTAGTGAGATATTCCTTCAAGAGCATTATTCCTGATTATTTTGTACCCACGAACGGTAGAAGGGGACATAGTTTTATTTTTCGATTCAATATATAAGTCAACGGCTTCACCGAGCGTAATGGTGGGGCCTTCCTTTTTTTCCTTCTTATCCTCCATCTTATAAACGCTTGCCATATACTCGGCTTCCTTTTTCGTGGGAGCAGTAAAGCTTTTATAAATCTTCTTACCGTTATCGCCGGTATAGATATAAGCATTTACACGCCAGTTTCCCGAGGGAAGCTTCTTTGCGTTTGCCATAAAATCACCCTTTCTAATATTTTCCCCCGTCTCATTGAGACGGGGGATTTTTACTTAATTTTTACAATAACCTCAACGAAGTATCTGCCTTCTTCATCGGTGTCTGTGTTATAAACATACACAGGAGCGTTGCGTTCCAGATATTCTTCCGCACTCTTAGGGAAGAAACCGATATCAGAGCCATACTTTGACTTATCATAATCCCAAGTATAATTTACTTCGTCGCCTTCCGAAATAAATGAAATTTCTTCCTGGTAATCGTCAGAAGTGTTTCCTGTAAGCTTAAACCGTTTGGTCTCGCAGTTGTTTTCAAGATACTTGATAGGGTCAACATACTTGTAAAACTTTAAATTTATATAGATTTCCTGTTCAACGACTTTGCTGATTGTAGCGTCAATAGCTTCCTTACGGGCAACAAAATCGTGATACATATCCTGAAATCTTCCTTTTTTAATATATCCGATTTTTACGCCTTCGAAGTACACCGCTATAGCCTTGTTGTCGTATTCGTTGTCGGGCTCTGTTTCAAGTCTGCACGGTTCATTTGGCTTTATTGCGGAAAAGTTGATTGATTTATCAATAGTGGCTAAATTTACATCGTTATACTCGTATTTGAGTTCGAAAAGTTCTATAGGCTCGATATCATCATTTAAAGGTACTGTTGGAGTTGTTATTTCTTTGTAATTATAGGATGATGTAGTATTTACCGCCTCTTTATTTTTGTTAAGTTTTCGATAAATAAAGTTTTTAATACTTAAATCTACCACACCCAACTTAGATAGAATTAACAAAACTCCTCCGCCTACTGCTATAATTAAAGCAATAATAAGTATAAATATCCCAAAGGCAAATTCACCGTTACTCATTTCTTCCTCCTATAAATTTAATTTGATGATGTTGTCAGGGCCGTTTACCCCTCCAACGTATATAGCACGACGACCGCAACAGACAAGGTCCTGCAGAGCGTCGGTATTTTCGTACTTATAATTTTTATTTTCGATAACAAGAGTATCCTTGATATCGTAGTGGATTGTCTTAGCGGCAATCCGTGCGTTCGTCCTTGCCCGAAAAGCTGTAATTTCCTTGGCCTGATTGCTGCACGCACAGGCGGAAATTTCAAAAAAATCGGGAAATATCTCCTCTAACGTTCCTGTGAAGGAAATCATTGCGAGAATAAACGCTAAGCTGTTAATAATCATTCTTTTCATTTCGATTTCCTCCCTTAAAAGGGCTTTCTCTGTAATTCTCTTTCGAGTGCAGTATCCTGCAGCTCGTCGGAAACGTCCGCATTGATGAAAATGTAGTGTTTACCGTTCATAAATGTGGAAGCTCCCGCTACTTCCGGTATTAGCTTCATTCGAACAATTTCGACAATAAAGCCTGATTCATCCATTTTAATCACCCCCTTATACTTTATAAATATATCTTACTCTCCGTCTTTTATATGAGAGAGGTAAGTTTTAACCAAAGTGGCAATAGCGGCATTGTGTTCTGCAGAAAGAGCGTTATCTTTTGTGTGGGTAATAGTTATTTTTATGTCACCATCCACATATACAGAATCTACAAGTGTATTATCATTATTCTGATTTTCGCTGTCCGTATTAACTACGAAGCTTGCAGCGGAAACCTCAAAATATTCTGATAATTCTTTAATTACAGTTCTTTTAAGATTCTGTGTAGTACCGCTTTCCCATTTCTGTACTGCTGCTTTCTGTACACCAACAATTTCGCCTAACTGTTCCTGAGTTAAACCACGTGATTCTCTTAACGACTTAATATATAAGCCAACATCCTTTGAAGTTTTCATCTTTTCGCCCCTTTTCTTGCTATATTGTATCTCATTTAGATACATTTGTCAAGAGGTTTTAAGAAAAAATATCGAAAAAAGATATTTTTTTCAAAAAACGTATTGACAACACAAAAAAAGTGTGGTAATATCGAAGTATCGAAAAAAGATACTTCGGAAAGGGGTGAAACAATGGATAAGAAGAACAAGAAGAAATTAAAGGACGCAATGAAGGGCGATAATTTTTCTGAGCTTGAGAAAATCTTAGGGCTTAAACATGCGGCTATTTCCCGTAGATTAAACGGTCATGTTGATTTTTCACAGCCTGAGATGCAGAAAATAGCCAAGCATTATAATTTTTCCGAGAGTCAGATAAACGACATTTTTTTTAGTTAAAAAGTATCTTAAAAAGATACTTTGAAGAAAGCGAGGTGGAAGTGGTGGAAGAAAAAAAGAATTCGCCCGTAGAAAACACGGACGAAGAACAGATGATATCATTCTTAAGAAAGCTCAAGGCTTTTCGGAAAGAATCGCCTTCAGCTTGCGGTAACAGGAATTTGCGGTATTATGTGCGTCTAATGCGAAAGCTCTCTCGGGGTCGTTCGGGTCAAGCTGCTGGAGACATTCCTGTATATCAGCTCGTGTAGACTTTATCAGATCGTACATAAAAGACAGTTCAGTTATTGTGAATTTAGTCGACTGTTCTCCCATATAATCACCCCCTTTCAAGGAGATTATATCACGGGAACAGTAAAATTGCAAGAAAGCGAGGTGGAAATAATGGTAGCATCTGCTGCAATCAACGAGCGTGAAGACGAAGCACGTGATAAAGCAATAACCGCCGCCCTGAAGTTCGCTAAGAAAATGAGGGACAACGGTTTTACCGAATACGAGGCACATTTAACAGCAGTTAAACTTAAGGGAATTGTAGAAGACGTTCGTAGCGAATCTATATTTACCAATAAATTCGCCGAAAATTATTCTCTTAAATAAACTTTCACAAGGAAGGAAGAAGAAAAATGCCAAGGAAATACGAAATAAAAGCGAAAGGAGCCGCAGGCGAGCTTGTACGGGATATGGAAGTCCTGAGGATGCACTTCAGCTTTTCTGTATCGGAAATGGCGGCAAGGCTCGGAGTCTGTCAAAGTACATACGTCAACTGGCTTACAGGGAAAAACGCTCCGCCCTTCAGCGTAGTAGACAAGCTTGCAAGGCTTTGTAAAATCAACTCAAACAAGCTGTATTGCGGAATGCACGCTGAAATACTTAAGGTGCTTTAAGGAGGAAGAAATGAAACTTACATTAGAAGAAGCAAAAAAAATATTGGATTCTAACGGCGGCTCTCTCGACCTGCGCGGCACAGGAATAACAAATCCATACAATTTTAAAAAATTAAAAGATGGCGACTATGTTGAGGGTAGATATTTCTATGCCGATGGCATCCTTACTCATGTTAAAAAAAGTCGAAAAATCGGAGAGAACTATATATATTACACAGGAAAAATAAGAGGTAGAAACGTCATAACCGACGGCGAAAGATACGCACATTGCAGCGGTTTGTCAGAAGGAATCGAAGAGCTCAGATTCAAAGCGGCTAAAGACAGGGGAGCCGATCAGTATCGTGATATTGATCATGATAAACAGATACCTACTGAAGAGGCAATACAAATGTACAGAATAATTACAGGAGCATGTAAACAGGGGACGGAAATGTTTCTGAATTCAATTCAGCCTCTCCAAAACGCGTACACAGTAAACGAAATCATAAAACTGACTGCAGGGAAATACGGAGCTGAAACATTCAAACAGTTTTTTAAGGAGAGTGCAGAATGAACACCACTCACGCAATAATCTACCTCGCCGCAATGGTACTGGCGGCGGCGTGCTGCAGTATTCCGCTCTTATCGGTAGCTTTTATCATTACTGCAATAATCTCAGCAAAGAAGGGAGGGCTTTTTGATGAAGAACTTACCGAAGAAAATAACACTGAAGCTTCTGCTTCCCGAAGATCCGCTGACGCATGTTTGCGAAGTGCGCACCAAAGAAGCGCTTAATTACGTGGACGAACTGTCTTCATATCTGAGCGGAGACCTGAGGACGGTGAAGCTGATGAAAGGGCTTGCACTTCTTATAGCTGAAAACGACCAGCCGAATAAGAAGCCGAACCGTGTAGCCACCGAGCTTATAAGAGCCTTTTGCCCCGATGAAGAAAGTATCGTTGAAGGCTATGCGGCGGCAGTAGGCATAGACGAGGACGGGAATTTCATTGATTTACCCGTATGGATGAGATAGGAAGGGTTCAAGAAATGAAGGAAGTTTACAGAAGCAAGGTTTACACCGAGCGGCCTGCATACGCTGATTTGGAGGCGCCGAAGCCCGAAAAAGAAAAAAGCCCCGAGCCTGTAAAGGTGGAGTTTTTCGAGAACGGTTTTCCCGTTGATTATGAAGAGCAGAAGGCAGAAGCTGACTGCAAGAAGCAAGAGCCCGAAGAAATCTGTGAGACTATCGAAAACGAGTTCGAGGACGACGGTGTTAACTTCTTCGTGATGATGAATGAGCTTGTTAAGTTTGCTCTGGAGAATATTAGCGGTGCTTACGTTCTGGAGCAGGCCGCCAGCAACGTCAGAAATAGTGCAGGAATATCACTTACTGACGGAAGCGGCAGACTTTACGTGTTAAAGCTTGAAGAAAGGAAAGAAGAAAAATGATTTTTGAAAAGATTAAAGAAGTCAAAAACACCGAGGAAAGCTTTAAGGCGATAGCTCTCGGTATTGTCGATTATAAGCGTAAAATACTCAATTCCTTAAGTAGTGGTGGACTCCCCGATATAGAGATACCTTTTATCCTTGCAGTACTTAAGCTTGTCACAGAGGATATCGAGGCTATTATTAACCGTCAGCCCGCCGAAGAAAAAGAACAGGCGTACAGGTGCTATGAAGATGTTTGTGAAATGTGTCGTTTGGCTATATTAACTACAACCGTGCAGAAAAAGGCAAAGGGTGATTAAATGGCATTTATAATAGTACTTAATCATCCCGAACGTGATCCCAGATATTTCTGTCGTTTTAATGGCTTTGCGGGTCCCACCTTCAACGAGGATAAGCGTGTTGCCAGAAGGTACCCGACTTACGACCACGCGAGAGTAGACGCTGATAAAGTGCGTGAAAAATGCAGTAATGCTAAGGACGGCGAAGAATGCTCGGTGGATATCGAGGAGGATGTCGGAGAACTCAAAAGCGAAAACACCACAGACTCTATACAGTCTTTACTTGATAAAATCTCAATAGAAGAGGTAAGCAAGTTACAAGGCTGGACAGAAAAAGAAGATGAAAGGTATGCAGGCCGTTCTCTTTGGGTAAAATTCTTTCCCGAAGCCGAAGCTCTTGTAGCGGCAATATGCACGGATACAGGTGAAATCCTCGAAACAGGTTATTACCGTGATGTGGTGAAAACTTTTATGAGTTGGAAAACAAACACGATGTTAAGAAGGTTAGGTCAGTATGAAGAAAGAAGAATTTCAGCCCTGCCCGATATGCGGAGCGGGACTTGACGATAACCGCTTCTGGTCGCATTGTCCCCGTCACGGCGGCCTTGTTTGCGAGAAACACTGTAGTCGCTGTAAATATCAGAAGTGGCTCGGCAGTATATGCCGATGCACATACTTAAGTCAGAAGCAGAAATAAAAAAACCCGCCGAAATCGGCGGCGGACACACGGGAAATGTGTCACTTATCACTACATGAAAAGTATATCACATTTTCTCAAAAAAGTCAATAGATTTCAAGCTAAAAAACGGCTTTACAATGCCGTTTTGACGTCCTTGTAATGGGTATGATGAACGAGGGTGTTTTTTGAGAGGAGAGTGATATATTGAGATATACCCGTGAAAGGGTAGTGACAGGAGGCAAATTCAAGGAGGTTAAGATTTACTCCCTTACATCTGAGGAGAGCCCCCGACACCGTAAGAAGGTCCGAAAGAAGCTATCCGCTCCGAAGCAGGTCAAGCAGGACTGGAAACACGCACAGGAGTACGCTGTTCAGCTTGTCAATGCCAATTTCGGAAACGGAGACTATCTCCTTGATCTTACATACGAGACGGAGCCCGAAAACAGGGAGCGAGCGGAAAAGGACGTGCTTAACTTCATTAACCGCTTAAAGACCCTGTATCGCAAGCTCGGTGTTTCGTTTCGTGCCTTCTGGGTCACAGGAGGCGGCCATCCACGAAAGGACGGTGACGGCGTTACACGATACCACCACCACCTGATAATAAGCGGCGGCGTCGACCGTGACCTGATAGAAGCTAAATGGAAGGAAGGACGTGTTAAGTGCAGCCGTGCAAAAATACTGCAGAAGGATTTCGGACTGGAACCTCGTGTCCGCTATATGGTTAAGCCCACTCATTCATCGGGAGAGCCTAACGCTAAGCGGTGGCACGCCTGCAACCTGAAGAAGCCTATCGAAACGATAAACGACAACCGCTATGACGGCGTAGACGCTAACCGTCTCGGTAAGGCTATCAGAGAGGGGCGAGCCGATAAGCTTCTTCACCGCAATTATAAAGGCTGGGAGCTTATCGAGGCAACGGTTAAGGTAAATCCTGTCACAAACCTTGAGGAAATATTTATTAAACTGCGAAGAAAGGAATAGAAATTATGAACGAAAAGAACAAAATCCACTGGGTACCCGTCGAAATGTTAAGACCTCACCCGGACAATCCCCGAAAGAATCTCGGTGACCTTACCGAGCTTGCAAATTCCATTAAGGAAAACGGAATATTTCAGAATCTTACTGTAGTTCCTGCAACAGACTTTGACGGCTACACAGTAATTATCGGACACCGCCGTCTTGCCGCCGCCAAAGAGGCAGGTTTACAGGCTGTTCCCTGTATCTTTGCGGATATGTCTCCGATGGATCAGCTCTCTACAATGCTTCTCGAGAATATGCAGCGTTCAGACCTTACGATAATTGAAGAAGCTCAGGGAATGCAGTTAATGCTTGATATGGGAAGCGATAAGGACGAAATTATCGAAATGACGGGGCTTTCTGAAACCTCAGTCCGCCGCCGCCTTAAAATCGCTGAGCTTGATAAGGATAAGCTGGCGGAGGTTGCAGACCGTCAGATCACTTTAGCCGATTTCGATAAGCTCTCGCAGGTGGAAAGCCTTGATAAAAGAAACGAGATTCTTTCCGATATCGGCACGGGTAATTTCGGCTGGAAGATAAATAACGCCATTCAGGCCCAGAACTACGAGAAGAAACACGAGAAATGGCGTGAAATCGCAAACGGTCTCGGAATGACGGAAATCGAAGAAAAAGACCGTTACACGGGAGAATACAGATACAGAGGCGGTTACTCTCAGGGCGTAAGCAAGTCACAGCTTGAAAAGATCGTGGAAAATATAGAGGTACCTACGGAAGAGCTTTTTTATTTCTGCAGCTTTGGCGGCATAAACGTGTACTCCAAGCCGTCAGAGACAAAAGAAAGCGGCAATACCGAACAGGAAAAGCTCCGTATCGCTTCCGAACAGAAAAAACAGGAAGAAAATAACCGCCGTAAAAAAGTAAATGAGCTTATGAATAATGCAAGAGAGGCACGAATGGGCTTTATCCGTGAGCTCCACGAGTCGGTTATGGAAGCTTATCTCCCTCAGATTGTAAGATGGCTTTTTGATTATCTCGAAGAAAACGGTGAAATATACCGTGACGTTATAACGATAACAATGAAGAAGGACAGCTACGAGGAAGCGTTTGAAGCCTTCAGGGAGCTCATCGAAAACAAGCCTGTCAAGTCTCTTATTATTCTTATAGCGGCAATAGTAGATCATAACTCATTTTCACCCTCCGGCTGGATGGGGAAATATGACGAGGACGAAGCTGAATGCGTTAAAGAATACTACAGCTTCCTTGAACGTCTCGGCTATGATATCCCTGACGAGATAAGAGACTTACTGGACGGTACGCACGAAATTTATGGAGGTAACAAGGAATGAAATACAAAAAAATAGCTTCCTTCATCAAGAAGCGTAAGAAGCTCGGCATACACGACGGGGAGAGCTGCCAGTGGATAACAGACGGTATCGCCTGTTATCCCGTTCTCGGCCTTCCGAGAATGACAGAAAGCGAAATGATGAACTTTCTTGACCTGTCCCTTAGTGATGGGATAAACGTTTCATCGAGACCCACCTTAGGCGTCAACTTTTCCGACACCGATAAGGAAGAAGAGCTTATCGAAGGCTTTGGCCCCAAAATAATAAGCGGCGGAGAGGTACACGCTGTATTCTACACATCTATGGGCGCTATCATCGTTAAGGATAAATACATACAGCCTGCAGACAGCCACGAGGGCGAGGGAGAGCTCACCTTCTGGCTCCGTAACGTCTCAGGCCGCCCCTATATCGCAGTAAAGAAAGGCTTATACCTCTTAGCGGCAATACTGCCCGTAAGAACGTGGGAAGAGGACAGTACCATTATTGACGAATACAAGAAGCTCTACACACAGCTCAGGATGAACTGTGAAATTTTAAGAAATCTGAAGGAGGATGAAAAGGATGAATGATAAAGATATCTGTGTGACCTGTGAAGAAGCGGAGACCTGCCCCTGCCGTAAGTGCTGGTGGGGAAACGGCGGTATTTATCATTGCAACGCTTACCGCGAGAAGAAAGAGGCTGACGAAGCAGAGAAGCAACCTGAAAAAGAAGAAGCGGATAACTTAGTCGACATAGTAGCAAAGGATCCTGAGGTGCAGGCGTTTATGGCGGAGGCATCAACCTGCATTTTCAAAAAGGCAGAGGAAGCCTTCGGCCTTATATTTAATAAATTTGCGGAAATTGCAGAGAAAAGAGCGGCGGATGAAGGTGAGAAGTAAAATGATATTGATAATTATGCTCTCCTTAGCGGCAATAGCTTCGGTATTTATATCTCAGCTTATGGTCTGTGACCGACTGAAGGAGCAGAGAGCGGAAGCAGAGGAACGGCTGAAAAGCGAGACTGCGGCGGCGGATAATCTCCGTCGTATCTGCAGTATGTACGCCTCAGAGGCTGAGGACTACCGTGCAACGATAGCGGCTCAGGAATACAAGATTACTGCATTATCGGCACAGCTCAGCGAATACGACTATAAGCTCTGCGACGTTGAGGGCGGCTCGCTTACCACAAAGGACAGGCTCCCGAAGGGCGCGACAAATATGTTTATGGGCATGAGCTACCGAAAGATAACTAACACGAAATCACAGCAGTACAGGCTACAGCAGGAATGCTACACCGCCGACCTGACAGGGATAAGGTGCTATAAGTCAGGTGACAAGCTGTATTATTGTGCGGCTCTTGGCGGTGCATACGGTATTGATATCGGGGACACGTGGCGAGTAACTCTCAAAAACGGCACACGGTTTAACATCATTCACGCCGAATTCAAGCACCCGATTGATAATCCCGATCCGAACGACTTCGGAGATAACTGTGATAACTACGACGGTCAGGACTGCACCAACGTTATAGAGTTTGTGTTTGACGACGAAAAAATACCGCCTGAGGTTATCGAGGCAGGCACATTCTCGAAGCTTGAATACTTCGGCGGTCTGTATGGTGACGGCGGAAATATAATCGAAATGCAGTATACAGGAAGGGCGTGGGAAGGATGAGCATTACAAGAAAATTCAGAGGTAAGCGTAAGGACAACGGCGAGTGGGTTGAGGGGTATTTGTTGGAACAAAACACACCCGAATATCATTGTTATATTGTTATATCGTTCAAAGCGGAACAAGATAATCGCCACACCGATATTTTAGAGTGTGATATTTATGAGGTTATCCCCGAAACCGTAGGGCAGTACACAGGCTTGCCCGACAAGAACGGCAAGGAGATTTTTGAGGGGGATATAATCGATTGTTCATACGGTATGATTTTTACTGTTAAGTGGGACGAAGAAAATGCTCGTTTTTTAGGCTTTAGCATTGGAAAAGAACGGTACATTACCTATGTCGGTAGAGAGCCAAAAAGCGAAGTTATCGGCAACATTCACGATAACCCTGAACTGTTGAAAGGCGGTGCTGACAAATGAGCGAAAGCAAAACATTTTCCGAGCGTGAAAAGCTGATTGAACTATTACAAAATGTGCCGACAGATTTTGAGGGAAACAGAAACGTCGGGACTATTGCCGATTATCTGCTTGCAAACGGAGTTATAACGCTGCCTTGTGAAATTGGTAAAACGGTGTGGGTGATAGATGGCGAAAGGGTTTTAGAAATGGTTTGTGTTGGATTTTTGAAAACTCACAAGAGATTACAGATTTCTATTTCTCGCGGTGGCAATTTTTTTGTAAAGCGTTGTTATGGCGAATGGAATTTAAACGTATTTTCTACCGAAGAAAAAGCGAAAAAGGCACTTGCAGAAAGAACGGACCGCAATGAATAACCAAAAATATAAAGCAGATGGCGGAAAGCTCCGTGTTGACCTCGTTTCTCCTGCCTTTATCGAGGCTGTAGCCTCAATCAGAACTTACGGCGTAAAGAAATACGGGGATTCCGAGAACTGGAGAAAGGTTGAGCCTGAGCGGTATGTAGCGGCGGCTATGAGACACTTCGAAGCTTACCGAAAGGGAGAAACTCACGACAGCGAAAGCGGATTTCCTCACCTGTGGCATTGCGCCTGTAATCTGATGTTCCTGATTGATATGGAAGCGGAGAAGGCGAAAACCGCCACAGCTTATGAACTGATGAAAACGCTTAGCCTGGAAGAAATGACAGAGGTTATTACAGATATTTCGGCAGGCTTGACAAACTCACTGCTTAAAGGATTAGGAGCTATATGCGAGATGCCAGAGGAAATAAGGTCGGATTACAGAGATTTTATCAAGCGTGTGTTAGAAAGTGGGGGAAAATGAAAAACAAAAAAAGATTATTAGCGGTTTTGCTGTGTAGTTGTCTTTTGCTTTGCGGTTGCGAAAAAAAAGAATATGCAGAGGATATTATCATTAAAGGCGGTACAGCGTATTCAGAGGATAATTCCCGCATAAAAATCGACATTAAATACACACTGCAAGGATATGAAAAAGAATATACCAAAACTGGCTGTGTTGTAACGATTTATTATGAATTGAAGGAGATGAATAAAAATGACTAATTTTGAAAAAATCAAATCTATGACGGTTGAGGAAATGGCTGATATGTTTGACAATATCGATAATATCCTCTGTGATTCGTGCAGCCCAAAATACTGTGAAGGTTTCTCCGACTTTTGTTGTAATTCAGAGAATAAAGAAAATTATTGTCACAAAGCAACGCTTAACTGGCTTAATGCGGAGGTAGGTGACAACAATGGAATGCCCTAAGAAAGACCGCTGTAAAAACTTTAAGCCTGAATGTAACGATATGCGTGCATTCAATGATACATATTACTGCTTTGAGAGTAAGGAAATTAACCTTTATGAGCTCCGATTGAAGCAGTCAAGACAACGATATCAGAAAAGAAAGAGGGTACATAATGACCTACAACCATAAAGCGGCAATATGCTCCCTTCGGGGAGCTCAGAACAAGGCGGAAGGCGACGGCTTTGAGGAGCTTATCGAAACGGCGGCGAAGATATACGCCGATAAGAAAATTGCCTTTATCGAAAAAACTCCCGAGCCCTTCCGTGTTACAAGAAGTCTCGGAAACGGAAAATTTGCGGGACATTTCACAAAACAGGCTCAGCCTGATTTCAAGGGAACCTTAAAGGGCGGTAAGTCGATAGTGTTTGACGCTAAGGCTACCTGCACGGACAGGATAAAGACGTCGGTGCTTTCCGACGAACAGCGAAAGGATCTGACGCTTCATCGGGAGCTCGGAGCGGAAACGGGTGTGCTGCTCTGCTTCAACTTCCGTGAATTCGCCTGGATTCCCTACGCCGATTTCATAAACGCAAAGGAACTGAACGGACACGAATACTGGAGCCGTGAGGAAGCCCGTGCTTATGCAGTACACTACAGAGACGGGTACCTTGATTTTCTGACAGGAAGGAGAACGGAAGTATGAGAGAAATAACCATTGAAAGAACTGGAGTAGTCGACACTAGCGGCGATTCAATATTTGTAAACAACGAAAATGTTACTAGCCTCGTTATTGCTGCAGCATATAATCAGAATCCCAAAATGACAGCGACGGGTGCTTTTGCGGCAAAAGTCAGAATAACAATAGAACTTCTCGGGGATATGGAGGACGGAAAATGATACACAGCTTAAAAATTAAATCAGAATATTTCAAAAAGGTTATTTCGGGAGAGAAAACCTTCGAAGTACGTAAAAACGACAGAGATTTTCGTAGAGGCGATATTCTTGCTCTCAACGAGTATAAGAATGAAAAACATACAGGAAGAAGCTGTCTTGTCGTAGTAGATTATATCCTGTCCTCATCAGAGTTAAACGGAATAATTAAGAGCGATAGCGGCAATGAAGCTGTGATTATGGCAATTAAACTTTGCGATTTAACAGTTGATATCACACATCCAGGCAAGGCTGTGAAATCTCTGGTAATTTATGCCGAATCGCATATGGAGGACGTATGTACAACAAAGTAACAATGCTTGGTCGTGTAGTAAACGACCTTGCAGTTAAACAAACGCCTCAGGGCGTGGACGTTCTTTCCTTCAGTATTGCGGTTGACCGCCGCTATCAGACTAAGGGAGAGGAAAAGAAGGCGGATTTCTTCAACTGTGTAGCCTGGCGGAATGAAGCGGAATTTATTGCCCGTTACTGGACGAAGGGTAAGCCGATTCTTATCGAGGGCGAGCTCCAGAACAGAAGCTATACCGACAAGAACGGTGTGAATCGCCAGGTTACCGAAATAATCGTTGACCGTGCGTGCTTCACGGGTGACGCTAAGGCTTCCTCGTCGGGCAGTACTGCAGCAGAAGCGGCAAAGACTTCCGTTTCGGCAGTTGTCGAAGCTGAAGAACCGCCGAGAGAGTACACGGCGGCAGATTTTGTGAATTGCTCTACGGATGAGGATTATCCATTTTAAGGGAAAGGAAAAGCTATGAAAGTAGAAGAATACCTCGAACAGTATCGGGTGCTGGAGCTCGCTATTGAGAATCGTAAAAATGAAATAGCGAAGCTTCGGGAGCGTGCAGTATCATCTTCCGTTCCTCAGGGCGGCGGACACAGCACATCTCCGTCGGATAAAGTAGGTACCATAGCGGCAATAATCGCCGACGAGATCAGAGAGCTTGAAGAAGACGTCCTTGAGTTTATGAGTCTGCGAAAGAAGATAAACAGCATTATTGATTCCGTAGAGGATAAGCTCGACCGCGAAATGCTGTGGATGAGGTACATAGGTGGCAACACCTACGAGGAAATAGCTGAAAGGACAGGCTATTGCGAACACCAGACAAGACGGCGGATAAAAAACACTCTCATAAAATGCGATAAAATGTACGGGAATGTACTTGAATGTACGCTTGATACTGTGATATGATTAAACTGCAGTAAGGTGTAAAAACCTTATATTTCTTCTTCCCAAATCCCTTTACCGCCTTCGGGCGGTTATGGCGGAGTAGAGCAGTTGGCAGCTCGTAAGGTTCATACCCTTAAGGTCGCAGGTCCGAGTCCTGCCTCCGCAACCAGGGCGGAAACGCCTCACTTTCTTCAGCGGTTTTTGAATACATCGAAACCGAATCCCGAGAAATCGGGATATGTGGGCTGACGGTGTAAATCCCGAAGCTCGCAGCCAATTACTGACCTATCTGCAGAACACAAAAGCCCTCGATAATATCGGGGGCTTTTGGTTAAGATAATTAAATATTTCAAGCGTTTTGCAGTCGAATGCAGAGCGCTTTTTTATTGCTATGTATACAACAGCCGAAATTAAAAAGCTTATAGCTGAAGGAAGAATAAACGAGTTTTATTGTAATGACCGAACCTGGCGAAGGCTTTCTAAGAAAGTTCGAAAGGAACAGCACAACGAGTGCTGGTTTTGCCGTCGTGCAGGGCGATACAGTCGAGCCGTTCTTACTCATCACAGAAAACCTGTGAAGCTTTTCCCCGAACTTGCTTATGAAAGATACTTCATAAACGAAGAAGGCAAGGAAGAGTTTAACCTTGTCGGGTGCTGCTTCGACTGCCACGAGATAGAGGAAGGCCGAGCCTACGGAAGCCATAAGAAAAAATACGGCTTCACCAATGAAGAATTATGGTAAATTTAAACCGTTACGCTTTAACGCAATAAACTTTAGTGTTTTAAAGTACCCCTGGGTCGAAAAAACGAAATTTTTGAGGGTGCTGACCAACGGACAGGGAGCCTAACGTAAAGAGATTTTCTCGCGCGTGCGCTCGCGCGTATATATAAAATATATTTTAAAGTACTAAAGTGAAAAAATAGGGGTAAAAAAGGAGAAAATAATGGCAAAAAGTAAGAAAGATATTATAAAAAACAGCCTTGTGACACAGCTCAAATTGAGGAAGGCGGATACTCCTTTTTTCCTTGCTATGGTTGATGAGTATATATATTTTTATGAAAAACTTACAGAGCTTAAGAAGATTGTCAAGGATGAAGGCATTTTCATAAAGACACCGTACAATAACTCGGGAGCGGTTAAGCGGACTGTGAATCCTGCTATGTCTGAGATAGAAAATGTTAATAAACAGATGCTTAATATTCTCCGTGATCTTAAGCTTACTACAGATAATATCATTTCAGAGGATGAAGAGGATGAATTGTAGTTGGATAAAACGGCGTCGCACGGGATAAATTCCCGTATGACGCTATTTTTATACATTGATGAAGGTGGGGCGTGTGTGTAATATTCCGGAAGCGGTAAAAGAGTATATCGAAATAGTCAAATCAGAAGAATATCCTGTATGTCGAGAGCAGAAGCAGCTTGTATCTTTCGTTGAAAAAGTGCTTGCAGAAGAGAGCGTATATTTTGATGAAGAACAGCTTGAGAAGTATCTCAGCTATCAGAAATACTTTCCTTTCAAGCTTTTTCCGTGGGAAAAATTCGTATTTGCTCTGCACAACTGCCTATATAAAGCTCCGGGAATTCTTCGATTTCCTCACGCCTTTATATGCGTAGGCAGAGGGGCCGGTAAAACAGGCTACAGCTCATTTGAAAACTTCTGCCTTTTAACTCCTACTAACGGCGTTAAGAAGTATGATATATACACTTTTGCAATGTCGGAAGATCAGGCTAAGACTGCCTGGCAGGATATGTATGAGATACTTGAAGGAAATCCTACACTGTTCAAGAAGTTCTTCAAGTGGACAAAGGAAGTTATTACCAATACACAGACAGGCTCCTCCTGGTATTACTGCACAAGCTCACCAAAGACAAAGGACGGTCAGAGACCCGGCAAGGTAGATTTTGACGAATATCACGCCTACGAGGGCTACAAGCTTATTAACGTAGCGATTACAGGTCTCGGTAAAAAACCGATGCCACGAGAGACAATTACTACCACCAATGCGGCAGAAAGAGGGCTGCCATTTGAAGATATGTTCTCCCGCTCGCTCCAGATACTTGAAGGAGAGGCGGAGGACGCAGGACTTTTACCATTCATCACGAGGCTTGACTCCCCCGATGAAGTCAGCGACAAGAGGATGTGGCACAAAGCAAACCCGACCCTCAGATATTTCCCGCATCTTCAGGCCCAGCTTGAACTTGAATACTGCACCTATGTTATAAATCCTGTTGTTGCTGTAGATTTTATGGCAAAGAGAATGAATTTGCCGCCTATGCATCTGGAGAATGAGGCGGTAAGTTTTGAAATGCTGAAAAAAGCGTCAAGGGATTTTGATAAGGAAATTGTCAAAGGCAGAAAATGCGTCGCGGGAATAGACTTTGCTAGCACTACGGATATGGTGGGGGCAGGGCTTCTTTTCCGTATTGATAATATTGATTACTGGATATATCACGCCTGGGTTTGTGAAGGCTCAAAGGATCTTCCCGGAATAAAGGTCCCTCTTCGAGAATGGGCGGTTATGGGAGAGCTGTCATTTGTAAGCGGTGCGGAGATTCATCCCGATCTGGTGTCCTGTTGGCTTATGAATACGGCGGCGGCTCTCGACGCTACTATCCTTTGTTTGGGCATAGATAGATACAGATACACGCTTCTTTCGAAATCCTTGCTTAACTGTATGAATTTTTCGACGGAAAAGCATTATGAAAACGTGCGGCTTGTTCACGCTTCAGATGAAATGAAGAACATTCCGAGAATTACCGCCGCATTTGCAGGAGAACGTATTGTGTGGGGAGACAGCCCCCTTATGAGATGGAGCGGTAACAACACAAAGATAGATATCACCAAAAGCGGCAATATGACTTATCAGAAAATTGAGCCGCATTACAGAAAAAACGACCCTTTTAAAGCCTTTGCGGCGGCGGAATGTGTTTCGGATATTCTCGACGAATACGACGGCGAAGATTTAACCGACGAATTCATAGGCGTATATACTTATTGACGGAGGTAAGAATGGGACTTGTAAACTTCTTTCGATCGTGGCTTGGCTTCGACGAGGATGTAAAAACAATCAATCTGGCGGAATACAGGGCGGAGGCTGAGGCGATAAATGCGGCGGCTTACGCTCTTTTTACTGCCATAGAGACAATGGCGGCGTTAGCGGCAAATTGCGAATATAAAACCTATTACAACGGCAAGGAGCAGAAGGGGCTTGAATGGGCCCGCCTTAACTTTGCACCAAATATCAATCAGTCGGCAACGGATTTCTGGATCGAATTCTACACAAAGGTACTGAGCGAAGATCACGTCCTTGTATTCCCTTATCAGGATCAGCTTATCATTGCCGATTCCTTTCAGATTACGGAAAGGGCGCTTAACGAGCATACGTTTACCAATGTAACAAGAGGGGATTTTACATATAACCGAGTTTTTAAGAATTCTGAGGTTATATATTTCGAGTATCCGATAGAAGCGGCTAAGGCTTTGCGTTACGGGCTTCTTGACAGATACAACAAGCTTATTTCCTGTGCAGCGGAGGATTACGAGAATAAGGGTGGAAACAAGGTTGTTCTTGATATTCCGAATGCGGCAGTAGGCGCAGATAAAGACGGGAAAAAATATGAAAAGCTGATGAATGAGCATTTCAGAAAGTTCTTCAAATCTCGTAATGCGGTTCTCCCCCTTCACGGCGGCATAACGGCTAATATTCTTCCTACAAAAGCCACAGAAGGCGGAGATTTTACCAAGCTCTTAAACGACGCAGTTACAAAGGCGGCTCTCGCTTATCGTCTCGCTCCCGCTCTTGTAACGGGAGAAGTAGCAGGAATAAAGGAGGCTATCGACTGGACTCTTACAGTCGGTATCGACCCCCTTGTTAATGCGGCGGCGGAGCTTTTTACAGCCCGACAGTTTTCACGCAAGCAGATTGCAGAAGGTAACAGGATCGTAGCAGATACCAGCAATATCATACATATCGACATATTCGGCATTGCAAGCAACGCAGACAAGCTTATCGCTTCGGGTATGCTCAACATTGATGAAGTACGTTATCAGGCAGGCTTACAGCCTACAGGCGAGGAATGGGCTCAGAAGCATTATATCACTAAGAACTATCAGAAGGTTGATAGCTTAGACAATAACGATACAACAACAGAAAAGGAGGATAAATAATGAAATGGGATATGAAGATTAAAGCTTCAGCCCCCGACACCCTCGATATTACTCTTTACGGAGATATTGAAGGAGACGGTTACGACTGGTGGACGGGGCAGGAGGTTAAATCTACAACCTCTGCAGACGCTTTCAAAAATCAGATAGAGAATTTCAGGGGAAACACGGTCAACATCTATATCAACAGCTTCGGCGGCAGTGTCTTTGAAGGCAATGCCATTGTGAATATGATAAAACGCTGTGCCGCAAAGACTGTAGCACACGTTGACGCTTTCGCCTGTTCCGCAGCTTCGACTATTGCCTGTGCCTGTGATAAAACGGTTATGCCGCGCAATGCGGTTATGATGATTCACAATCCGAAAATGCCTGCACACGGGAACGCAAAGGAACTGAGAAAAGCTGCTGAAGCTTTAGAAGTGATAACCGACGCATTCCGTCAGGTGTACCTCGAGAAGGCGGGAGACAAGCTTACAGAAGCAAAGCTTATTGAGCTTCTTGACGGCGAAACCTATCTGACAGCTAAGCAGGCCTATGAATTCGGCCTTTGTGACAAGGTCGAGGAATATAACGCCGAGCTTAAAGAGCCTACAGAAGCAGAAGCTAAGGCTTATACAGCACAGGGTATCAATTTAACGAGAGTTGCCGCCCTTATGAAGGAAAACCGCCTTGAAGCCAAAGAACCCGAAGCTTCAAAAGAAAAGGAAGGCAAAACGCTTCCCGAAGAAAATACGGAAAAACCCGAAGAAACACCGACGTTAGACGTCGAGGCGTTGATTCGGAGATTTTTGTAAGAAAGGAATTTAAAAAATGCAGAACTTAGACACCTTAGCAAAAATCAGACAGGACAATATCAACGCCATTGTAGAGGCGGTTAAGTCCGGTGAAGAGGGAAAACTTGAAAAGGCATTCAGTGATTACGGCGAGCAGCTCCAGGCTCACATTATGGAACTGGCAGTATCGACAGCCTCCAACGTGGACGCTACAATCCTCGCTTCCCGCGGCCAGAGAGTTTACACCTCCGCCGAAGTCAATTTCGGTAAAAATGTAATTGCCGCAATGAAGACAGGACAGCCCTTAGCGGCAATCACCAACCTTGAACTGGCATTTCCCGAGGAAACTATCGAGACCGTTCTCGAAACGGTTAAAACAAGACATCCCCTTTTAAGCCGTATCAACTTAAGAAATACAAAGGCACTTACAAAGTGGATCATTGACGATTCTACTTCGGGCCGTGCGTTATGGGACGCTCTCGGCGCCGCCATCACACAGGAAGCAACAGGAGCTATTACAGTTGTTAATCTTACAACCTGTAAGCTTACTGCATTTACTAAGATTTCCAACGACTTCTTAGATCTTGGACCCTCCTGGGTACTTACATACCTTATCGAGCTTCTTACCGAATATATCGCTAACGGCCTTGAATACGGCATCGTAGACGGTACAGGCAAGAATATGCCAATCGGTATGACAAGAAATATCTCCAATCTCGGAACAACCACAGACGGCGAATACGCAAGAAAGGAAGCTATCGCAGTTACAGAGCTTTCCGCCCTTACCTACGGCACACTTCTTTCTACGCTTACAACCGACAGAAAGGGTAATGAAAGAGACGTTGACGACCTCATCATGGTAGTAAACCCGAAGGACTATTTTACGGTAGTATTCCCTGCAACCACAATCAGACGTCCCGACAACACCTATGCGAACGACGTACTTCCTTATCCTACAGAAATTATCAAGAGCCGTTACGCTCCCGAAGGTCACGCTATTCTCGGTATCGCTCCCAACTACTTTATGGGTATCGGTGCAGGCACAAACGGCGGCAGAATCGAGGACGACGAAGGAAAGTCCAAATTCCTTGAAGATGTACGTCAGTACAAGATCAAGCTGTACGGTAACGGTATGGCGAAGGACAACAACTCCTTCTTATACCTCGATATCACAAACTTACAGCCCACTTATCTTACTGTCAATACAATCGACGTAACTCCCGCAGCGGGGGAATAAACGCTGTCAGCGAAGAAGAGTCCTCTACATATACGGAGGCGGGACTGATGAAGCTTACTAAGGCTGAATTGCTTGATCTCGCCTCCGATATGGGGCTTAAGGACATCACTGACAGCAATACTAAGGCAGAAATAACAGCGGCAATACTGGCGGCTCAGGAGGTGTAAGCTGTGGCAATAACTCTACAGGATGTCAAGGATGATCTCGGTCAGGATTATGAAGATCCTGCCTTAGAGCGTGCTCTCAGCTCTACGCTGACCCGTGCAGAAGCTAAAATCCGTTCCTTTGCAGGTCTTAATCAGGACGAAACACTTGATATTGAGGATGAACAGCTTATCCTTGACTGTGTAAGATATATGCACTATCACGCTTTTGAGGATTTCGAGCGGAATTATCGTGACGAGCTTGTGGCTATGCGGAACAAGTATGAAGCAAGGCGATACGTTCCTGAAGGAGAAGAAGCCGATGATAACGAGTAAAGATTTCCTTTCCTTCAACGACGGCAGGGCGGAAATATACGACGTTCAGAATGTTTCTGCTCCGGGAGACAAGCCGAAGGAAAAGCTTGTGCTCAGGGTTGCATTACGTTTCAAGAATGAAACTATGGGCCTAAGAAGATTTTTCGAGGCTCAGCAGGCTAAGGTAGATATCAGCAGAGTTATATCTCTTCCTATGTATGGGGCGGTAAGTCCCCAGGATATAGTAATTATCCGAGAAAACGGAAAAGAAAAGCAGTACCGCATAACTTTGAAACAGGATATTTACGATACAAGGCCGCCCAGTATGAAACTTACGCTTTCGGATTCGGAGGAAAAATATGAACAATGATTTTTCCGCACTTAAGACGGCCCTGATAAGCGTGGGCGTTCCCGTGTACCACAATGAAGCTTTTGAACAGTCGGATGAATACATCGTATGGAATCAGACCGACCAGCTCTACGAATATAGCGGCAATCGCTTTGTTTATACAGGCTGGCGTGTGGCTATAGACTTCTTTACAAAAGAAGAGTACGACAGCCGTGTTGATGAGATACTGGCGGCTCTCACAGGTATAGGGGCAAATGTATCAGATAATACCCGAATATATGAGCCTGACACGGGATATACGCATTTTGCCATCACAGCGGAGGTGTGGGATGGCTAATTTCTCTACCTCGTATCTTTCTGATATCATCGGCAATCTGGAAGGGCTTGAAAAGGATATCGGAGAAATACAGGACGAAATGCTTGAAGCGGCAGGCACGGAGTTTGAAAAAGCGTGGAAGGACGGGATAGAACGGCACGAACACGTTGATACAGGCGATATGCTTAAGTCGGTAAAGGCAAAAATCAATAAGAATAAGAAAACAGTAACAATAGCTCCCACGGGAAAAGACCGTCAGGGCGTAAGAAATGCACAGAAGGCCTTTGTACTTCATTACGGCTCAACAAAAATAGCGGGTGACCGCTTTGTTGACGACGTAGAGGAAAAAGGCGAGGACGCGGCTATAGACGCTATGATGGAGGTCTATAACGAGGAGCTAAACAAAAAAGGAGTGACATAAAATGGCAACTACAGGTATTCTCGCCTTTGCGGCGGCTAAAATTGCAACAGAGGAAGAGGGAAAGCTTCCTACCTATGAAAAGGGTATCTACATTGACACACCTACCGCTATCGATGTAACACTGAACTATGGTAACAACCCTTTCTATGCGGGTAACAGAGAAGTAAACAATGATACCGACTTCACAGACGGCACAATTACCGTAGGAGTGGCGGAGCTTGGTTCAACCGATAAGGAAGCTTTCGAAAACGAACAATATATTTTAGGCGGTCAGCTTAACACAGAAACCGACCCTGAAAATCCCGAGCTTTTAAGCGGCGGCGAAATTGATTCGCCCTATATGGGAAGCGGATATATCAAGACGTTCAAATACGCCGAAAAATCAGCAACAGGATATGAAGTAACCTGGTTCTACCGCTCGAAGTATACACCTACGGGTGAATCCTTAGCAACAAAGGCAGGCTCTACAACCTTCTCGGCTCCCAGCATTACAGGACGTCTGTATACTGTTCCCGGAATCGACCCTAAGATTAACTTAAGAAGCCGTAAGCGCTTTCAGAAAATGGAAGACGCAGTAGCACATCTTAAGCAGCTTGCGGCAGTTACTACAGCGGCAGAGGCTACAAGCACCACAAGCGGCACAGGTACCACAGGCGACGACAACGGTTTATAAGAAACAGGGCGGTTTTACCGCCCTTTTTTACAGCTTTTCTGCTGCAGATAAACTGTAAAAGGGGGCGATAGTATCAGAACGGTAACAATTAAGGGGAAAGCAGTAGAGCTTACCCTTACAACAGGGGCATACTACGAAATCTGTGAGCTTTCGGGCTGTACGAATAAGCTTAAGGAGTGGCTTGTGGCAGAAGAGCCTACAGAAAGACTTAAGCAGGTCATTTCTATAATGGCCGAAGCTACCCAGAGAAAAAGGGGACTGCCTGTAACAGGCGTTGATTTCCCTGTGTTATTTACGGCGGCGGAAATAATCGGCGCATATACGGCTATTTTCGGAGAAATAGAACAGGCTATGTATCACGAGATTCCCCCAAGGGTAAAGACTACTGCACCCGAAACAGACGACGATCTCGATTACGTTTTACAGTTTAAAGCGGATAAAAAAGGGCTTAAACGCCCTAATAAGGCACTATCTGCCATTGCGAGAGGACTAAGCTGTGGGCTTGACTACGAATCGGTGCTTAACAAATTCACTCCCGGCGAAATAATGCAGATATGGCTATATCAGATTGAAATGAAAGGCGGTAACAATGGCTAACAAGGAAATAAAGACCGTCTTTAAGCTTGACGGGGAAAAGGAATACAAGTCCGCCGTCAAGAATATAAACACGGAGCTCAGAGTACTTAGCTCCGAAATGAAGAAAACTACTGCTTCTTTCAATGAAAACGATAAAAGTATGCGTTCACTTAAGGCTCAGAACGAAATACTTCAGAAGCAGTACGACAAGCAGCGTGAAAAGGTCGAATACCTTAAAAACGCTGTAAAGGATTCTACCGAAGCCTACGACAAGGCAAAGGCCAAATATGAGGAAATAGCGGCGGCTCAGGGTAAGGAATCGGCGGAAGCTGTAAAGGCTGCTAAGGCTATGAAGGATGCACAGGAGGCCGTTACAAGCTTTACAATTCAGCTTAACAATTCTGAATCCGCTCTTAACAAGTCTGAGGAAGCCCTCAAAACAAATCAGAAGGAGCTTCGTAAGCTCAGCAATGTAAAGGTTACTGACCTTGTACCCGAAGCGGCGGTTGAAGGGGTAGAAAAGGCCGAAAAGGTAATAAAAAAGACCGCAACAGCGGCTAAGAATTTAGCTTCTGCTTTCGGAAGTGCCGCAGCACAGGCGGCGAAAATCGGCTCCGCTACTCTTGAAAAGACCTTTAAGGCTTCGGCGGCGGCTCTTACTGCTTATTCCACAGCGGCAACGGCGGCGGGTAAGGCGATAGTAGCCAATACAGAAGAACAGAATACAGCCGTTTCAAAGCTTACGGCATCTTTAGGGCTTACAGCTTCCGAAGCAGAAAAATACGGCGATATAATGAATTCTGTATATTTGGATAACTTTGGTGACAGCTTCGGAGATATCGCTGATAAAATCGGACTTGTAAGACAGCAGATAAAAGGGTTGTCCGATGAAGAACTTAAAGAGGCCGTAGAAAACGGTTACTCTTTAGAAAAAGTATACGGAATTGATTTTTCCGAAAGTCTCAGAGGCGCAAACTCTTTAATAAATCAGTTTGGAATTACCGCAAACGAAGCTTATAATCTTATTGCTCAGGGTGCAGAAAAGGGACTTAATCAAAATGCAGACTTAGCAGACCAGATAGCGGAGTATGCAACATATTACTCTAATCTTGGCTTCAGCGCTGAAGACGCTTTTAACATTATGGCGGCAGGAGCGGAAAGCGGCGTATATCAGATTGACAAGATTAACGACGCTGTAAAAGAGTTTTCTATACGTGCTATTGACGGTTCAGACACTACTGCAAACGCATTTAAGGCACTCGGAGTAAACGCCTCAGAACTTCCTTCCATATTTGCAGAAGGCGGTGAGAAGTCCGCTAACGCTTTTCGTGATATACTTGACAGACTTGCAAAAGTAGACAATGCCGTAGAACGTGATAAAATAGGTGTATCTTTATTCGGTACTCAATGGGAAGATTTAGGCGAGGACGCTGTTCTTTCTCTGAGGAATATGTCGAACAGTATTGACAGAACCCGTAACAAGCTTGGAGAAATGAGTGAAGCAACATACACTTCATTCAGTGAAACAATATCTCGAATAGGTTCGTCGATAAATCTTGGCGACAGCTTTACAGAGTTTTCAAGGCAGTTATCAAAAAGCGCAGAGGATATATCGAAGGCTATAACAGGATTATTTGATCCTCAGACTGCCGAAGAATCAAAACGCAATTTACAGCGATTGCTAAGCGATTTGTCTGTTACGTTACAAAGCGAAATGGAAACTATAATTCCCGGATTTCTCGAGGGTTTTAACACTCTTATAGGAACAGCAGGAAAAATGCTTCCCGGAGCGGTCGCTACTCTCCTTCCTTACCTCGTAGACGGGCTTAACAACCTGACACAGGATTTTGTGAAGGCTATTCCCGAGCTTCTTCCTGTTGTAGTTGAGGGCGGTATCACTCTCTTTACAGGTCTCATCGGCGGACTTAACGAGGCTATAGAGCTTCTTACTCCTATGCTTCCCGGCATTATTGAAAATGTAACTACTACGCTTATTGAGAGCCTTCCTCTTCTTGTAGAGACGGGTTTTACTTTATTTGTAGGAATTATTAAGGGACTTAGCGAGGCTACGCCTCAGATAGTTACTTCAATAAAGGAGCTTATTCCTTTACTCAGCGATACAATAATCGAGAATTTACCCCTTCTTATAAGTGCAGGAATTGACCTTATAGGGGCTTTAATAAGCGGTATTTTCGAGGCCCTTCCTGATCTGCTTGCAGGCGTCGGAGATATTGCGGCAAGTATGATTGATAAGCTCGGAGAAGTAGACTGGCTTACAGAAGGCGAAAATATATTCAGGGGGCTCGGCGACGGGCTTGTGAATGTATTCTCGGGAGCTCTCGGGCTCGTGGATTCGTTGCTCGGCACGGAAATGAAGAAATATTACGATCAGATTTCGGACTTTTCTTTCCAGGTCGGAGCTCAGCTTTATAAACAGCAGCACGCAGGCGAAATAGAAGAAACTAAGGCGCTTGGTGAAGCTGATGATATAAAAGCAAGCGTAATTCTTAAAACTAATCAGTTTATTCGCGAAGGTATGTCAGCGAAAGAAGCGGTTGATAAAGCACGCCGAGAAGTAGTAAAAAACGACAGACAGGCGTACTTGTACGATAGGTATGTAAGGAATGAGCTTGAAACGGAAGAGGCTCTTAATGAGCGTTATAACACCTTACAGGATACAGGGCAGATAGGCGGTTATTATGCTACACTCGGAAGAACGTCAGGCTCAGCCAACTATTATGAACAGATGGGCAGAGCTGCACTCGCCGAAAAGGAGCTTGACAACACAGGTGCAACGGCTCAGCCGAAGGGAGCAACAGCCACAGGCGGCGGTGCAGGAAAGAAAACCACCGTAAACAACACCTTCATCAACAACTCTCCTAAGGCGTTAACTGCCTATGAACAGGCACAGCTTAACGAGCGACAGCTTGAAGCAACTAAGCGCTATGAATTAGCATAAGGGGGATTTTATGATAAAGCTTATTTTTAAAAATTCCCGTGACGAGGTTATAGACCTTATCAACGACAACGAGGTCAGACTTACCACAATGACAGGGGTTTCTTCTGCAGTCAATATAAACCGTCAGAGCCTCGCAGGCAGAGACGGCAGTATACCCGGAACGGTAACACGGCCCGAAAGGGTCATAACCGTAAACTTCCGTCTTCGCACTTATGCTGACGGAGAAAAAGCAATGCATAAGATGTTTCGCTTCTTCGAGGGCGGCGGCAAGGGTACGATGATAATGGAAGGGCGGCGTGGCAGCTCACAGATTGATTATATAGTGCAAGAATGCACTATACCGCCGAATCAGCCGCCCCCTATGCAGGGGCTTCTTATCCTTATATGCCCCGATCCTTTCTTCCGTTCAGGAAAGGAAGAGGAACAGCTTATCGCAGGAACATACTCAACCTTCCGCTTTCCCTTTCATTTTCCCGAGGGACGTTTCTACATTTCCCGAAGGATAGAAAGCTTATTTGCTACAATATACAACTCGGGTGAAGCTGAGACGGATATGAATATAGAATTCAGGGCTACTGCAAGAGTTGTAAATCCTGCCCTTATAAACGTAAAGACAGGAGAGACAGCTAAGCTTAATTTTACAATGGAAGCAGGCGACCTTATTACCGTTAACAGCAAGAAAGGGGAAAAAAGCGTAACCCTTACCCGTAACGGTAAAAATACGAACATTATTAACTATATCAGACATCCCTTTGAGTTCTTCACACTGAATTCAGGAGAAAATACTTTTAAGTATGACGCCGATAGCGGTATAAACAACCTTGATATCAAGGTAAGATATACTGCACGCTTCGGAGCGATATACACCAATGTAAGCGGCGGAAATATTCCTGTTACTCCCGATGAGCTTGAAAGACTTATTGAAGATACAGCACGCATAGTAAGGAGGAAGGGACTGAATGACTGACTTGCTTATTGCTGACGGCAACTATAACTTCATCGGCGTGGTGGATATATACGAGTACCTGATGTGGGAACGGCGATTCTATCAGGCAGGGTATTTTGAATTGCAAGCGCCTGCAACGGACAACAATCTTACGCTGTTAAAGCAGGGCAATTTCATTTTTAAGGGAAATGCAAGCGAGAACGGGATAATTAAATATATCAACGTGACTGATGAAGGGGACGGAAAGGTCACAATAACCGCCTCGGGATATTTCCTGTCCTATCTTCTTCACGGACATATAATAAAAAACCGTGTAAGCTTTACAGACACGGCGGAAAATATAATGAGAAGCCTTGTTGAAAGCACTGTGATGAACGAATACAGTGAGGATTATATCCCGTATATCAGGCTCGGAGAAAAGAAAGATATTACGAAAGTGATTACTTTTACGACGGAATACACCGATCTTCACACGGCACTTTCTGAGATTTCGAAGCAGTCGGGTGTAGGCTTTATTCTTCGCGCAGACCTTAACGAGAAGCTTCTGTATTTCGAATGCTACGAAGGAATAGACCGTTCGGCGGAGCAGACAGTAAATCCACAGGTTATCTTTTCGCCCAGATATGATACAATTCTTTCATCGCCTACATATACGGATGATGATACTGTGACGGTCAATGCGGCAGTAGCATTTTATAGCGGCTCGCTTGGCCGTGTAGCGGTTGAATATAATCCCGAGAAGAAAACGGGTACGGAGAAAAAAGCTGTTGCAGTCAGAGGACAGGCCGTAACCTATACCACAGCAGCAGGAACACAGGCTCTTAACGTAGCGGCAACACAGGCGGTGCTTCTCGCTCTGGCTAAGGAGCAGATAAAAAGCAGAACCAGCCGCTTTACAAGCTCGGTAAGCTTCACAGGTAATCTCGAATACAAAAAAAGCTATGATATAGGCGATATTGTTACAACGGAATATCCCGACTGGCAAATGAGCCTTACCCAGCGAATTCATAAGGTCACGGAAATATACGACAGTACAGGTACAGAGGTCATTCCCGAGCTTGGCGACGTCTGGTCGAAAGGAAAGGATGATGAATAAATGTTAAGCGGATTTTTTACCGATAAGGACGTTGTAGCGGAGGATTTTGCCGCCTTTGCGGCGGGAATCCTCAGTAACGGCGTACTGGCAGATAAAGAGGATACGCTCAAAATTACTGCAGGCGGAGGTATGACAGTAACGGCAAATAAAGGTTACTGTTGGATCAATGGCTTTTTTGGTAAGGCGGAGGCTACGGAATATTTAGCTCTTTCGACTGCTTCAGGAACGTATCCCCGTTATGACAGAGTAGTTGCAAGACTTGATTTACTGCAGAAAGAAATTTATCTTACAGTTATCGAGGGAACTCCTTCCGAAACTCCGTTAATTCCTTCTATTGTGAGAGACGGAACATACTACGATTTAGGGCTTGCACTTATATTTATTCCTGCAGGAGCTCTCGAGGTTGCGGAAGAAAATATTGAAGATACCCGAATGGATGAAGCGGTGTGCGGCGGAGTAATTGCCCGTACGGCGGAAAAGCTCGCTCTTGAAGGAAAAGCAGACAAAAGTGAGATTGTATCTTTTGTTACAGTCGGAGATATCAAGGCTAATGCAAGCGTGAATCCGCCTTCTCGTTGGATGATATGCGACGGAAGGGCGATAAGCCGTGAAATTTATTCGGAGCTTTTCCTGTCAATCGGAACAACCTATGGAGCAGGAGACGGAGAAACGACCTTTAATATTCCTGATCTCAGAGGAAGAGTTATAGCGGGATATAACGCCGACAATGGAGGCTTTAACGCTATCGGCAAAAAGGGCGGTTCGTCGGCTCATAATCTTACGATTGATGAAATGCCGAGTCATACGCACAATATGAAGGTTGTATCTGCTGCGAGCGGCGATTACGAAGAATATAGCGGCGGCTTGGACAGTTCTGCTACCTATGACAACGCAGGCGTTTTAAAAACAATCAGTGGAATTACAAGCACAGGCGGAGGAGCGAGCTTTAGCCTATTACAGCCTTATATAACTCTTAATTATCTTATCTATACGGGGGTAGTATAATGAAGAATTTAAGAGAAAAGCTTGAAAAGCTTAAGGAAATAACCCGAAGCGAACAGCAGAGGGGAGCCGAAAAGCTGAATAATAAAGGTGCAAGCGCTGACGGAACGATACAGGGAATAATGGATACCTTAGGGGATGATACGCGAAAGATTCAGAGTAAAAGTACCGTTCCTTCCTCACAGGCTCAGATTGTTTATCCTGACGAAGGATTCTATCTTGATAAGGTTGAGATAGCGGCAATTCCGATAAGCTATGAAGCAAACGAGGCAGGCGGCGAAACGCTTATCATAGGAGGTGGTGCGAATGTCGGTTAATAAGGTTGTTGTTGACGATGAAACAGCCCTTGACCTTACAGAGGATACAGTGAATGAAAATACTCTTTTATCGGGCAGTACCGCGCATAATGCGGCAGGCAAAAAAATAACGGGTGCTGTAGTAGTAGCTCCTATCGATGAAGAACTTTCTGAGGAATCGGAAAATGCGGTTCAGAATAAAGCTATAGCGGCAGAATTAAAGAAAAAGATAAGTAAGGAGTCGGTCGACTACGAACTTTCCGAGGAGTCTGAAAACCCTGTTCAGAATAAAGCTATAGTCGCAGAATTAAAGAAAAAGATAAGTAAGGAGTCGGTCGACTACGAACTTTCCGAAGAGTCTGAAAACCCTCTGCAGAATAAAGTTATAGCGAGTGCAATTGCTGAGCTTGAAAAGAAAATAGGCGGAGGGACAGGCGGCGGCGCAAAAGTAATCACAGGCTCTTACACGGGTAATGGTATTGCGCACTATACAGGGATTAAACCATATTCCGCATCCGACGGCAGCGTTGACGTTATTGGAAACCATATAGTGCCTGAAACAGTAAACGAAGATGAGGTTATGGTGAATATCGGAGCTACGCCCTCGGCTGTTTTAATATCGCAGGGCGACACCTTAAAAGATAGCGGGCTAATGTACATCAGTGACACGGTATACCAAAAATACGTCAACAATATTTATAGTTCCACGTTGACAAAAGATTGTTATGTAATACAAAAAGACGGAGCTAACTTTACAGGAGCAAACGGAGAATTAGCAACATCCTCTTTCGGCAACAGTCAAACGTTCAAATATTCTTTTTCCAACTCGAAAAAGTTGACAGTAGTATCAGACGATACAACACCGACAGCTTCGCAAATAAGAATAAGCGATTTGCAGGGCGAATTACTGTTAAACGAAAATACTTACTATGGGAATAATAATGTTGCCACTGTAACGAAGAAAACAATAGATGATGTTTATGTAGGGCAAATAATATACGGCGCAACTTTAAATCAAAATTATTATTTTTACCCGTACAGAGGCGGCAAAATTATAGAAAACGGGTTTGTGCCAGAATATAATACGGCAGGCACGACTTATCAATTTGTAGCCTTTGTTAAGTGTTAAAAAGGGGTGAACACAATATATGCTGATAAACAAGAAAACGAAACAGGTTATCGAAATAAGCTCGAAACCAAATGAAAACTGGATAGGCGACGGTTATTATCTCGTCGACAGCCGCACGGAGTTAGCGGAAAAGATACGCTTAAACGCTCCCTATTTTGAGCCTATCACCGACGGAACGGGTCAGCTTGTCGATATAACCCCGACAGAACGGCCTGAGGAACCCGAACCCGAGCCTTCCGTGGCGGAACAACTGGCAGAGGCACAGGAACAGATAGCAATGCTTACCGACTGCATTATGGAAATGAGCGAGATTATCTATGCCTGATTTATTCCGTACTGCAGTATGCTATATTCTTTTCGGAAAGGAGGGTGAAACAATGATGGCTATGTTATGGGCTCAGCAGATTATGCTTGGCAAAAAGACCTATGCACAGGTACCCAGACTTCTTAAGGAAGCCGTTAAGGAAATCCTTATCGATAGCGGTATGGAAGAACTTATCACAGAGTAAGGAGATACTTAAATGGAAAATTATGAAAAGGAGGTTTTCGAGCGGCTTACAGCCGCCGAAGCCTCTGTAAAATCACTTCATAAGAGAGTTGACCGTCATGAACAGCTTATCGAAAGCATAAGACAGCTCGTCGACGAGATAAAAAATCTCAATGAAAAGGTCAACGAAATGGGCGACAAGATATCCGACATTGAAAGCAAGCCCAAGAAACGCTGGGACACCCTTATAACTGCCGCAATTTCGGCGGCGGCAAGCGGCGTTATCGGCTATCTCGTAGCAATTATCGTGGGTGGCTGAAATGTTTAAGATTTCATTTGAGAAAAACCCCCGAAAGCCTCGGAAAAAGAAGGGTAAACGGGAATTTTCAAAAATATGGCTTACCGTCTGTGTGACGGTAAGCGTTATCTTTACGGCAGGAAGCTATGTCCTGTCGGTTTTCGATAAGCAGCCCCTTGAAGGCTTATCAACTTCAATAATAGAAACGCTCTGGGGCACAAGCGGCGTTTCCTTTGTGGGCTACGCACTGCAGAACAGCGCACGAGCCTTTACTTCCGCAAAATTCGGAATACCCGAAAAAAGAAAGGAGGAAGAACAATGATAATCGAAGGAATTGACTTTACCTTTCTTATGATGATTGTCGGAGGTCTCACCCTTTGCACAAACGTTGTAACAGAGGTAGTCAAGCAGACTACGAGAAACTTTCCTGCACAGCTTACCGCCTTTATCGTGGCTATGGTACTGACCGTTTCGGCATTTTTTGCCTATGTGGGAATTATGGGCGTGACAGTAGAATGGTATATGATAGTCGGCGCCGTTGTGGCAGGCTTTTTTGTGAGCTACGCCGCACAGTTCGGCTTCGACAAGCTTAAGGAAATAATCGAAAAATACAAGGGGGAAAGTGCAGATGTACACGAATGAGGGACTTGTAAAGCACGCCGAAAAGGCGCTTAAGGACAATACCCGATATATGTGGGGCGGAATTTACCGTCCCATTACGGAAAACTACATACAGCAGTTATACAAAATCTACGGAAAAAAGCAGTACTCCGAAGCCCGACTGCAGGAGCTCCGAAAGTATATCGGTAAGGGCTATTACGGTGTTGACTGCGTGGGGCTCATAAAGTCCTACTACTGGAGCGGAAGCCCCGACGGTGGGCGCAGCTCCAAGAACTACGGAAAGCCCGGATATCCAGATGTGAATGCAGGCGGAATGTTCAATGCGGCAACGGAAAAGGGTACAATCGACACGCTCCCCGAAATCCCCGGACTTATTCTTTACAGCACCACTCACCCCCACGTAGGCGTTTACGTGGGTAACGGCGACGTAATCGAGAGTACCCTCAGTATCAGAGGTGACGGCGTTTCGAAAACGAAGGTGAAGAACTGGTCGGGCTGGACGCATTGGTTTAAGTGTCCCTATATCGAATATGCTGAAAATAAGCCCGAAAAGGAAAAATCACCCGAAATAAAATCGGGTGATAAGGTAGTAATAAAGGCTACTGCCGTTCATTATTCGGAAACGAATATAAGAATTCCCTATTACTGCAAGGGTAAGCCTTATACTGTTGAAAAAGTCAGCGGTAAGAGGGTGCTGCTGAAGGAGATATTTAGTTGGGTGAATGTGGAGGATATCGAAAAGAAATGAAAGAACGACACAGCGATACATTTCTCCTTATGGCGGAAATAGGGAAAAGACAGCGAATAAAGGACGGCGTAAGATTTGCAATAATCCTTGTGCTTACGGTGGCTCTGATATTCTCCTGGATGTTCTTCCTTTGCCGCCATAACAACGAGACAGGCACAAACAGCGATACTGACGACGAAAAGGAAGAAATCAGGTCGGCAGTTATGCTGTTTGAAGAAAACCCTGCAGCCCTGCCGCAACACGGAGGGAATGATTTATGTATGAGAATCTGTCAGCGCTCACAACCAAAGAAAAAGAGTGCATAAAGAAAAGAGCCTGTTTCAGCTCGGAGGAACTGGCGGTGTTCAATAATCTGTGCAGTCAGAATAACCGCAAAGACAATGAGGGGCTTATGCAGCAGCTTAATATAAGTAAGGCTCGGCTTATTGCCGTTAAGGGGCAGGTATTCTTCAAGGTGTTCAGGGCGGCGGCTCTCACCTTAGAGGATGAGATTGAATAATACGGAAAAAGTCACGACTAAGTTGATACTTAGTTGTGGCTTTTTTCTTTTATAATGAAGTCAGAAAAAAGAAGTAACCGCCTGCAGATGGACGCTACAGACGGCGAAAGAGATATACTTCCACAAAGAAATATTTCGATTGTGGGACAACTTGGATATAAACATTCTAACATACCTGTCGTAATATGTCAACTGAAAGGAGTTAAAAATGTACGGAAATTTTTATCCTTACGCTCAGCCAACTACTGTTCCCAGAGTACAGGCACTTCCGCCTGTTCAGCCACCACAGCCTGTTCAGGCGGAGGCTCCTGTACAAAACGCATTTAAGGTAATACCTGTGGCAACCCCCGAGGAAGCGGCGGCTATTCCCACTGACTTTATGGGTGCTACGCTCATCATGCCTGACTTTGCGCACGGAGCAATACATACAAAAACACTTAACCCTAATACAGGTGCAGGAGTATTCCTCACCTTCAGACTACCCGAAGCTCCACACATTCAGACTGAAATAATTTTCGACCCTAAGGCGGAAATCGAGAGGCTTACTGCAGAAATAACGGCGCTAAGGAACGAAATCGAAAGCTTGAAGCCCGAGCAGACTACGGAGGCAAAGAAAAAATGAACATTCTACAGTTAGCTATGGCTATGCGACAGGCTCAGAATCCTATGCAGCTTTTTACACAGGCGGCAAGACAGACCCCTCAGGGTATGCAGGTGCTTAGGCTTATGGAGGGAAAGACCCCCGAGCAGTTCCGGGCTACTCTCGAAAATATGGCGAAGGAAAGAGGTACAACTCTTGATAACGTGATTGCTTCTCTCGGGCTTAACAGATAAAAATAGCGGCGGTGCACAGCCGTTATAAATAAAAAATTACAACTTGGAGGAAAAAAACAATGGATGACGGAATGGCTTTAGGCTACGCTCTCGGCCAGGATAGCAACAGCAACGGCAACGGCGGCGGAATGTGGGGAGGCGATAACTGGATTCTCGGTCTCGCAGCTCTCGGCCTTGTATTCGGCAACGGAGGAATGTTCGGCGGCGGTCTCGGCGGCAACGGTGCTCTTAACGGTGTAGTTACCCGTGCTGAGCTTGCAGACAGCTTTAACTTCAACAACCTTGACAATGCAGTTAGAGGCGTTCAGCAGGGTCTCTGTGACGGCTTCTATGCAGTAAACAGCGGTTTACTCAATGGCTTTGCAGGCGTAAACAATGCAGTATGCACTCTCGGCTACAACATTGCTCAGGGCTTCAACGGAGTTCAGGCAGGACAGGCAGCACTCGGTACACAGTTTGCTAACTGCTGCTGTGAAACACAGAGACTTATCGAAAGAGGCTTCTGTGACACTAACTACGCTCTTGCCACCAATACCAACAGCATTATTCAGAACCAGCACAATGACGCTGACAGAGTAATCGCTAAGCTCGATCAGATGGAAGCTACAAGACAGGCAGAAAAGATCGCGGCTCTCCAGAACGAGAACCAGACACTTCGCTTTGCGGCTTCTCAGGCTGAACAGAACGGCGTAATCCGTGCGGCTATCGACGCAGGTACAGCCGAAATCTTACGCAGAAGCGGTCACGACTGTCCTTCTGCCGCTTACATCGTACAGCCCCCTACACCCGTTAACTTCCCCGTTAACGGTTGCGGAACAGTACAGTTCGGCGGTTATGGCAACTGCGGCGGCTGCGGATGTGGCTGCTGATCCACTATAAGAGTGTGACTTCAGGGCGGCTTTTGCCGCCCTTTGATTAGGAGGAAAATGAAATGAAATGCAATAGAAGCTGTCAGCTCTGCCCGAATCTGATTATCTCCGAAGACGTAACCTTTGCGGCAGGAGTGCTGACAATCAATCTTCCTGCAGGAGCTTACAATAACGGTGAAAAATACTGTATTATAGTAGCTCAGACACTTCCTGCAGCAACTACCCTTACAGCAGAGGTAGTTATCACCATCGGCGACGGTACCGAAACTTATCCCTTGCTTACTCGTTGCTGTGCTCCTGTACAGGCTTGCTCAATCAACACAAGGACACGTTACCCGGTAAGAGTGGTGACAAGTGCAACAGGCGGAAACTTCAAGCTCCTGTGTGATACATACTGCACACGAGATAACGCTCTCAGAAGCATTGACGGTACAGCTCCCACAGTTGAAGGAGGTGCAGGCTGATGAACGGAAGAATGAAGATGCTCCTTTCCACGGAAGCACGCAGAAGCAGGGAAAGAGGCAGGGGCAACGATTACGGCAACCCCTACGACAACGAAAGGCCAAACAACAACTACAACGCTTATAACAATTACAATCGCGGCGGCGAAATGAGGGATATCCCTTATTACAGGGGTAACGACTACAGATCTGAGCGTATGGAAGATATGAGAGGCGGTCAGTACAGAGGCGGATATAACGATTATCAGCCCCCTATGCAGGCCAATATGAACAGCGGCAATCAGTACCCGCCTCCCGTCTGGGAAGATATGAGAAGTGAAAGACGTATAGGTTTTGACGGCGGCTATGGTGCAGAAATGCACAGCGGAAGCCGTAAAGAGGTCAACAGCCGCAATACCTACTTCTCCGGGAGTACTCATCGTGATGGTACCAAAGGAGTAACCCCCGAAAAAGCCGAAGAGTGGACAAAGGAGATGAAGAATTCCGACGGAACAAAGGGCGCTCACTGGTCTCAGGAGCAGACCCGTACTCTTATGGATCGTGTCGGCGGTCAGAACCTTGATCCCTTAGAGTTCTATGTAGCGGCGAATATGATGTATTCGGACTACTGCAAGACTGCTAAGAAGTTCAACGTGGACAATGCCGATTTTTACGGTTATATGGCGAAGGATTTCCTCGAAGACAAGGATGCAGGCAAGGGCAAGCTTGCAAAATACTTTGAGATCGTTGTAGACGACGATTGAGGATAAGAAAAGGCGGGAGAAATCCCGCCTTACTTTTATATAATTCGTGTTGTCTTTCGTGTTGTCTAATTCAAAAAATATTGGTTTTTTAGTGTATTTTATTGGTATTTTAGTGTAATATTTTGAAGTGCGAAAAGTGTAAAAAACACGATAACAAAGCGGAATAGGCGACATTAAAGGATTTTGTTAAAAAACGCTTTTGAGGGTTCAAATCCCTCTTTCCGCGCCA
>JAZNMN010000008.1:0-36281 GCA_045579625.1 Ruminiclostridium sp.
TTTTGACGAAGTAAGTAAAAATGCTTTCTCAGAGTCGTTTGTGCGGCTCTGAGAAACTTCTGTTTAGCTGTTATATTATTTAAGCTTGAAATCTATATAAACCTGCATTTTTACGGTGCGTGGGTTTATCGACAGACTGAAAGCCGCTTGGCACTGTAAGAGTGTCAAGCGGCTTAGTTTATATGTTCAATTATTCGCCTTAAATATATCTGCTACGTCAGAAATTGTGATAAATGCTTTTGGGTCGGCTTCGTGAACTATAGTTTTCATTCTTCCTATCTGGAAGCGGTTTACTACGAAGTAAACAACCGTTCTCGGAGAATTTGAGTAGCCGCCCTTTGCTTCCATAGTGGTTGCGCCCGTTCCGAAGGCGGAGGTTACCGCCGAACAAACCTTTTCGGGCTCTACCGTAACTATCATAGCCGCCTTTGCTCTATCGATACCTTCTACCATAAAGTCTACGGTTTTAAGCGCCGCACAGTAGGCAATTACCGAATAAAGCGGAAGGGTCCAGCTTGAAAAAATAAGGCCGCAGACAACGTAAAGCAGGATGTTATATATCATAACGAAGGTGCCTACCGTAAGGCCGAGCTTCTTGGCGAAGGCTACTGCCATAACCTCGATTCCGTCCATAGCGCCGCCGGCTCTTATTGTAAGGCCGCTTCCGAGACCCGAAATAAGGCCGCCGAAAAGGGAACAGAGGAGAAGATCCTGTCCCGCGAAGGGAGAGGAAACCGAAACGTCTACGGGCAGTACGTCGGTTATTATCCAGGCGGACAGAGAATACACAAGCACCGCATATATAGCGTAAATCGTAAAGCAGGTACCCAGCCGTTTATAGCCGAAAATAAATAGCGGAACATTAAGGATTACGAGGAAAACGGAAAGGGTGAAAAATTCGGGAGTAACTCTCTCGAGAAACATTGAGGTACCGGAAATACCGCTGTCATACAGGTTTACGGGAGAAAGGAAGCAGGTTATACCGAAGGCGTTTATGATACCTGCCAGAGTAAGAAGCAGAAAATTCTTCACTCTTAAATTTTTAATTTCTTCTTTAAATTTCATCGTTAGCCCTTTCTTTCCAGTATAAGCACACAGGTTGCGCCTATTCCCTCGCCTTTAAGGCCGAGGCCTTCTTCTGTGGTGGCTTTTACGCTTACTCTTTCGGGAGAAGCCTTAAAGGCCTCCGCTATATTCTCCCTCATTTTTACTATGTAAGGGGATAGCTTAGGCTTTTCGGCAGTAATCGTAGAGTCAAGATTCGATAGTGCATATCCCTTTTCTTCTATAAGGGCAACAACCCTTTTAAGGAGAAGCATACTGTCGATATCCTTAAATTCCGCGTTATTATCGGGAAAAAGCTTTCCTATATCTCCGAGAGCGAGAGCTCCGAGAGCCGCGTCCATTATTGCGTGAAGGAGAACGTCGGCGTCGGAATGACCGAGAAGTCCTTTTTCAAAAGGAATCTCAACACCGCCGAGAACAAGCCTTCTGTTATCGGTGAGCCGATGAACGTCGTAGCCGTGACCTATTCTAATCATTATTTTTCCTTTCGGCATTATTCTGTACCGCCGCCAGATCCTCGGGCACGGTTATTTTTATATTCTTTTCGCTTCCCTCAACGGTTTTTACCCTGTACCCCATTTTTTCCGCAAGCCCCGAATCGTCGGTAGCGTCTGCGTCCGCAGAAATGATTTTTTCGTATATATCATATCTGAAGCCCTGAGGAGTCTGCACAGCCGAAAGGGAGCTTCTGTCGGGAGTTGATGTTACAAATCCGTTTTCGGTAACCTTTATCGTATCCTTTACGGGAATAATTGGAACGGCACAGCCGTACTCCTCTGCTGAGCTTATGACTCTACCGATAACTTCATTGTCAACGAAGGGTCTCGCTCCGTCGTGAACGAGGATAATTCCGTCTTTTTCAGCCGCATTAAAAGCGTTAAAGGCGGACTCCGTACGGGTTTTTCCGCCTTTTACGACTGCTCTTAATTTAGTTATTCCGTATTCCTCGGAAAGGATTTTAATTCGTTCTATACTTTCTTCCTTGGCGGCAACGATAATATCATCCACCGTTTCCGCCCTTTCGAAAGCAAGAATGGATTTAATAATTACGGGAACTCCGTCTATGAGGGCGAACTGTTTATCCGTTCCCTTCATTCTTGAGGAGGAGCCCCCCGATAGTATGAGTGCAGTAGTTTTCATAATCATATCAGCTTGTAAATAGCTGTGCCCAGAAGTCGCTGTAGCCCATATCGCCGCTCTTTACATAGGTATAACCGATACCCATTTTCTTATAGGCGGAGTTAAGGATATTTTTTCTGTGACCGGTCGAATTCATCCAGCCTGCTACAACTGCCGCAGGAGATTTATAGCCTGCCGCTATGTTTTCCGCCGCCGCAACATTGGTTATTCCCACATAGTCGAGAATAGTGAAACAGCTCTGTCCGTTGGGACGGGTATGGCTGTAAAGCACAGCGGTTTCGTCGGAGCGGATCTTCGCCGCCTTGTTTAGCTTATCGTCAAAAACAACCGCCGATATGCCGCGCTTTTCACGCTCGATATTTACAAGCCTGAGAACCTCCTTCATAAATTCGGTTTCGGAAGAAGAGGCTGAGCCTGTGTTTGAGGTGGTTGTACCGCTGTTCGAGGAAGAGGCTGAGGGAGCGGTTTTCGTTACAATCGAAGAATTCTTCCAGCCGCTTCGTACAGCTATTGCCTTAATTTTTGTACCGCCCTTGACGGTTATGCTCTTTGTGGCAGTAAGCTTCTTGCCTGTTGATTTGGAAGGGGATTTGCCATTGGTTGTGTAATAGACGGTTGCATTTTTCGGAACGGTTATCTTAGCGGTATACTTTCCGCCCGAAGCCTTGGAAATGGTTATCTTCGGAGTGCTGTTCTTTACATCAATTTTAGCGGAATAGTATTTTACTGCCTTACCGCCGCTGTAAACTGCGATTCTGAGTTTAGAGGGCTTTGTTACTTTTATATAGGTGTTTAACTTGTACCTGTCGTCGTTTCTGTCGGGCTTTGTACCGTTGGTGGTATAATAAAGCGTTCCTGTTGAGGATTTAAGGGTCACGTATGTATATCCGTCGTTGTATTCGCGGGACACCTTTACGCTGTAATTCGCCGCAGAAGCAGGAACACAGAAAATCGAGAGACATACTGACAGGGTCAATAAGACTGCAATTATTTTTTTCATATAACGTCCTCTTGTTTAGCTGTTTTTCGATTCGTAGGGCTTCTTTATAAATATAATTGTCCAGTAATTTTCGCTTCCGTCCTCGGATTCTGCATAACCAAAGCCGATACGGTCAAAGTAGGGGTCAATGAAGTTTTTGTTGGTCTCGCCCGAGCTCTTCCAGTATTCGAATACTTCCTCGGAGGTTTCGAAGTTCTTGGCGATATTTTCTGCTACACTGCTGTAATGTACGCCATTTTCATTTAAAACGCTCATATAATAGCTGCCGTCGGGACGGGAATGACTGAAGGATTCGGCGAGCTCTTCGGCACGGATATGAGCAACAGCGTTAACAGACGCTTCGGCGGAAACAGGGTCATAGCGGAATCTTCTGCGTTCACTATTTACAAGCTCCACGATTTCCTGAAGGAAAATTTCTTCCTTGGTAGGCTCGTGAACGGGAGCTTCTTCAATTATCTCAGGCACCTTTGTAGGAGCGGTTTTGGAAATTACGGAAGAATTCTTCCAGCCGCTTCTTACAGCAAACGCTCTTATTTCTGTACCGGGCTCAACGGTTATACCCTTTGTCTCGGTAAGCTTTTTGCTCTTCTTTGTAGGGGCAGCTCCGTTGGTGGTATAGTAAACCTTGGAATTTTCGGGGACTGTTATTGTAGCGGTATATTTTCCCTTGCTGTTCGCTTCGAAGGAGATTACAGGAGCGCTAACCTCTACCTTTATTTTAGCGGAAAGACGCTTAACAACCTTACCGCCCTTGTATACTGCCAGCCTTAAGGTACAGGGCTCTGTAACTCTGAACAGGCTTGTGTACTTTTCATCTGTTCTGTCGGGTTTTGAGCCGTCGGTGGTATAGTACACGGTGTTGTTGTAGGTTTTAAGACCCACATTGGTATAGCCGCTCATATAGTAAGGATATACCTTTACCTTGTAGCTTGCCGCCGAAGCAGGAACACAGAATGCCACAAGACATACTGCAAGAGTTAAAATTACTGCAATAATCTTTTTCATAAATTTTCCCTTTCCTTTAACAGGTTTTTTGCCTTATAATAAAGCTTATAAAGCTTCTGGACATTGTTTTCGAGGAAGTAATAATGTGCGATATAGGGAATAACGAGAGCCAGGAAGAGTAAGGAAAGCAGAAGCGCTCCGATACCGCCCTTAAGCATAAGAATCACGAAGGACAGCACCGTCATTACCGCGAAGGTCATAGTCACGATAAGGTGGATAAGCCGTTCGTGCTTATAGAACCCTATCCTTATAAGCATTTCTTCCGTAAAATCCTTTGTTACGCCGTTTTTTTCCTCTATAGTCTTAAGAACATAGGCTATATATTCGGTTATTTCTTTTTTCATATCTTAAAAATGAAGGGCTTACGGGGTGTTATGCCGCCGAAGCCCTTTTGTCTGTAGCTCTTAGCCCTTATCGTGCCTTGGTTGCGTTTTCGGTAATTATTCTGTTGATTACTTCGTCAAGAGGAGAAGCGCCAAGGTCGCCTTCCTTTCTCGAACGGAGAGCAACAGTATTTTCTTCAACCTCCTTATCGCCTACGATAAAGAAGTAAGGAACCTTTTCAAGCTGTGCCTGTCTTATCTTCCAGCCTATCTTTTCGCTTCTGTTATCCACAGAGGTACGGATACCGAAGCTTTCGAGCTTTTCGGAAATAGCTTCGCCGTATTCCTTGGCTCTGTCTGTGATAGGAAGGATACGAACCTGTTCGGGGGACATCCAGAGGGGGAGCGCACCCGCATACTTTTCAAGGAGATAAGCGAGGGTTCTTTCGTAACAGCCGAGGCTTGTACGATGGATAATATAGGGATTCTTCTTTGTTCCGTCTACGTCAACGTATTCCATACCGAACTTTTCGGCAAGAAGCATATCAATCTGGATAGTTACGATAGTATCTTCCTTACCGAATACATTCTTATACTGGATATCGAGCTTAGGTCCGTAGAAGGCAGCCTCGTCGATACCGATAGTATATTCTACGCCGAGATTGTCGAGAATTTTCTTCATTGTAGCCTGTGCTGTTTCCCACTGTTCCTTTGTACCCTCGTACTTGTTCTTGGGGTTTTCGGGATCCCACTGGGAGAAGCGGAAGGTACAGTCCTCAAGCATACCTACCGTATCGAGGCAGTACTTCGCAAGCTCGAGACAGCCCTTGAATTCTTCTTCGAGCTGTTCGGGGCGGAGGATAAGGTGACCCTCGGAGATAGTGAACTGTCTTACTCTGATAAGACCGTGCATTTCACCGCTATCCTCATTTCTGAAAAGAGTAGAGGTTTCGCCCAGTCTCATAGGAAGGTCGCGGTAGGAACGCCGTCTGATTAAAAATACCTGATACTGGAAGGGGCAGGTCATAGGACGGAGAGCGAAGCATTCCTTAGTTTCATCATCAGGGTCGCCTAAGATGAACATACCGTCACGGTAGTGATCCCAGTGTCCCGAGATTTTATAAAGGTCGCGCTTAGCCATAAAGGGAGTCTTTGTAAGGATATAGCCTCTCTTATATTCCTCGTCCTCTACCCATCTCTGGAGAGTCTGGATAGTTTTTGCGCCCTTGGGGAGAAGGATTGGGAGACCCTGTCCGATATAATCTACTGTTGTGAAATATTCGAGCTCACGGCCGATCTTGTTATGGTCACGGCTCTTGGCTTCTTCAACCTGCTTTAAATATTCCTCGAGCTCGGAGGCCTTGGGGAATGCAGTACCGTATACACGGCAGAGCTGCTTGCCCTTAGCGTCGCCTCTCCAGTATGCGCCTGTGCAGTTGGTAAGTCTGAAGGCCTTTACCTGTGCTGTGGACATAAGGTGAGGGCCTGCGCAAAGGTCGGTAAAGTCGCCCTGCTTATAGAAGGAAATAGGTTCATTCTTGCCTGCGTGCTCCTCACAGAGCTCAACCTTATATACCTCGCCGATACCCTTTAAATATTCAATCGCTTCAGCGGGAGGAAGCTCGTACTGCTCAAGCTTTATATCCTCCTTGGTTATCTTCTTCATTTCCGCTTCGATTTTAGCGATATCCTCGGGGCCGAAGGGCTTTTCTACGTCGAAGTCATAGTAGAAGCCGTTATCGATAGCGGGGCCGATAGCGAGCTTAGCTTCGGGGAAAAGTCTTTTTACAGCCTGTGCTAAAATGTGGGAAGCGGTATGACGGAAAGCCTTTCTTCCGTCCTCGTCGTCAAAGGTGAGTATGTCAAGGGTAGAGTCCTTATCGATGGTAGTTCGTAAATCACACACCTTGCCGTCAATTCTTGCGGCGCAGGCAGCTCTTGCAAGCCCTCCGCTTATTTCCCGTGCGATTTCGTAGGCGGACATACCATTTTCAAATTCCTTGATTACGTCGCCCTTCAATGTGATTTTCATTTTGAATCCATCCTTTCGTTTCTGCCGTTTTACGGCGGTAAAATTGATAAGAATTACCCTTAATTCTTCCGCAAAATAATATTGCAACCTTTATTGTATCACGTTTAACGGGTTTTGTCAAATGCTCTCGGAGGATTATTTTTAAAGCAGTAATCCCCGACAGGTAGCTTAAAATACTCTGTCGGGGATAAATTTATTTCATTATGATTTTTTCCGCTTCCTTTTCCCAGCCGTAGCTTTCCGTCATAGTCTCGGGGAGAGAGGCCATATCTATTCTGAGACTGCTGAATAAGGTACAGCTTTCACGTCGGTAACAGGGGATTTCTACTGCCCAATCCGAGAAAAGGGAGTCGTAAAAGGCCTTATATTCCGAAGCGTCTGAAATTTCGGAAGCCCTTTCGGCTACAGCGTCGTCGCTTATACCGTAATAGGAATTTTCGGAATATACGGTAGAAAGGCTGTCGTTCCATACTCCCGCCCATATTTCGTGAGTTCCCTCGGATACGGCGTTCCATATTATCGAAGCGTCGGCCACATCCTTAACGTCAAGGGATATACCGATTTCCGAGAGAAGCGCCGAAGCGTTATAAAGAGCCTCTGCGGCAGGATGATTTCCCGTACCGTTTCCGAGAACATAAGCGGTAAAGGCTGTTTTTCCGCCATCGGGGGCTTCGGTAAGCTTATTGTCGGCGAAGGTATAGCCTGCGGCATCGAGATAACCGATACAAGCGGCCTTTAATGAAGCGAGCTGTTCCTCCTCGGTCATTCCTACGGTTATAATTGCTTCCCCGTTCTTGTCGAGGGAGTAGGGCGTTACATAATCCTCGCCCCCCTCGGGGATAATTACACTGTTTATAATGGGATAATCGGTGGTTATACCGCTTTTTCCGAAGTAGCTTCCTGCAGATAAATCCTTATAGTAAGCGATAACCGAAGCGATAGCCTTTCTGAGGCTTACGCTTTCCTTCGAAGCAGGGTCGCCGTTTACGCTTACTGCTGCGGCATTAAGTCCGATATATCCGTAGCCCGCTTCCTCGGAGAAATAAGGACTGAGCTTTTCGATAGACTTATTGGCGGCGTCTATAGAGCCGTAGGTTTCGGCGGAGCTTTCGGGGAAGGAGATATCAGCCGTTCCCTCCTCGACGATAGAGACTGCCTTCTGTGCAGTACCCGAAAAGATATGTATTTCTTCCGTAAGGGGAGCGCCCTTGAAATAGTGCTTGTTTCCCTGAAGGATGAGACTTCCGCCCTCAGTCTTTTTGTAGGAGTAAGCTCCTGCGCCGAAGGGAAGCCCCGCATTAGCGGAAAGCACGGGAGAAACGTCTCCCTTTTCGAAGCCGAAGCGGTTGTCGCTGTAGCTGTATTTACTTTCGTCTCCGTAATAATGGAGAGGGGCTATAATTACCTCTTCAAGGACAGAAAGTATAGTATCGTCAGTTCCCTTTACGTCGATATAAACAGTATAATTTCCGTCCTTTTTAATGCCCGAAACCGAAGGAATCTTGGAGCTTTCGCCCTTTTCCTCGGTTATATATTTTACTGCACAGGCACGTACATCGTTATTATAATAGTTATCGTCTCCCGAAACCATACTTCCGAGAAGCTTGTAATTGCTTCCGTACATTTCCGCAAGGTCGGAAAGAACGGTCTTTTCATCTGCGGCTGTGGAGTCGTACTCGCTGTTTATAGAGTAGAAATATGCCATAAGATCCTTCGGCTCCGCATATTTATCTGTGTACACGCCGTAGCTCGGGTCGCCGTAGAGGGATTTTACATTTTCGAATTCCTCGTTAATTACGGGAACTATTATTTCCTCGTGGATAAGCGCCTGTACGCTCTCCTTGGATAAAGCGGCTTCGATTTCTTCCTCTGTTATCGTATCGGCGATACTGCTGTTCATACGGTAGTTTTTCGCGCCGAGGATATCTATTGTACCGAGAGGGACGCTTCCGTCATAAGAAGGGTCGAGAAGCACATAAAGGGTAAAAATAAGGTCGTCTGCGTCAAGAGCCTTTCCGTCGGGACAGACCATATTATCCCTGAGATAAATGCCGTATCGGGTAGTATCCGTTTCCTCATCGTATACGGCTGTTATATCCGCCGCACCTCTGTAGCCGTAATATTTGCCCTTATGCATTATCATTGTGCCTGTTTTTCCCTGTACAACGGGGTTTCCGTCTCTGTCGGAGGAAACTACCGATACGCCTGTAAGGCTGTTTATAAGATTATCGTAATCGCTTTCGGCAGTAAAGGGAGAATAAAGATGATTGCTTTCGTTTACCGCTATTTTAAGGGGGGCGGGCTCCTTCGTAATAACAGGCTCCTCCTCGTCGGCGATAGCTATTGCCGAGGTTGAAGCGGAGGTTTCGGAAAATGCGGTTGTTGTTTCCTCTGTAACGGAGGTATCTGTTGTTTCGGAGGGAGCGTTTCCGCCGCAGCCTGCGAGAAATGCCATACACAGCGATATAGCGGCCGCCTTCATATAATTCTTATTTTTCATTATAACCAATCCTTTTTATATGTCTGTTCATTATACTTTTCTTGTGTTTTTATGTGTTGTTTCTTTTTTCCGTGCTATTATATACTAAAAATTCTTAAATGTCAAATATTACGGGTCGAAAATAACTCCGAGGGAAGAAATTTCCTGCAAAATGTGATATTTCGGGAGATAAAAACTTGATTTTTGGTGAAAAAGTGATATAATTAGCTTGTAAAGGGAAGTGGTAAAATGGAAATCATAAGGGCCTGTCCCCGTCATATAAACGGAATAAACAGCCTTTTAAGACAGGTTTTAGAGGTTCATCACAAGGGTCGCCCCGATATATTCAAGGGCGGCGCAAAGAAATATACCGATTCCGAGCTTGAGGAAATACTGGCGGACGACGAAAGACCTGTTTTTGCGGCAGTAGATGGAGAAAAGGTGCTGGGCTATGCCTTCTGTATCCTTCAGCAGCATAAGGACAACAACATTCTTACCGATATAAAAACCCTCTATATCGACGACCTTTGCGTTGACGAGGAAACGAGAGGTACGGGAGTCGGAAAGAGCCTTTACGAATACGTACTGAATTACGCAAGAGAAAAATCCTGCTACAACGTTACTCTTAACGTATGGAGCTGTAACGATGGCGCAATGCGATTCTACGAAAAAATGGGACTTCTCCCTCAGAAGGTAGGAATGGAGAAAATACTGTAGGGTTATGTATGCCGTAAGGCCTATATATAAAGTATACACGAGAAAGGAAAAAGTAAAATGGATATCAAGGCAAAAATCGACGAGATCGTAAATAAGGTTAAGAGCGATCCCAATTTCGGCGAGGAGTTCAAGAAGAACCCTATAGCCGCAGTAGAAAAGGTTATCGGAGTTGACCTTCCCGACGACGTTATCAATAACATTGTTGACGGCGTTAAGTCCAAGATTTCCTTCGACGATATCGCAGGCAAGCTCGGCGGTCTTTTCGGCGGAAATAAGTAAAAGCTAAAATCCATACTGACGTTTTTAACCCCACTGTTTTATAACAGCGGGGTTAATCATTTTTGTAAGAGGCGGGAATTGCCAAAGGGGCTCCCTTTAGCGTGGGTTCCATAAAGCAGTTTTGACCCCGACGCACAAACAAAGTGCAAAACAGCACATGTTCAGCGTGCGGCGGAATTGCCCAAGGCGGCTCGCCTTAGCAGGAGTCCTTTCTTTTGAAATAATCCCTGGGCTTCTTACATACGGGACAGGCCATAGGCGCCGTCTTTCCGTGATGCAAATGGCCGCAGTTTTCGCATATCCAGAGAACCTCGCCTTCCTCGGTAAAGGCTTTCCCTTCCTTTATCTGCTGAAGAAGGGTACGGTAACGGTTTTCGTGTTCCTTTTCGATATTCGCCACCATTTCGAAAAGAAGGGCGATATTTTCGAAACCCTCCTCTCTTGCGGTTGCGGCGAAGCCTGCGTACATATCCGTCCATTCGTAGTGCTCGCCTCCTGCCGCATTTTCAAGCGCCTTTTCCGTTGAGGCAGGAATTCCCTCGCTTATGAGAGAAAGCCAGAGCTCGGCGTGAGCCTTTTCGTTGTCGGCGGTAGCGTCAAAAATGTCGCCCACGTGGCGGTAGCCCTCTTTACGGGCAATTTCACCGTATATGGTGTACTTTGTTCGTGCCTGGGATTCTCCCGAAATGGCTGTTTTAAGGTTTTCAAGGGTTTTAGAGCCGTCTAACTGCATAAATAATCATTCCTTTCAGATTTCTTTATAACAGTTTCTCCCTTACCGGGGTAAATATTCATAATTTGTTGACTAACTTCGGTATTTATGATATTATAACAGTATGAAATTTCATCTTTCTGAAAGGAATACATTATGACTATCTACTCTGTACTCGATAAAGAATTTGCGCCCTACGGAAAGGTTCTTGAGGGCTATGACACAGCCTGTCTCCTTAAGGCTCTCGACGAAGAAACACCCCTTCCCGAGGGAGTAGCCTATGAGCCCTCCGTTCCTGCTCTCGAGGCAACCTGTCTTTTCGGACAGCTTCAGAATAACGCTTACGGCGGTATGCCTGTTCAGTTAGGCTACTGCAACGGCCGCAACACAAAGCTTAACTGTCTCGAATATCACCGTGACAGCGAGCTTAATATCGGCCTCTACGATTTCATTCTTCTTGTAGCTCGTGAGGATGACATTATCGACGGAAAGCTCGATACCTCGAAGGTAAAGGCCTTCCGTGCCAAGGCGGGACAGGTGGTTGAGGTTTACGGAACAACCCTTCACTATGCGCCCTGTAATGCGGAAAAGGACGGAAAATTCAAGGTAGTTATCGTTCTTCCCAAGGGCACAAACGGCCCCAAGCCCGACATAAAGAATATATCCGAGGAGGATAAGACTCTCCGTGCCTGCAATAAGTGGCTTCTTGCCCACCCCGATTCCGCCGAGGCGAAGGACGGCGCATACATCGGACTTACAGGCGAAAATATCGATATAAGCGACCTGATTTAACAGAGCGTTCCCAATAGAAAGGAGGCGAAAGGAATGTACATATACGAAAGCGGATTTATCGGCCGTGCCGTAAGGGAAAAAATCGAAAACACAAAGGCTTCGGTAAGAGGTCTCGGCGGTAAAGATGACAGCTTCGGCGACATACTTAAGTCGATGATGAACGTTACTGACGAAGAGAAGAAGCCTGTAGGCTATACGGGTACTTCCGCCGAGAAAAATACCTCCATAAGCGGAGACGCTCTTTTATATGCAATCCGCAACGCCGCCGAGGATACTACTGCGTCAGCGGTACTTTCCTCTCTCGGATTTTCTTCGGCAGGCTCTTCCTCCTCCCTTAAAACTGCTGCCGACAACTTAAAGGTAAACGCAGATAAGCTCCTTATTCTCGGAAACAGCGACGAGGCTACGATAAAAACCGCTTTATCCGCTTATACAGGAAGCCTTAACGAGGTAACCTCTCTCCTTTCAACAGCCTCGGGAACCTCCGCATATATGTATTCTACGGGGCTTAAGGCTTCCTTGGATATGATTGAGGAGGCTCTTAAAAACGCAGGTATAACCGTAGGCGGCGACCGTCGGTTAAGCTTTAAGCCCGAGGATTTCGTTTCTCTCGATTCGGCGGCTTTAAGTAAAAGCGTGTCCTCTCTCGCTTCAACGATTTCCACCTATTCCGAAGCGATTATGGGCGAAGGAAGCGACGGCTTATTAAGCTTCCTTACGGGAGAGGATGAGGACGAAACCGCAAATTATTACTCCTCCCTTTTAACTAATTATCTTTAAAGTGTATTTTTAAGTTATTAGCAAAAGAGTTTTAAGTAATTTTTGTTCGTTTTTTACAAAAAAGACAATGAAAATTCAGTGCTATAATAATTGACAATAATTGCTGTTGTTTGCTATAATTTAAGTATATCGTACAGCTCGCTGTGCGAGGTTAAAATTGCTTAAAGGAGGATTTTTTAAAATGAAGACATCAAAGAAAATTCTTGCTTCTGTTTTAGCGGCAGCTTCGCTTCTTTCTGTTACTGCCTGCGGAGGCGGCGGAAGAACAGCCGACAACGGTACTGCTGCGGCAACAACAACTGCTCCCCCTACAACCTGGGAAACTTTCGAAACAAATAAAGAGGTACAGGATGCTGTAGCAGACCTTGAAATGGGACAGCACGAGGTTACCAAGAAGATAAAGTGGCTTGCCTGGTATCCTATCAAGGAGACAGCTCCCGACGTAGAATTATTCAAGGCAAATTACGGAATTCCCGAGGAAGGCGACGCTTCCTACGGCGATTACGCAGATTGTGTATTCCAGCATATTAACTGTGAATACCACGAGCGTTACGATAAGCTCGGAATGCTCGTATCTTCCGGCGACTCCCCTGACATCTTCCCCTTCGAAATCGGCTACTTCCCTCTTTCCGCATATAAGGGAATGTTCCAGTGTATCGACGGTATCATAGATACCAATGCCGAAGAATGGGCTGATACAAGAGACGATATGGACCAGTTTATGTGGGGCGGTAAGAATTACTGCGCTATTCCTAAGATAGGTCTTGACGAAGTATACTTCTACAGAAGAAGCATTATTCAGGAAAACGGTCTTGAAGATCCTTATGAATTATACAGAGCAGGCGAATGGACCTGGGACAAGTTCATCGAAATGGCTGACAAGTTCCAGCAGTCGGGCACCAACAAGTTCGTTGTTGACGGCTGGAGCGTAAGCGAAAAGCTTCTCGCAACCTCCGGTACTCCTCTCGTAAGCATCGAGGACGGTAAGCTCGTAAGCAACCTTAATACTCCTGCAGTAGAAAGAGCTATGGCTCTCTCTGAGCTTCTTTGTACAGAAAACTATCGTTATCCCCGTCACGAGCTCAACAGCTGGGGCATCAACGAAAAGGCTTGGGCTAACGGCGATACTCTCTTCTTCGCTCAGGGTACATATTTCTGGGAAGAAAAGGGCTATAAGTACGCTAAGAAGTTCGAATGGGAGGAAGGCGACGTATTCTTCGTACCCGTTCCCCGCGACCCCAGCTCCGATACTTACTACCAGTCTATGAAGCAGGATTCCTTTATGCTTTGCTCCGGTTCTCAGAATGTTGATGGCTTTGCCGCTTGGGTAGAGTGCGTTCTCGCTTCCACAAAGGACGCTGATGTAGCTAAGGCTGCAAGAGAACAGAAGAAGGCAGACTATAACTGGACTGATGAAATGCTCGACTTCGTAGAAGAGCTCGAAAGAGACTTAGTTGCAGTATGGGATTTCAAGAACGGTATTTCTACAGCGGCTGCCGACAGCTCCGCTATGGAAAACAGCCCTGTTGAATCCTTACTTAAGATTCCCTATGTAACAGGTGAAAAGTCCTATACACAGCTCAGAACAGAAAAGCAGGGTGAAATCGATACAGCTATCGCAGAGCTTAACGCTTCCGTAGCTTAATCACCTCTATAAATAAAATACAGCCTGAGAAGCTTAAGCTTTTCGGGCTGTTTTTACGTAAATGGGATTATATTTTAAAATAAAAATACCGCAGTCTTACGAACTGCGGTATTTATTGGTTGTGGTGCAGGGATTCGAACCCCGGAAGTGCCTGAGTCAGAGTCAGGTGCCTTACCGCTTGGCTACACCACAATATTTAACTGAATTAAATCAGCTTGATAATAATAACATAAACTTTAGCATTTGTCAAGAGGTTTTTACTATTTTTTTAAAAAATATCGAAAAAAGCTGTTTTTTCGGTAATTATATTGTAAAAATGGAAAATTTGTGGTAATATATAAAATAGCGAATTATGTTGTAAATCGGAATAAAACTGAAAGGATTTTTATATGAACAAGTACGAAACCTATGAAAGCCCCTTCTGTACAAGATACGCAAGCGAAGAAATGCAGTTTGTATTTTCCGCACAGAAGAAGTTCTCTACCTTCCGTAAGCTCTGGGTCGCTCTCGCAAGAGCCGAAATGAAGCTCGGTCTCGATATTACCGAGGAACAGGTAGCTGAGCTCGAGGCTCATATCGACGATATCGACTTTACTGCGGCGGCTGCCCACGAAAAGGAAACCCGCCACGACGTTATGGCTCACGTTCTTACCTACGGAGAAGCCTGCCCGAAGGCTAAGGGTATTATCCATTTAGGCGCTACCTCCTGTTATGTAGGCGACAATACCGACGTTATCGTTATGCGTGACGCTCTCGCTATTGTAAAAAGAAAGCTCGTGAACGTTATCGCGAATCTTTCCTCCTTCGCTGAAAAGTATAAGGCGTTACCCTGTCTCGCCTATACTCATTTACAGCCCGCACAGCTTACCACAGTAGGTAAAAGGGCTACCCTCTGGGCACAGGATTTACTTATGGACTTAGAGGAAATCGAGTACAGGACAAAGAGCCTCAGGCTCCTCGGCCAGAAGGGCACCACAGGCACACAGGCAAGCTTTGTTGAGCTTTTCGGCGGCGACAGCGCAAAAATAAATAAGCTCGAGCAGCTTATTGCCGAGGAAATGGGCTTCGAAAAATGCTTCGCCGTAAGCGGCCAGACCTATTCGAGAAAGCTTGATTACCAGGTTGTTTCCGCTCTTGCGGGAATTGCCGAAAGCTGTTCTAAGTTCAGCAACGATATCCGTATTTTAGCAGGCTTCAAGGAAATCGAAGAGCCCTTCGAAAAGAAGCAGATAGGCTCCTCCGCTATGCCCTATAAGCGTAATCCTATGCGTTCCGAGAGAATTACTGCATTATCGAGATACGTTATGATAGATTCTCTTAATCCCGCCTTTACGGCAGGAACCCAGTGGTTCGAGCGAACCCTCGACGATAGCGCCAATAAGCGTATAGCTGTAGCCGAGGCCTTCCTTGCTACCGACGCAATTCTCAACATTATGCTTAATGTTACGGGCGGCCTCGTGGTTTACGAGAAGGTTATCCGTAAGAGAGTTATGAGTGAGCTTCCCTTTATGGCTACCGAAAATATTATGATGAAGGCGGTAAAGAAGGGCGGCGACCGCCAGGAGCTCCACGAAAAAATCAGACAGCACAGTATCGCCGCAGGTAAAATCGTTAAGGAAGAGGGCGGCGAAAACGACCTTGTGGACAGAATCGCTTCCGACCCTATGTTTATGATAACAAAGGAAGAAATCCTCGAAACCCTCGAGCCCGAATGCTTTACGGGACGCGCCCCCGAACAGGTTGACGAGTTTATCGCTTCCTGCGTAAAGCCTGTTCTTGAGGCGAATAAGGATATTCTCGGCGAAAAAGCGGAGCTTTCCGTATAAAAATCCGTTAAAGCGTTAAAAAAGCTTGACTAATCGGGATTTTTCCTTTATAATAATATGTTGTAATTTCGGGCAGTACTGCCCTTAAAAAAGTGAAAGGTTGTGAACTTTAAATTGAAACAGGTTAAGAAGCCGGTTTTCTTTATCGTGTTTGCCCTTATCGCAGTATTCACCTACTTCTCGATAGCGGGCTTCAGCACATATTACGGCGACATTGAAACAGTACACATACGCGGCGTTGAGGATATACGCTGGGGTATTGATATCCGAGGCGGCGTCGATGTAACGTTTACTCCTCCCGAGGACTATGACGCTACAAACGACCAGATGGACTCCGCCCGTTCTATCATCGAAACCCGTCTCGTAGGTAAGAATATTACCGACTACGAGATTTACGTTGACTATAACAGCGACAGAATCATCTGCCGTTTCCCCTGGCAGTCAAACGACGACAGCTTCGACCCCGAACAGGCTGTAAAGGAGCTCGGCGAAACAGCTATGCTTACCTTCAGAAAGGGCTACAGCGCTGAAATTCCTTCCGACGGAACCTACGAAAGCCTTACTGAGGTTTTAAGCGGTGTTGACGTAGCTAAGGCGGAGGCTCTCTACGATACAGAGCAGAAAATTCCGATCGTATCCTTAGAGCTTAACGAAAGCGGTAAGGAAAAGTTCAAGGAGGCTACCAAGGAGGCTTATGAAAGCCAGGGTCGTATCTCTATCTGGATGGACGACGTAGAAATTTCCGCTCCCTCCGTAAGCGCAGTTATCTATGACGGTAAGGCTACTATTTCCGGCGGCTTCCAGGAATTTGACGAGGCTAAGGATCTTGCCGATAAGATTAACGGCGGTGCGCTTCCCTTCAAGCTTTTAACCGACAGCTTCAGCACAATTTCTCCTACCCTCGGTATGGGTGCCCGTGACGCTATGGCTATTGCGGGACTTATCGCCTTTGCGCTTATTTCCGTTATTATGATAGCTATGTACCGTCTCCCCGGCGTTATGGCAGTTATCTCTCTTGCAGGTCAGGTTGCAGGTACATTCGCCGCAATCACAGGCTTCTTCTCCTTTAACGACAGCTTTACCCTCACTATCCCCGGTATCGCAGGTATCATCCTCGCCGTAGGTATGGGCGTAGACGCTAACGTTATCATCAACGAACGTATCAAGGAAGAGCTCCGTTCGGGCAAGACTCTCGACGGCTCTCTCAATACAGGCTTTAAGCGTGCTTTCTCCGCAATCTTCGACGGAAATATCACAATGCTTATTATCGCCGTTATCCTTATGGGCGCTTTCGGTACACCCGACAGCATCTGCTCCATAATCCTTACGCCTATCTTTACTTGGTTCGGCGTTTCTACAGCAGGCTCCATTTACTCCTTCGGCTATACACTTGCAGTTGGTGTAGTTCTCAACTTCCTGTTCGGTATTCTTACTACAAGACTTATGACTATGTCTATCTCCCGCTTCAAGCCGTTGAGAAAGCTTTCATTATACGGAGGTGTTAAAAATGGCAAATAAAAAAGAATTTGATTTTCTTAAGAATAAAAAGGTTTTCTTTATTATTCCTATTGCTATTGCAGTAATCACCATTATCACAGCTTTAATTATCGGTGTGCCCGTTGATATCGAATTCAAGGGCGGTACAATGCTTACCTACAGCTATGAAGGCGCTATTGATACATCGGCTGTAAAGTCCGAGGTAGAAAAGCTCAACCTCGGTACAGTAGGCGTTTCCACAGGCTCAGCCTTCGGAACAGACCTTGAAACCGTACAGGTATCCTTCGCTTCCGATGAGGGCCTTACTGCCGACGTACAAGCAGGAGTTACCGAGTCCTTACAGGCTGTATTCAAGGATAATAACCTTGTTCTCGTAAACAGCCAGGACGTAAACCCCTCTTCGGGCTTCTCCTTCTTCCTTAAGTGCTTTGTTGCGGTTGCCTTCTCCTTCGTTCTTCTTATAATCTATATCGGCTTCCGCTTCAAGAACATCGGCGGCTGGTCAGCAGGTGCATTCGCTCTCGTAGCTCTCGCTAACGACGTATTTATGGTATTCGCTACCTTCGTATTCTTACGTCTTCCTATCGACGCTAACTTTATGGCGGTTGTTCTTACCATTCTTGGTTATTCTATCAACAACACAATCGTATTATACGACCGTGTCCGTGAAAACCGCAGACTTTACGGTAAGAAGCTCACTATCAATGAGCTCGTAAATACAAGCGTCAACCAGTCTCTCTCCCGTTCCATAAAGACAACCATAACTACCGCTATCGCTGTACTTGCTATGTGCGTGGTTGCCCTTGTATGCGGCGTTGAGTCTATCGTAAGCTTCGTATTTCCTATGTTTATCGGCCTTATCGCAGGCTGCTATTCTTCAATATTTATCGCAGGTCCTCTCTGGACGGTATGGAAGAACCGTAAGGGCGCTCCCGCTGAAAAGTAAAATAATAATGCCCCTTTCCTTAGCGTCAGGGGCATATTGATTTGTAGCGCGTTCGCATTAAAACCTTTTATCCGAACACGCTCCGATCGGAAAGGAGTTTTTTATGAAGGCAGGAGTTTCATCAGCTTGTCTTTATCCGCTTCATACCGAGGATTCGGTAAGAGCGATAGCCGAGCTTGGAGTTAAGAATATGGAAATATTCATAAATGATATTTCCGAAACCGAGGGTGAAATTTTTGATGATATATGTCGGATAAAGGAGATATACGATATAAATGTTTTATCGGTACATCCCTTCTCCTCGCCTATGGAAACTCTTTTCCTCTTTTCCGATTACGATAGAAGGCGCAGTACCTTTTTCGATATGTACCGCCGTTATTTCGACTGTATGACGAGGCTCGGAGCGAAGATTTTCGTGCTTCACGGAGCAATACTGAGCGCAGGCTGTTCCGACGAGCATTATATCGAGCAGTATCTTAAGCTTTGTCATATTGCGGAGGAATACGGCGTAACGGTATGTCAGGAAAATATAAGCTACTGTAAAAGTAAGGACATCGGTTTCCTTAAGAAGATGAAAAAGGAATGCGGCGGAAAGGCGAAATTCGTCCTTGATATAAAACAGGCGGTAAGAAGTAAGCTTTCTCCCTTCGATATCCTCGACGCTCTCGGCGACAGTATCATTCACGTTCACGTAAGCGACCACAGAGAGGGTGCGGACTGTCTCCCGATAGGCGGCGGTAACTTCGATTTTCCTGCCCTTATAGACCGCCTCGCCACAGCAGGCTTTGACGGAGGACTTATGGTTGAGCTTTACAGGAGGAACTTCGGCGAAAATAAGGAGCTTTTCGAAAGTATGAGAAAAATGGAAGCTTTTATCGAAAAAGCTCATTAAAAATTTCTTGCAAAATTTTCAAAAAAGTGGTATAATATTCCTCATAAAAGAGCGAAAGGATTTATTTGTATGAGATGTCCCGAATGCGGTTTTGACGAAAGCAAGGTTATCGACTCGAGACCTACCGACGGAAAAATAAGAAGAAGAAGAGAATGTCTTTCCTGTAAATGTCGTTTTACAACCTACGAGATAGTGGAGAATATCCCCCTTATGGTAGTAAAAAGGGATCATTCTATCGAGCCCTTTGATTCACAGAAGCTTGTGGAGCGCCTTCGTCGTGCGGCGGTAAAGCGTCCCCTTTCTCTGAGCGATATCGAGGGAATGGTTGATGAGATAGAAAACGAGCTTAAGAATAAGCTTATTAAGGAGGTACCCTCCGCCGAGATAGGCGAGATGGTACTCGAAAAGCTTAAGAATAAGGATCACGTGGCTTATATCCGTTTCGCTTCGGTATATAAGGATTTTACCGATACCGAAAGCTTTATAAAAATTATTACCGAGCTTGAATAAAAGTTACTTTGACACCGTGCTTAAAAGGCACGGTGTTTTTTCGTCGGCATCACTTATTTACAGCCTTATTTTGTGGTATTGGCTTAAAATTTCCGTTACTTTTCGCTCATTTATGATATTTCAACGAAATTGCTTCCGTTATGATTGACAATGCTCTTTCGGGGGAGTATAATGTAACCTGTATATTTGTGTTTATATTTACCTTAGTAAAAAGCTGAAAGGAGGAGGGCTGATGAAGAAGACAGGCTATTATCTTTATTTTATCGGCGGATATTCCGGGCTTCTGCTTCTGTTCCTTCTTAATTTCTGTTACCTTTTTACGGCAGTCGGACTTACAGCTCTCGGGCTTATTGCCTTTCCGTCGTCGGTTCTCGGACTTTTCGGAATTCTTACGGTAATAACCGACCTCGGAACCCTTCCGCTTCTTCTTATAAGCGGAGGAGCGCTTCTTCTCGGCGGTGGACTCTGCTTAGGGGCAGTAGCTGTATGTCCCGCTTCTTTGAGCCTTCTTCACCGTTTCAGAATAAGTCTCGGCTATAGAAAAGAGCGTGTATACAATGAATAGGATTAAGAAAACAGGTCTTATTCTTTCTATTATCGGAGCCGTTCTCATAATAGCAGGCGTAATTCTCCAGCTTGTTATGTCCCGAAGCGGATATACGGGAAACGTAAGGACGGAGGAGAATGAATTTTCGGGAGTAAGAGAGCTTGTAGTTATAAGTACCTCGCTTCCTGTAAAGGCTTACTACGGAGATACCGAAACAGTAAGGGTAATTTCAACAGGCGGCGTGCCTCTTGTGTTTTCTCTCGAAAACGGACTTTTAAGAGTGACCCAGGACGATTCCTTTACCTTGAGCCTTTTTTCCCTCGAACAGCTTAAGTCGGGTATTGAAATAATACTGCCCCGTAAGCTATACGAAAGTATAATCCTTTCAAGCAGCAGCGGCAGCATTACCGCAGACAGCCTTAATGCCGTTACCTACGAGGTTACTACAAAAAGCGGCAATATTTCTCTCGGGAATGTTGACGAAAGGGCGGATATCCGTTCGGAAAGCGGAAATATTGACTTTATACTTTCGTCTCTTAATAAGGATATGACGGTTTACGGAGGGGACGGAGATATATCCGTACTTATAGCGGAGGATATTTCTCTTTATCTCGAATTTCTTACCTCCTCCGGCTATTTCACCTCCGATATTTTCGATAAGGCCTACGATAAAAGCTTCGGCGACGCCGCCGCAATTTATAACGGCGGAAGAAATCTTCTGAGAATAAATACTGTCGGCGGAGACCTTAATATAAATAAAACGTAAAAGGAAAACAATTATGTTATCAGTAATAATTCCTGCATATAATGAGCAGGAGAATATAGAAAATACAGCCTCGGTCATCTACGGAATCCTTTCGGAAAAGAAGATTGACTGTGAGATAATTTTTGTTGACGACGGCTCGAGGGATAATACCTGGAGTATTATCGAGGAGCTTACTAAAAAGAACGACAGCATAAGAGGCCTTAAATTCTCCCGTAATTTCGGTAAGGAGGGAGCGATTTTTGCAGGACTAAAAGCCTGCGACGGCGACTGTGCAGTAGTAATCGACTGCGACTTACAGCATCCGCCCAAGCTCATTCCCGAAATGTACAGCCTCTGGGAACAGGGCTACGAGGTTGTGGAAGCTGTGAAATCCAGCAGAGGCAAGGAAAGCCTTCTCTATAAAATGTTTGCGAAGGGCTTCTATCGGGTTATGAAGAATTCCTCCAACGTAAATCTTGACCGTGCCAGCGATTATAAGCTTATGGACAGGAAGGTAATCGACGCACTTAACGATATGCCCGAAAGGCTTACCTTTTTCCGTGCGCTTTCAAGTTGGGTAGGCTTTAAAACCACACAGCTTGAATTTGAGGTTGCGCCTCGTAATGCGGGAACAACGAAATGGAATTTCCGAAAGCTTTTTAAATTCGCGCTTAATAATATTACAAGCTTCACCAATTTCCCTATGCAGATTATTACTGCCCTCGGAGTTATATTCTTCCTTTTCGCAGTAGTTATGGGCGTTCAGACTCTTGTAAGATTTTTCAGCGGAAGCTCTCTCGAAGGCTTTACAACCGCATATATGCTTATACTTCTTTCCGCTTCATTTATAATGATAGGTCTCGGAATAATAGGCTATTATATGTCAAAAATCTACGAGGAGATTAAGTTCAGACCCCGTTATATTGTTTCCATAGACACAAAGAAGGAGAAAAAAGATGGAAGAGACAGCTAAGGTTAATAAATTTTCCGAATATATGGGTTATCTCGGAAGCGGTCTGAAACGGTTTTTTCGCCACGACTGGCAGATATGGGTATCCTTTCTTATCCCCTGTCTCACCCTTCTGATTTCCTACTTTATTTTCGGAGTATATCCCTTCGGAGAACAGTCGGTTCTCTCCCTCGACCTTAACGGTCAGTATGTTTACTATTACGACTATATGTACGACGTTTTCGCAGGAAAGGAAAGCGTTTTCTACTCCTGGAGCCGTAATCTCTCAGGAGAATTTATGGGAATAATCGGCTATTATCTTGCGAGTCCGTTCAATTTCCTTGTATGGATATGGCCCCGTGAAATGATAACCGAGGGACTTCTTACAATGATGGTAACGAAGGTAGGCGCTATCGGTCTTTGTATGGCAGTATACTTAAGTCGTGGGAAGGGCTATAACCGTCTTACTACCGTTATTTTCTCAAGCTCCTACGCCCTCTGTGCCTATACCCTTGTCCAGACTATGAATCCTATGTGGCTGGACGGGGTTATGATACTTCCGATAGTGGTTTACGGAATAGAAAAGCTTATGGACGAGGGTAAGTTCATAATGCTTATAATTTCCCTTGTATATGCCTTTGTAACCTGCTTCTATATAGGCTTTATGATAGGTATTTTCTCGGCAGTATACTTCCTTTACTATGCTGTAGCTTCCCATAAGAAGAATCTTGCCCGTAAATTTATCGGACGAGGCTTCCTTTTCGTGGCGGTAGCGATAGTATCGGTAATGATATCGGCCTTTATGCTTCTTCCCGTATATCATTCCCTTTCCTACGGAAAGTTCACCTTCTCCGACCCCGATTACAGCCAGGTCGTAACAAATTTCGATATGATAGAGCTTCTCGATAAGCTTTTCCCCGGAACCTACGATACTGTAAGAATGAGCGGACTTCCCTTTGTATACTGCGGAACGCTTACTCTTATAATGCTTCCCTGTTACTTCTTCTCGAAGAAGATAAGAGGAAGGGACAGGATTGCGGGAGCGGTAATTATATCCGTACTTTGCGTATCAATGTATATCTGTCAGGTGGATATGCTCTGGCACGGCGGTCAGCTTCCCAACTGGCTCCCCTACCGCTACAGCTTTATGCTGTCCTTCCTTATGGTTGCCTTTGCGGCGAAGGCCTTCAACAGCATCGAGGATATTTCGAAAAAGCGTATTGCGGGAATAGCTCTCGGACTTTTCGGAATACTGCTCCTTATCGAGAAGGCGGATAATTACCTCGAAGATATAGAACGTGATACTATGGACAGTCTTACGGTAATTCTCCCCGCTATGTTTGTACTTTTACTCGTAGCGGCAGCAGCAGTACAGCTCAAAAACCGCCTCAACAAGAAATGGGCCTGCATAATGCTTGGCGCTGTACTTCTTGTGGAGGGCTTCTATAATACAATAAGCCAGATTATAAGACAGGATATCGATATCGTTTATTCCACACGCCCATCCTACGTGGACGTTATAGTTCCGACCCGTGACGTTGTAGAGGATATAAAGGCGGAGGATAAGGGCTTCTATCGTATAGAAAAGACATATTTCAGAACTGTAAACGACCCTTCGGCCTGCAATATGTACGGACTTTCCCATAGCTCCTCAACCCTTAACGATAAGCCTATCGAGCTTCTTTCGAGACTCGGCTTTACCTCGAGAAGCCATTATACCCGTTATTCGGGAGCAACCGAAATAACAAAGAGCCTTTTCGGCGTTAAGTACGAATTATCCTGCCCCGATAACAGTACGGGCAAGCTAAAGTCCAAGGACGATATTACCGTAACAAAGAATGATTACGCCTTACCTATGGCCTATCTCGTGGACAGGGAAACCGAGGATTTAGAGCTTTCGGCTACCGAGCCCCTTCAGAATCAGAATGAGCTTTTATCCACTATGACAGGCTCCGAGGTAATAAACGATTATTTCACAAGAATAATCGACGACGTTGACCTTGTAAAAACCAATGTAACACAGGGTAAAACCACCGACGGCCACCATAGCTTCAAGGTAATCGAGGCCGGCGAAAACGCAGAGCTCGTGTATACTCTCGAAATGCCCGAAACCTCGGCGCTCTATATGTATCTTCCTTCTAAGTATGAGCGTACCGTAAACGTATGGCTTAACCGAGAGGACTTCCTCGGCACCTATTTCGAGGGTGACGATAACAGCATTATGAAAATAGGCGAATTTACCGAAGGAGAATCGGTAACGATAGGACTTACCCTTACCCGCGACGACCTTTATTTCCGCGAGGCGCAGTTCGTTTACTGCGACCCCGAAATGATAAGCCGTGATATAGGTAAGCTTCTCGAGGAAAATAAGGATACCGTAGCGGAAAGAGTAACTCCCACAAATATGAAGGTTACGGTAAACGCTACCGAGGATAAGCTTTTATTTACCTCTCTTCCCGTAGAGAAGGGCTGGGAAATTACAGTAGACGGCGTAAAGACGGATTATGTTGAAATACTCGACGCACTCATCGCCGTTCCCGTTACCTCGGGAAACCACGTTATCGAGTTTAAATTCACAACGGCAGGCTACCCCGAAGCCCTTATTATAAGCGGCACGGGAATACTGCTGTTCGGGGCTATGATATTTATTTATGTAAAGTTCTTCTATTCTAAAAAGAACGGTAAAATTATAGTAGACGGAAAGAAATTATCCGTAGAGGAGAAAGAGTAATGGTTTTAACTATCGACGTAGGCAACACCAATACCGTAATGGGCATTTTCGGCGATAAGGAAACGCTTCTTTTCGATACGAGAATAGAAACAAATGCGTCCCGTATGGCTGACGAATACGTTTTTATTCTTATGAATGCTCTTGCGCTCCATAAGATTGAAGCGGAGGCGGTAAAGGGAGCTATTGTTTCCTCGGTTGTGCCTCCTGCCTCAGAGCAGATAAAGAACGCAGTAAAAAAGCTTTTCGGCATAGAGGCTATGCTTGTAGGCCCGGGGGTAAAAACGGGACTTAATATAAGGATTGACGACCCTGCTACCCTGGGTGCCGACCTTTGCTGTGCAGGAGTAGCAGTCAAGGAGTATTATCCGCTCCCCTGCATAATTATAGATTTAGGTACGGCTACTAAGGTTCTCGCCGTAAACGAGAAGGGAGACTTTCTCGGCGGAGCTATTGCAGTAGGCGTGAAAATGGCGCTTGACGCTCTTTCCGCCAATACTGCCGCACTTCCTCTTATAAGCACGGGAAGGGTTGAAAAGGCTATCGGAACGAATACTGTAGACTGTATGCGTTCGGGCGCAATTCTCGGTATGGCGTGTATGCTTGACGGTTTTATAGAAAGATTCGAGAGCGAGATAGGTCCCGCCGCTTCGATAGTAGCGACAGGCGGTCTCTCGGGGCTTATAACCCCCTGCTGTAAGCACGATATTACTCTCGATCCCGAGCTTCTTCTCAAGGGGCTTATGGTTATCTATAACCGTAACAGGAAATAAATTCGGGGTTAAGCGAAAACGCTTAAAATATATAACCCATCGATTCACCCGTAAGCATTACGGCGCTTTTAAGAAGGCCTTATGATAACGGCGGCTATCCGAAGGAGGCTGACCGTGAAATAAGAGGCTTTCAGGAAAGCGTACTTCAAAAAACGGGGAGTCAGAAAGGAAACCAGAAATGGAAAAAACAGCAAAAACATCAGCAACCAAAACGATTGTAGGCTTAGGCTTACTGACGGCAATCGTGGTAGTACTCCAGTTCGTGTCGATGTGGCTTCGCTTCTCGGCCTTTAGTATTACCCTTACCCTCGTACCGATAGTAGTCGGCGCGGCACTCTACGGCTGGAAGGCGGGAGCCTGGCTCGGTTTTGTTTTCGGTCTTGCAGTTCTTCTGACAGGCGACGCTAATGTGTTCCTTGCGATAAATCCTGTAGGTACCGTAGTAACAGTACTTTTAAAGGGCGCGCTTTCGGGTCTTTGTACGGGAATTATGTATCGTCTCATAAGCGCTAAGAGCCGTGTAGCGGCAGTACTGGCTTCGGCGATAACTGCGCCTGTAGTAAACACGGGTATATTCTTCCTGGGAAGCCTCGTGTTCTTCTATGACACCTTAAAGGAGGCAGGCGGCGGAGACGTAATCAGCTACATCTTTGTTGGCTTAATCGGCTTCAATTTCTTTATCGAGCTTGGTATAAACCTTGTACTTAACCCCGCAATTGTACTCATAATCAAGCAGGGTAAGAAATCAATAGCAAACAGCAATAACTAATCAAGACATAAGTCGGGCGGACTTCGATAGGCACACGCAGACGGAAAGTAAGTAAAATGCTTTTACAGAGCCTGTTTTTAAGACTCTGTGAAAATTATAAGTTTAAATATATATCTATTTATAATAATTTCAACAGCACGCATTTTTACGGTGCGTGGGTTTATCGACAGTCTGAGCACTATACCCCCTTTTTAGGGTATAGTGCCAAAACCGCTTTAAAGGAAAATTTTATGGAATACTTTTTAAATACGGCGAGACAGCTCTCGGAATATCGGGCTGTCGCCTCCAATACAAGCGGACTGCCCGTTATGGTAACGGGTCTTTCCCACATTCATAAGGCTCATATTTTAGCGGCTCTCGCTATGGACGAGGGCACGGCTTTTCCTCTTATAGTAATTTCCGATACCGAGGGCGAGGCTGTACGCCTTTCCAACGATATAAACGTGATGACGGGAGAGGAAACGGCATTCTGTTACCCTGCGAAGGATCTTACTCTCGGAGAGGTTGATTCGGTTTCGAAGGAATATGAACATAAGCGTATCGGTATACTTTCCCGTATGCTTTCGGGGGACGCAAAAATAGTCTGCGCTACGGCGGAAGCGGCCTCACAGCTTACTATTCCGAAAAATATACTTTTAAAGCGTACAATAACCCTTAAAAGCGGCGACAGCCTTTCTCTCAACGACATTACCGCCGAGCTTACAGACCTTGGCTATACACGCTGTGACCAGATAGAGGGCGTGTCCCAGTTTTCTCTGAGAGGTGCAATCCTCGATATATATCCTGTAAACTTTCCGCTTCCCGTAAGAATTGAGCTATGGGGCGACGATATAGACAGTATTTCTACCTTCGATATCGAATCACAGCGCAGGATAGATACCGTAAAAAGCATATCTGTAGCGCCTGCCCTCGAAATAGTATTTAAAAATAATCTTCAGGCGTCGGAGAGGCTTACTGCATTTTTATCCAAGGTAAGAGGTAGAAAGGCCGACTCGGTAAAGGCTCGTATAAAAGCGGACATCGAAAAGGCGGAAAGCGGAATTTCCCTTTCCGATACGGACAGATATATGCCCCTTTGCTACGAGGAGGAGGCTACGCTTTTCAGTTATGCCGATAAGATAATCCTCTGTGAGCACAGCGCCTGCGCCGAAAGCTTCAAGGCCGCCTTTGCCCAGCACAGCGAGGATATAAAAATGCTTTTCGAGGAGGGAATACTCTGTAAGGGCCTCGACCGCTATATGCTTACGAGAGCGGAATATTCCGCCCTGACGGAGGAGCGTACCTGGGCTTATCTCGATAATTTTATGAGAGGCGGCGATATACGCCTGTCGAAGCTTATGAGCGTTTCGGCAGGACAGGTAGCCCCCTGGAGCGGCGAATACAAGTACCTTTTCGAGGAGCTTAAAAATTATATAAACAACAACTACAGCGTAATAGTTATGGCAGGAACGGAAAAGGCTGCAAAGGTGCTGGCTGACGACCTGCGTAACGACGGACTTCCCGCTGACTTTTCGGCGGAGCCTAAAAAGCTTTACGCAAAAAGAATATACGTAACTCCCGGCGTTCTTTCCTCGGGCTATAATTATCCCGAGGAAAAGCTGGCTATGATTTCCCATACAAGCGTTTCTGTTCAGGTAAGAGAAAAGCCGAAGCGTAAAAAGGCGGAGATAATAAACTCCCTTAATGATATTGCAATAGGCGACCTCGTAGTTCATAATACCTACGGTATCGGCGTTTTCGAGGGCGTCCAGAAGCTTACTCAGGATAAAATAAGCAAGGATTATATAAAAATACGCTATGCGGGTACGGATAATCTTTACGTTCCCGTTACACAGCTTGATTTAATTTCACGCTACATCGGCTCGGGGGACGTTACTACCGTAAAGCTTTCGAAGATGAATTCCGACCAGTGGCAGAAGACCAAGACCCGTGCGAAGGCTGCCGCAAAGGAAATGGCGGCGGAATTTATCGAGCTTTATTCGAAGAGAATGAAAACGAAGGGCTACGCCTTTGACCCCGACGGCCCCGAACAGAACGAATTCGAAAACCATTTCAGCTACGTTGAAACCGATGACCAGCTTCGCTGTATCCACGATATAAAGCAGGATATGGAAAGCGATAAGCCTATGGAGAGGCTTCTCTGCGGCGACGTAGGCTTCGGAAAGACCGAGGTAGCTCTCCGTGCCGCCTTTAAATGCGTTATGAGCGGAATGCAGTGTGCGCTCCTTTGCCCCACAACAGTTCTTGCGTGGCAGCATTATCAGACTGTCCTGAAGAGAATGGAGGGCTTCGGGATAAATGTTGAGCTTCTTTCGAGATTCCGTACTCAGAAGGAAATAAAAGCTACCATAGAAAAGCTTAAAAAGGGAAGCGTGGATATCGTTGTCGGCACTCACAGGCTCGTTCAGGACGATATCGACTTCGCTCATCTGGGGCTTGTAATTATCGACGAGGAACAGCGCTTCGGAGTAGCCCATAAGGATAAATTCAAGCAGATGTTTGCGGGGGTTGATATACTGACCCTTTCCGCTACGCCTATCCCCCGTACTCTTAATATGGCTATGTCGGGGATAAGGGATATGAGCGTTATCGAAACTCCCCCTCAGGACAGACAGCCTGTAACCACCTACGTTATCGAGCATAACGACGGCGTTATCGCTCAGGCGGTAAATAAGGAGCTTCGCCGTAACGGTCAGGTCTACTATATCCATAACCGTATCGAATCCATTATGCAGTGTGCCGCTAATCTCCACGCTCTCGTTCCCGAGGCGAGAATAGGTATCGCTCACGGTAAAATGGAGGAGGATGAGCTTTTAGAGGTATGGAGGAAGCTTCTCGAGCACGAGATAGATGTGCTTGTATGTACGACTCTTATCGAAACAGGCGTAGACGTGCCGAACTGTAACACCCTCATAATCGAAAATGCCGATTATATGGGGCTCGCACAGCTTCATCAGCTCAGAGGCCGCGTCGGCCGAACAAACCGCAGAGCCTTCGCTTATTTTACCTTCAAGAGAGGTAAGACTCTTACTGAAATTGCTACGAAGCGTCTCGACGCAATAAGAGAATTCACAAAATTCGGCTCGGGCTTCAGAATTGCTATGCGCGACCTGGAAATAAGGGGTGCGGGCTCAATTCTCGGAGCAAGTCAGTCGGGCCATATGTCGGCAGTAGGCTATGATATGTACCTTAAGCTTCTCGACGAGGCGGTTAAGGAGCAGAGAGGCGAAGCCTCGAAGCCTGAGCCCGAATGTCTCGTGGATGTTAAGGTTGACGCCTTTATTCCCGAGAATTATATTTCAAATCAGGCACAGCGCATAAGCTGTTATAAGCGTATTGCCCTTATACATAACGAGGACGACGCTTTTGACGTTACCGATGAGCTTATCGACCGCTACGGCGACCTGCCGAAGCCCGTCGAGGGACTTATCGAGGTAGCACAGATAAGAAATCTCGCCAAAAAGCTCGGTATAAGCGAGATTATTCAGGGTAAGGAGGGTATCTCCTTCTATACCGAGACTCCCGATATGAACAGTATCGGCCGTCTTAATTCAGTAATGAACGGGCGTATTTCTCTTAATCTTATGGGAAAGACCTGTTTCAGAATAATGCCCGAAAAGAACGAGACTCCTCTCCCTCTTATGAAGGATATTTTAACGGGTCTCTCGGAAGCTAAGGAATCAGTATGATGAGAAAGGATTAAAAAATGGGACTTTTAGACAAAATCGTAAACAAGACAAACGAAATCACCGATAAGGTAGAGCAGAAGTACAATGAAGCGGTTACCCCCGAATACAAGGAAAAGGTAAACCGAGGTATCGAAAAATTCGATAAGGGTATGACTAAGGCGGTAGATAAGGTACAGGACAAGTATCACGAGACTATGACCGAGGAACGTAAGGAGAAGCTTAATAACGGTCTCGATAAGCTCGAAGGCGGTATAAATAAGGCAGTAGACAAAATAGGCGGCTTTTTCTCGGGCGATAAGGAGAATAAGTAAAAATGTCGGTTTTTGATATTTTCAAGAAGCTTGACGCTGAAAAAGCTCCCCAGGCACAGGGTCCTGTGGAATATATAATTTGCGGTCTCGGAAACCCGGGAACGAAGTATGAAAATACCCGTCATAATGCAGGCTTTATGGCGCTCGATACACTTGCCGAGGATATTAAGGCCGACGTAAAGAGGCTTAAATTCAAGTCTCTTACCGCCGACGTTATGATAAACGGGGTACATTGCCTTCTTATGAAGCCTACAACCTTTATGAACAACAGCGGCGAGGCGGTAACGGAAGCGCTTAATTTCTATAAGCTCGGTACCGAAAGGCTTATCGTTCTGTATGATGATATTTCTATGGACGTAGGAAGAACGAGGATACGTAAAAAGGGAAGCGACGGCGGCCATAACGGTATAAAGAGCATAATCTATCTTACGGGAAGCGATGTTTTTCCGAGAATAAAGATAGGAGTAGGCGCTAAGCCCCATCCCGATTACAATCTTGCCGACTGGGTGCTCGGAATGTTCCCGAAGGAACAAGGGGAAGCCCTCGAAACAGCCTTCAAGAATTCCGCCGAAGCCGTTAAGCTTATCGTGGCGGGAAAAACCGACGAGGCTATGAATAAATATAACAGATAGTTCTTGACGGGTAATTTCAATAATGGTATAATGAAAATGTATTTTTATTAAAGGCCTCTCCCCGAAAGGAACAGATAGAAAAGTATGGAAAAGGAAAAGAAAAAGAAGAAGAAAAAGGAAGAAATAAAGCCCTTAAAGCCTATTTTTTCCATAGCCAATATTATATATACGGGTATTATTTTCGGTGCAGTAGCCATCACTATGATAGTACTTCCGAGACCCGAGTTTTCAAATATCGAACAGCGTAAGCTCGCAGAAATGCCCGAGTTCACCTACGAAGATTTTATGAACGGTAATTATACTGCAGGAATAACGGAATTCTACAACGATACCGTACCCTACAGGGATGAGCTTAAAAACGTGGCGGCAGGAATAAAGGGAGCCTTCGGCGTTAACTACCAGGATTCCGAGCTTCACGGCCAGCTTGCCGTTGTAACCACCGAGGAGGAGGAAGAGCCTGAAATTGTCATTACAACAAAGGCTTCCACCACCGAGCCGAAGGAGACTGAGGTTTCGAAGGAAACAACAGCCCCCGTCACCACCACCTCCGAAACAACAACAACCCCTCCCGTAACCGAGAAGAATGTAAACGAGATAGCCGAGGGCGTTATCACCAACGGTCAGGTTGTAACCAAGCTTTCCGACGGCCATTACTGGGCGATATCCTGTTTCGGCGGCGGTAAGGGTAAGACCTACGCTACCGCCCTTAATTCCTTCCGTGAACAGCTGGACGAAAAGGTAAAAATTTATTCTATGGTCGTGCCTACTGCAGGAGAATATTACCTCCCCGACAAGTATGACGACTATAACGCAAGCCATAAAAAGAGCATCGACAGCATAAACGAACAGCTCAGCGAGGGTATTATTCCCGTAGACGCTACAGGCGAGCTCTGGAAGCATATTGACGAGCCGATTTATACCCGTACCGACCACCATTGGCAGCCTCTCGGCGCATACTATGCCGCAAAGACCTTCGCAGAAGCGGCAGACGTCCCCTTCGCCGATATTTCGACGATGAAGCAGGTAGATATAGAGGGCTATGTAGGCACAATGTACAGCTTTACGGAAAGTGCGAACATTCTTAACGACCCCGAAACCTTTACCTATTATAAGCCTACAAATAGTTATAAAACGTATTATTATGACAGAGCGTATAATTTCGATTACGAGTTCCCCTTCTTTGTGGAAATGCCTGTAAGCGGCTCCTATTCTACATTTATGGCGGGCGACGATAAAATCGTAAGAATTGAAACCGACGTGGATAACGGAAGAAAGCTCCTTGTGTTTAAGGACAGCTACGGTAACGCGGAAATTCCCTTCTACTTCGGCTCATTTGAAGAAATATACGTTTGTGATATGAGATATTTCGAGCCTAACGCTATTGAATTTATAAAGGAACAGGAGATAACCGACCTGTTATTTACTATGTGTACCTTCTCGGCAGTAGGCACTAATGCGAAGGGTCTTGTAAATGTTCTTAATAACTGATTTTATGCACAATATAGATAAACAGAGGCGAAATAAATGAATAATTCATATACAAAGAGTAATAAGGCTATAGCTTTATTACTTTCTGTATTGCTATTAGCATCCTGCTCAACCAATATAGAGGATAAGAGAACCTTCGGAGGTACCCGTTTCAGCGGTACAGGCGAGAACATTCAGACGGAAGCCCCCGAGACTACGAAAACGAAAAAGCTTCCCTTCAATACTACCGCCTCCCCCGAGGAAAGCTCCGAAACAACAGAGGAGGAGCTCCCTTTATTTACACAGGCGGATATCGAAGAGGAAATTGTACTGACAACAGGTACAACGAAGGCGGAAGCTACCGAGGAAATAACCGTCGCTCCCGAAACAACAACGTCAGAAACCAAAGCCCCCGCTACCGAGGAAACCACAGCGGCTACTCTCGGAACGGTTGAAGGGTCGTACAACGTAATCGGCGACAACGGTATCCTCGTTTCCTATATGGACGGTCATTACAGAGGGCTTATGCCCTGCTTCGGAACATACGGATACTGCGACGGGTGGATTTCCGCAGTAAACAGCTTAAGAAAAAAGCTCCCTGACGTAAATGTATACAGTATGGTAATACCCACCTCAAGCGAATTCTATATTCCGAAGGGCTATGAGTCGGGCTTTACAACAAGCCAGTATAACAAGATTTCCTATATAGCCGAGGGTCTTGAAAACGTAGTTGATGTTGACGTATATTCCGTCCTTAAGTCCCATACCCACGAGGAGATTTTCTCCCGCACAGACCACCATTGGTTCCCTCTCGGTGGATATTATGCGGCGGAGGAATTTGCGAAGGCGTCGGGAGTTGATTTTCCGAAGCTTTCCGAATATAAGAAGGTGAGCTGCGGCGGATACGTGGGCTCCTTATACAGCTACTCCAAGGACAAGCATTTATACAACGACCCTGAAAATTTCGTGATGTATATGCCTCCGAATAACAGCAAGCTTAAAACCACCTACTACAATACCTCCTTCGGCGGCGGATACGACGGGAAGCTTTTTGTAGCCTCCGACGCCTCCTCCTACTACTGCTCCTTCTTAGGCTCGGACGACAGGATTGCTGAAATAGAAACCGACGTAAAGAACGGCCGTACTCTCGTAATTTTCAAGGAAAGCTACGGAAATGCTCTTGTGCCCTTTCTTACCTCGGGCTATGAGAAAATCTATGTCTGTGATATAAGATATTTTACCCCTAATGCAGTAGATTTCTGCAAGAAGGTTGGCGCTACCGACCTGCTTACTGCGGTATGCACCTACACTCCCGCAGGCACCAACAGCAAATACCTCGGAACTATAATCAACCAGTAAAAAGGACTTTATATAATGTCAGATATTTTCACCTATCCCTTTGACAGCGGATATATAATAAAGAAACAGCGAAGCATAAGAAAACAGCTTCTTTCCGACGGAACTGAAAGGATAAAGAAGCGTATCGCTATTCTCGGCGGCTCTACCGCCGACGCAGTAAAGGACATTCTCGGCCTTTTTCTTCTTAATTACGGAATAGAAGCCGAGTTCTATCTTTCCGAATACGGCCAGTATTATAACGAAGCTCTTTTCCCCTCGGAGGAGCTTACGGAATTTAAGCCCGATTTCGTATATATCCATACCACAAACAGGAATATAACTATGTACCCCGACGTAAACGACAGCGACGAGCTTGTTTCGGAAAAACAGCAGGCACAGTTCAGCCATTTCCGTCAGGTATGGGAAAGTATAGCGGATAAATTCGGGGCAGTAATTATTCAGAATAATTTCGAACAGCCCGATTTCCGCCTCCTGGGAAACAGCGATTTTACAAACCGAAGAGGTAGAGTAAATTTCATAAACAGGCTTAATCTCGATTTTGCGGAATATGCCGAGAAAGCAAAGAATTTCTATATTAACGATATAAATTATATATCCTCCTGCTACGGGCTCGATAAATGGAGCGACAGCAGACAGTGGTATATGTACAAGTATGCTCTTTCTATGGACGCAGTACCTTATCTTGCCTCGAATATTGCGGCTATAATAAAAGCGGTTCTCGGTAAGAACAAGAAGGTTCTCGCTCTCGATCTCGATAACACCCTCTGGGGCGGCGTCGTAGGCGACGACGGGGTTGACGGAATAAGAATCGGTAAGGATCTTCCCGGCGGTCAGGTTTACTCCGAGTTTCAGGAATATGTCAAGCTCCATAAGGGTATAGGCGTACTTCTTACCGTCTGCTCCAAGAATGATATGGAGAATGCGGCGGCAGGACTCAGACACCCCGACGGAACCTTAAAGCCCGAAGATTTTACTATGATAAAGGCGAACTGGGAAAACAAGGACATAAATATTATCGAAACGGCGGCAGAATTAAGTCTTTTACCCGAAAGCTTTGTTTTCGCCGATGATAATCCTGCCGAAAGGGCTATCGTTTCGGGTCAGATAAAGGGAGCGGCAGTTCCCGAAATGACCGAGGCGGAGAATTATATCCGTACTCTCGACAGAAACCGTTATTTCGAAATCCTTTCTCTTTCCGACGACGACAGAAAGCGCGGAGAAATGTATAAGGCGAATGCGGAAAGAGCGGCTCTCAGAGTAAGCTTTTCCGATTACGGCGAATATCTTGACAGTCTTGATATGACTGCCGAAATAGGGGACTTTATACCCCTCTACCTTAGCCGTATAACACAGCTTACAAATAAAAGCAATCAGTTCAACGTTACAACAAAGAGATATACCGAAGCGGAAATGGAGACGGTATTTAAAAGCGAAAGCCATATCCGTCTTTACGGAAAGCTTACGGATAAATTCGGGGACAACGGCGTTGTTTCCGTAGTAATCGGCGAAATAAGGAACAAAACCGAGCTCCATATCGATTTATGGCTTATGAGCTGTAGGGTGTTAAAGCGTGAAATGGAGTACGCTATGCTGGATAAGCTCGTAGCGGCGGCGCAGGAAAGAGGAATAGAAACCATATTCGGATACTATTATCCTACTGCTAAAAACAATATGGTAAAAGAGCTTTTCGGCTCCTTCGGCTTCGATAAAATTTCAGATGATGAAGGAAATACCGTATGGAAGCTTAAAACCGACGGCTATGAGAATAAAACAAGCCATATAAAATTAAGGTAGTTCCACGGTAATAATTATGCGGTGCAGCCTTAAACTGAAAGGAAGATTATTATGAACGAGATTTACGAAAGACTTAACACAATTTTCAGAGACTTTTTCGATGATGATGAAATTGAGCTTACTCCCGAGACTATTGCCGACGATATCGACGACTGGGACAGCCTCAATCACATCACTCTTATGTCCGCAGTAGAGGAGGAATTCGGAATCCGCTTTACTATGGGACAGGTTTCGGGTATGAAGAACGTAGGAGAAATGGCTGAGATAATTGCCCGTAACTCCTGAAGAAACATAAACAGAGATAAGTTAAAGGACGTAAAATGAAAGCTTTATTGAAATGCAGGGTCAACGGCTGGGTATTCATAGCCTTTACGCTTCTGTATTTTGCGGTAATAGCCGTAACGGGATTTTTCACCTCCCTGAGTATTATCGGCTATACCTACAGCAGTCTTACCAATGTCACGGAAAGAGAGGACGGCTACGCCGACGCGGTATATACCTATACCGTTGAGGGAGAGCCGCATACCTATACCCGTGAGATATCGGCGGTAACCTCGGCACTTGCTCCCGTAGCGGAAACGGTTTTCTATTTCAGGGAGTACCCCGATACCCAGACAGAGGCCCTTAATATAGTGATATATCCTATATTTATAGTTATTTTAGGCTCAGCCTTTTCAGGCGTTATAAAATTCGCACAGACGAAGCTTGACGATAAGTCGCCTCGTCTCGGAGAGTTCAGGGCTCCTACGGTTATAACCCTTGTGAGTCTTATTCCGGCGGTTTTTCTTACAGTCCGTACATGTAATTTATATACCAGCGCACAAAGCGATCTCGCACTGGTTAAGAAAAGCGTTGTATCGGGCGGAGCGCTTCTTATC
>JAZNMN010000009.1:0-59201 GCA_045579625.1 Ruminiclostridium sp.
AAGCTTGAATATTACGGGGACAGCGTTTCCGCAGGCGAGGTCACTGAGGCTGTATTCTATGAGGGTCATTGCGATCCCGAAAATCATAAGGGCTTCTATGACAACAGCTATTTCAGCTATACATTTTCTCTCGCCCGTAAGCTTAATGCGGAATTTTACAACAATTCCCAGGGTGGACTTGCACTTTTCGATAAGACGGGATATTTCTGCGGCCCCGAGCTTGAAACCATGAAGGGACTTGAATTTACATACAACAAGCTGAGCTATGTACCTTATGCACCCTGCGGCGTTTCGGAATGGGACTTCTCACGTTATACGCCCGATATAGTTGTTTTCGCTATCGGTCAGAATGACGCCAATCCCGACCCTAAGGCGATTTTCGATAAGGAATATGCTGAGAAATGGAAGGCAAAATATAAGGAGATTGCTCTCGATATAAAGGAAAAGTACGGCTCGCCGAAATTTATCCTTATAACTACCGTACTTATGCATGACCCTGAATGGGACAGGGTTATCGGAGAGATTGCTGAGGAGCTTGGCGAAGGAGCGTATCACTATATGTTCAAGCGTAACGGAGCGGCTACTCCCGGACATCCCCGAATTACAGAGCAGGAAGAAATGGCTCTTGAGCTTGAAAGGTTTATCAGAGAAGTAGTACTGAAGCAGGAGTAAGAATGAAGGAACAATTTACAAGAACTGAGCTTATGCTGGGCGAAGAGGCTATGGAAAGGCTCGGAAAAGCAAGAGTAGCGGTCTTCGGCATAGGCGGCGTTGGAGGGCATACTGCAGAAGCGTTAGTCAGAAGCGGTATCGGCGCTATAGATATAATTGATGATGATAAGGTAGCGCTTTCAAATGTGAACCGACAGATTTTTGCTACGCTTTCTCAGGTAGGACGATATAAGGTTGATGTCGCCGAGGAAAGGCTTAGGGATATAAATCCCGATGCTGTTATAACCAAGCACAGAGTTTTTTTTACGCCCGAAACAGCGGAGCAGTTCGATTTTTCGCTTTATGATTATGTTGTTGACGCAATAGACACAGTGACGGGAAAGCTGGAGCTTGTGGAAAGGGCGAGGGCGGCAGGTACGCCGATAATATGTTCTATGGGGGCGGGGAATAAGCTTGACCCTACCGCCTTTGAGGTTACCGATATTTATAAGACAAGCGTTTGTCCTCTTGCGAGAGTGATGAGGTATGAGCTTAAAAAGCGTGGAGTTAAGAAGCTTAAGGTTGTTTATTCAAAGGAACAGCCCATAGCTCCCACGGAAAAGCGTACCGATAACGCCGTAGAGGGAAGAAGCGGAGCCGCAAAAAAGCAGAGCCCGGGAAGTAATGCCTTTGTACCCTCTGTGGCAGGACTGATTTTAGCGGGAGAGGTTATTAAGGATATAGCTTTCGCGAAAGTATAAAAATAAATCGGAGAAGATACAGGTTCTTCTCCGATTCTTGCTATTATTCATTATAAGTCAGGATTAGCGGACATCGTAGTAAAATTCGTCTGCAGCCTCCCTGTCTTTTCCTGTGAATATACGTTTTGTAAGCTTACGGTTTTTTATGAGATACCAGTCGCCGAATTCATCGAATTTACGGCTTGATGTAAGTATGTATGAACGCTTCAAGGTGCCGTATTTTAGCCCCTTGCTAATGCCAAGCTTGTTAAGTCTTGCTGCAAAATCCATATCCTCAAGGCTGACGAGAGATTCATCAAAGCCTTTTATAGCTTCGAAATCACGCTTATACAGCCAGAACATCGCACCGCTCAGATACCCTTTGTTTTTTATCATTATCGGCAGTAGATTTACAGCGACATATATGGATGAAAAAGCAATTCCTATCGACATTCTGTCAAATTTAGGATTAGTTCCTCCGCCGATATATCTTCCGCTTTCAAGCATTTCTTTAATTTCATATAAAGAATATTTGGTCATCATACTGTCTGCATCAATAGTGACTATTATATCACCATTAGCGGCTTTTACACCTGTATTTCGTATAGCCGCTATGCATTTATCGTCATTTACAATTACTCTTGCACCGTAATGCTTTGATATTGCGGCGGTTCTGTCCGTACACCTATTGGCTACGACAATTATTTCAACCTTTTCAGGCTTAACATATTTAGCGGCACTTCTGATAGACTGTAGACATTTACCGATGTATTTTTCTTCGTTGTGCGCGGGAATAATAACGCTGAAGCTGTATCCGTTCATACTGACCTCTCCTTTAAGTTTTTTGTATCTTTTTATTATATTATAACAATGCTATCCGATAAAGTCAATATTATAAGTAAAAAACCGCTCCTGATATAAGCATCAGAAGCGGCTCTTTATTATTCTTCGCTATTTTCGCCTTCGCCATTTTCGGTTGTATCTTCAGTTACTTCTTCGGAAGCCTCAGTGGTTTCTTCGGAAACAGTTTCGGTTACAATAAGCTCACCTTCCATAAGCTTCTTGAAGTCGTCGCCGTCAATCTTTTCGTGCTCGAGAAGATAATTGGCAAGCTCATCAAGCTTATCACGATGAGTTGTAAGGATACTTTCTGCCTTTTTATAGGCTGTATCAATGATAGCTCTTATTTCCTTATCTATTTCAGCGGCAATGCTTTCGGAATAATTTCTTCCGTGAGAGTAATCTCTGCCGAGGAATACTTCGGAGCTGTCTGTTCCGTAAACAATCGGGCCGAGATTATCGCTGAAGCCGTAGCGTGTAACCATACTTCTCGCCATATTTGTGGCACGTTCGATATCGTTGGAAGCGCCTGTGGAAATATCGTCGAGAACGATAGCTTCGGAAACACGGCCGCCGAGAAGGACAACAAGGTTTTCAGCCATTTCGTTCTTACTCATATAGAACTTGTCGTGTTCGGGGAGGTGCATTGTTATACCGCCTGCCTGACCGCGAGGAACGATTGTAACGTGATGAACCTTATCCTGTGTAGGGCAGTAGAAGGTACAAACTGCGTGACCTGCTTCGTGGAAGGCAGTAAGACGGCGTTCATCCTCGGTGATGACGCGGGATTTCTTTTCGGGTCCTGCCACAACCTTGATTGAGGCTTCTTCGATATCGGACTGGATTATAGCCTTACGGTTGTTACGTGCGGCAAGAAGAGCCGCCTCATTTACAAGGTTTTCAAGGTCGGCGCCTGTAAAGCCTGCCGTTCTTTTAGCGATAGTCGCAAGGTTAATATCGGGAGAGAGACGCTTATTTCTTGTATGAATTTTAAGGATTTCTTCTCTGCCCTTGATGTCGGGGTAATTAACGGTAATCTGTCTGTCGAAACGACCGGGACGGAGTAATGCAGGGTCGAGGATATCGCTTCTGTTTGTAGCCGCCATAACGATAATATTCTGGTTATCGGTAAAGCCGTCCATTTCTACAAGGAGCTGGTTAAGTGTCTGTTCACGCTCATCGTGACCGCCGCCGAGACCTGCGCCTCTCTGTCGGCCTACTGCATCAATTTCATCTATAAATACTACTGAGGGAGTCTTTTTCTTAGCCTGGTCGAAAAGGTCACGTACACGGGAAGCGCCCACGCCCACGAACATTTCAACGAAGTCGGAGCCGCTTATTGAGAAGAAGGGAACGCCCGCTTCTCCTGCCACGGCCTTGGCTAAAAGAGTCTTACCTGTACCGGGAGGGCCTACGAGAAGCACGCCCTTGGGGATTCTTGCGCCGAGATCCTGGTACTTACCGGGATTCTTCATAAAGTCTACGATTTCTTCGAGCTCCTGTTTCTCTTCGTCGGCTCCCGCTACATCGGCGAAGGTTACCTTTTTACCGCCGTTAGCCTGATTTCTTGTCTGAGCCTTGGAGAACTGGTTCATTTTCCCGCCGCCGTTAGCCTGTCGCATTATTACGAAGGTAAAGCCTATCATAAGCGCGATAAGGACTGCGTAGGGGATAAAGCTCCAGAGTAAGGAGTTATCGCTTATCGGGATATAATTGAGCTTTAAGGGCTCTTCGGGATTCTGTTTATTATATTCGGTACGATAATTTATAATATCGTTAAGGAACACGTTAACGTTAGGGACGGTATACTGGAAGCCGCCGCCGTTGTCTATCTTGTTTCCCTGTACGTCCTTGCCCCAATTTATTGGATTGCTCTTTGTACCGCCTCTTATATAACCCGAGCCAAGGTCTACGGTATATTCGGTAACGTTATAGTTATCGAACTCGGTGAGAAGCTCATAGTAGTACTTATATCTTACTACTGTATCGTTACCTCTCGGCACCATAGTATTAAGCACAAATACCATTCCCAGTACGAGAATAAGAATAATTACGAGGTAAATTGCCGCCCCTTTGAATTTGTTAGACTGCATTTAGACCGCCTTTCCGAATTTTCTTCGTTATATATTTTTATTTTTCATAAATTTCTCTTTTTAATACGCCTATGTAGGGGAGAGTTCTGTATTTTTCGGCATAATCAAGACCGTATCCCACTACGAATTCATTTTCTACATCAAAGCACTTGTAGTCAGCCTCTAAAGGCATTGCACGGGAGACATTCTTATCAAGAAGCGTACAGATTCTTATTGAAGCAGGCTTCTTTGTTTCAAGATAATTCTTTACAGCGTAAAGAGTACGTGCGCTATCGAGGATATCCTCTACTATTATTATGTCTCTGTTGAAAATATCGCTGTCCACATCCTTGAGGATTTTTACGTTACCTGAGGAAACTGCGGCGTTACCGTAGGATTTCGCTACCATAAAGTCAATACGGCAGTCAAGCTCAATTTTTCTCATAAGGTCGGTCATAAAGGGAGCGCAGCCCTTTAAAATGCCGATAAGAAGGGGTTCCTTACCCTTATAGTCCTCGGTAATTTTCTTAGCGAGTTCGCTTACCTTTTCATTTATCTGCCCTTCTGTGAAGAGTAAGCGTTCAACATCTTTATGCATTATCAACTGTCCTTTCATACAGACTATCAGTATACCACAATGTTATAAAAAAATCAATATTCAAAAAGTGAAAATTATGTGGTTTTATTACGATAATTCTGAATTTCTTCAACTATATAGAACATTTTCTTTCTTACATAAGCGAATCTGTTCTTACAAAGATTTACCCTTCCTACGCCCTTTTCGATTATTTCCTCGCACTGGCTTATTCTTAAAGTGCTCGGCTCAACGTCCTTTTCTTTAAGGGCGGAGGCTATTATACGGCATCTTACTGCCTTAGGGAGAGCTAAAAGCTTTCTCGAATCGAGCTTTCCTTCATTTAAACATTCTTCCGCTTTTACGGAGGAGTATTCCTCGAGAAAGCTCATATCTTCGCCGACAATGGCAGTCATCCGTGAAATTCCTTCAATAAGGGAAGGGTTAAACTCCTTAAGAAGCGGAATAACCTTGTGGCGGATTTTGTTTCTCGTGTAGTCGTCGGTAAGATTACTGCTGTCGGTTACGAAGCTGATACCGTTTTTTATGCAGTATTCTTCAATTTCTTCCCTTGTACAGCGGATAAGGGGACGGATTATATAATCCCTTACGGGAGGTATTCCCGAAAGTCCCTTTGTTCCCGTACCTCTTACCATATTTATCAGCACCGTTTCCGCATTGTCCGAGGCGGTGTGTGCGGTAGCAAGCCTTGCACCCTCCTCACGGCAGAGTCGTTCGAACTCACGGTAGCGGAGCTTTCTTGCGGTTTCTTCAAGGCTTTCGTGCTTGGAGGAGCTTCCCTTTACGTCGATACCGAAAACGGTCAGAGGGACTTCCAGTCTTTCGCAGAGAGCTCTTACAAAGTTTTCGTCTCCGTCGCTTTCTTCGCCCCTTAAATTATGGTTTATATGACAGGCCTTAAGGCTTATCCCCAGCTCCTCTTTTAAAGAGAGCAGTATATGGAGAAGGGCGGTACTGTCGGCGCCGCCGCTAAGCCCTACGATTACCGTTTCGCCGTCGGAAAGCATACCGTAACGGCGGATAGCGTCTCTTACCTTAGCTTCCATATCGTGTTTCTACGTCGCTGAAGCGTGTGAACTGGCCGTCCCAGCGGAGGGGAACGGTATCCGTTTCACCGTGTCGGTTCTTGGCGATTATACATTCACAGGAGCTGGCATTGTCCTCGGATTTCGTATAGTAAGCGTCTCTGTAGAGAAAGAGTACGATATCGGCGTCCTGTTCGATTGAGCCCGATTCACGAAGGTCGGAAAGCATAGGACGCTTATCCGTTCTCGATTCGGGGCCTCGTGAAAGCTGTGAAAGAGTGATGACGGGGACGTTAAGCTCCTTCGCCATTATTTTAAGATTTCGGGTGATTTCCGAAATTTCCTGCACTCGGTTTCCGTCCTTACGGCCTGTTGACATAAGCTGGAGATAGTCGATAACCACAAGTCCCAGGTTATTCATACGTCTAAGCTTAGCCTTCATTTCTCCGTTTGAGATGCTTGCGGTATCGTCGATATAGAGCTCTACCATATTAAGCATTTCTGCCGCTTCGGTAAGGCCTCGCCACTGTGACCGTTCGATTTTTCCTGTCTTCATCTGGTCAGAGGAGATTTTTCCTTCAGAGGAAAGGAGTCTTCCTACAAGCTGTTCACGGGACATTTCGAGACTGAATACAGCCACCTTCTTGTCACGGTTCATACGAGCCGCATTTACTGCAATATTCATAGCGAAGGAGGTTTTACCCATACCCGGTCTTGCCGCAATAAGTATAAGGTCGGAGGGGTTAAGTCCGTATATATAGCGGTCGAGATTCGGAAATCCCGAGCTCATTCCCTTTTTATTGGCTTCCTCGGGGTGTTCCGTAAGGTAGGCTAAATTACGAAGGGTGTCACGGACGGTATTACCGATATGAACGAGACCCTTTATCTCCTTTTCGTTACGTATATCGTATATCTTTTTCTCGGCATAATCCAGCATCTGCTGGGGCTCCTCAGTTCCCGAGGAGGCAAGCTCGTAGATATCCTTTGAGGCGAGAATAAGCTGTCTCATCAGATATTTTTCGTCAAGTATTTCAGCATAGCTTTCTATGCTCGACTTTTCGACAGAGGTTTCGGTAAGCTTGAAAAGATAGGTTCGCGCGGCGTCCTGTGACTCGAAAACGCTTTGTCTTACACAATTTTCGGTAACGCTTACGATATTTATATCCTCGCCCGAAACGAAAAGCTTCTGAATAACGGCGTAAATGCCGTTATGCATTTTTATATGGAAATGTTCGGGGGAAAGCTTATCGGAAACCTTACTTATAAGCTCAGGCTCGATAATAAGGGAGCCGAGAACTATCTGTTCGGCGTCGATATTAAAGGGGAGATTACTCTCCGAAATATTAAGCTCAGCCATTATTCTCTACTCCTTCCGATTTTCATTAAAGCTCGGTTACCTGTACCTTAAACTTAGCGGATACGCCGTTATAAAGCTTAGCCTCAACCTCGTAAACGCCGTAGGCCTTTATGTCGTTTTTAAGCACGATCTTCTTCTTTTCCACGTCGAGACCGTGTGCGTCCTTTATAAGCTTGGAAATGTCCTTGGCAGTAACTGAGCCGAAAAGCTTTCCGTTAGCTCCTGCCTTAACCTTGGTGGAGAAGGTTTTTCCTTCGATTATTTCCGCAATATGCTTTGCATTGGCGATATCCGTGTCAATCTTGTGCTGTGCGTGCGCCTTCTGACCGTCGAGGATATTCATATTTGCATTTGTAGCTTCTACGGCGAGATTTTTCTTGATAAGGCAGTTTCTTGCAAAGCCGTCCTTAACTTCTTTAATTTCGCCCTTTTTTCCTGTTCCTGCAACATCCTGCAGTAAAATTACTTTCATTTTCGTTATTCCTTTCTTTATGAATTAAGACTGTTATAATACTTATTTATAGCTTCCTTAAGAAGGTCGGTAACCTCTTCGACAGTACTTGAGGAGAACTGTGCTCCCGCCATAGTCTGGTGACCGCCGCCGCCTAAGTATTCTGCAATAACCTGTACGTTTATAGCTCCGAGGGAACGGGCGCTAAGAGATATTTCGTCCCCCGAGGTCTTCGAGATAACGAAGGCCGCCTTAACATCGGAAATTCCGAGGAGCTCATCAGCCGCCTGTGAGGATACGATACGCATATCCTGCATAACCTTCGAGGTAATGGCGATAGCGCAGCTACGATAAACGGAAGCGGAGGAAACGAGCTCGGATTTCGATTTATAACATTCGATAGAATTAGAGAAGAAGCCCTTTACGTTTATTGTATCCGCATTCAGATTTTTAAGGAAGGCGGCGGCTTCAAAGGTACGTACGCCTGTACGCAGAGTGAAATTCTTGGTGTCGAGGGTGATACCTGCAAGAAGGGCTTCCGCCTGGAAGGAGGAAATTTTTCCTGCGTCACCGAAATACTGGAGAAGCTCGGTTACCATTTCCGAAGCGCTCGAGGCATAAGGCTCGTGATGGAAAATCATAGCCTTGTCGATATGGTTTATCATCTTTCTGTGGTGGTCTATTACAACTACCTTTTCCGCCATTTCGAGAAGCTCGGGAACGTCAACTATCTGCGGATTATGGGTATCCACGATAATAAGGAGAGAGTTTTCCGTGAAGTTTTCTACCGCTTCCTGGGAAGAAATACACTGGTAAGCCTTCTCGTTCTCGTAAATATAATTATAAAGCTGGATAGAGAGGGTTGTGGCCTTATCTATTACCGCATAAGCGTTTTTACCCAGTTTTCTTACAGCGCTGGCAAGGCCGATAGAGGCTCCCACGCTGTCCAGGTCGCTGTAACGGTGTCCCATTATGTAAACATCGTCAGACTGTTCGATAGCCTCGATAAGAGAGCTTGCGATAATACGGGTCTTAACCTTTGTACGGCGTTCGACGCCCTTAGATACGCCGCCGAAGAATTCGAAGCCTGTCTCGGTTTTTATCGCCGCCTGGTCTCCGCCTCGGCCGAGAGCCATATCGAGAGCCTGTTTAGCAAAGCTTTCGCTTTCTGCAAGAGTTTTTCCTGTACGGCCGATACCTATCGAAAGAGTAACGTTCATACGGTCGCTGGCCTGAATTTCGCGGGCCTTATCGAGAATTTTAACCTTTTCCTCGATAAGGGAACGGACGTGACGCTCTTCGATTACTGCCCAGAAGCGATCCTTACTGTATTTTTTCAGTATTCCGTTGGTGCTGTTTATGAAATCCTCCAGAAGCTTGTCAATCTGAACGGTTACGTTAGCGGTCTCGCTTTCGGAGTTTTCTCTGAAAAGTTCGTCGTAGCTGTCGATTACGAAGGTAATTACTACAGGCTGTGCAAGTCGCTTTTCAACCTCAAGGGTACGAAGCTTTGTTATATCGCAGAAATATATGATATATACTTCCTTAGCGTCCTCCTCGACGGGGACGTAGGGATAAAGCTTATAGTAGCCCGACTTGTATTTTATTTCATAGCCTTCCTTCTGGAGAAGCTTATCCAGCGGAAGCTTCGTTATCGCTTCGATTGAGCTTCCGTATTCGGCTTCGTCCTCGAAGCTCTCGCTGAATTCCTTGTTGAACCATACGAGACGGTTCTCGCTGTCAACTATAGCCACCGAAAGAGGCATACTGTTCATTGAAATACGCTCCATATGGTCGATTTCCGAATCGATATGGGCGAAATACTGGAAGTTGCGCCTTGTTACGGAAATAAGCTTCGCTACCGTAAAGCCGCCTGTTATACAGAGTATGGGGGCGAAGATACAGAATGCCTGAAGCGATGAAGAATATGCAAAAATAAGCATAACCAGAGCCGTAGACAGAAGCGCTATTATAGATAATACCAGCCCTCCGTCACGGAAATTGTTCTTCAAAACAGACCACCTCTTTTCGATATTTTTTACAGTTCAGTTATATTTCCATTATTATCGGAAGTATCATAGGACTTCTTCCTGTCTTAGAGAAGATAAAGCCGCTTAAGGCGTCCTTCATATCGCCCTTTATGGTGTTCCATTCACGCATATTGGGCTGGAGCTCGCGTTCGAGTACGGCGCGTACCCTTTCACGGGATTCGTCCATAAGCTCCTCGGATTCTCTTACATAAACAAAGCCTCTCGAAACTATATCGGGACCCGATACGACCTTTCCTGTAGCCTTTTCGACAGAGGCTACGACTATTATAAGGCCGTCCTGTGCAAGATGCTTTCTGTCACGTAAAACCACAGAGCCTACGTCGCCTACGCCGAGACCGTCTACAAGTACTCGTCCTGCAGTAACCTGACCCGTTATCTTCATCTCGTTTCCATCGGTTTCGATGACTGTACCGTTTCCCGCAATAAAGATATTCTCCTCGGGAATATGAAGCTGGCGGGCAAGCTCGGTATGCTTGAACATATGCTTGAATTCGCCGTGTATCGGGATAAAATATTTCGGCTTCGTAAGGGAAATCATCATTTTAAGCTCTTCCTGGCAGGCGTGACCAGAAACGTGGACATCATACATAGCTTCGTAGATTACGTTGGCTCCTGCACGCATAAGCTCGTTTACAACACGTCCCACAAGCTTTTCGTTTCCCGGAATGGGGTTTGCTGAAATTATAATAAGATCCTGAGGGGTGATGGTAACCTGTCTGTGCTCGTTATTGGCCATTCTCGAAAGAGCGGACATAGGCTCGCCCTGACTTCCTGTGGTAATAATCACAACCTCCTCGGGAGGGAGCTTTCCTACCTTATCTATGTCTATAATCATACCCTTGGGCACTTTTATATAGTTAAGCTCGATTGCCTTATGAAGAACGTTTATCATACTTCTTCCCGATACGGCAACCTTACGGCCTGTTATTGCGGCATTGTCTATAATCTGCTGGATACGGTGTATATTGCTGGAGAAGGTGGCTACGATAATACGTTTGCCTTCTGCCTGTGCAAAGAAATTACGGAGAGAGCCGCCTACACGTCGTTCCGACATTGTGTAGCCGGGACGTTCCGCATTTGTACTTTCGGAAAGAAGGGCGAGAACCCCCTGATTTCCGAGCTCGCCGAAGCGGGCAAGGTCGATAATTCCGCCTTCGATAGGCGTGTAGTCAACCTTGAAGTCGCCTGTGTGGATTACGACTCCCGAGGGAGTATGGATAGCGAAGGCGCAGGCGTCGGGAATAGAATGGTTAACACGGATGAATTCCACGTTCATTACACCTGCGGGAATTACCTGTCGGGGCTGTGCCACAACAAGGTTACATTCGGATAAAATTCCGTGCTCCGAGAGCTTACCCTCCACAAGACCGAGCGTAAGCTTAGTACCGTATACGGGAGCCTTTATTTTTTTAAGGAGATAAGCCAATGCGCCGATATGATCCTCGTGGCCGTGAGTAAGGAATATACCTCTTAGCTTATCCTTATTTTTTACAACATAGGTGAAATCGGGAATAACAAGGTCAACCCCCAGCATATCGTCGTCGGGAAAGGCAAGACCGCAGTCAACGATTATCATATCGTTTCCGCATTCGTAAAGATACATATTCTTTCCGATTTCGTTAAGTCCGCCTAAGGGGATAATTTTAAGGGGACTGCCCGATTTAGCTCTTCTTCCCGAGGTAATAGCTCCGAGAATCGAGGGCTCGGACTTAAGCTTTCTTGTCTTAGCGGCAGGAGCCTTAGCTCTCGATACCGATTTTCTTGAAGCGGAGGGAGCGGCCTTCTTACGGGCTCCGTTTTTCACTTCCGCCTTCTGGGACGCTGTATCCGTATTCTTTGTATTACGGCCTCTTTTCGGGGCACGCTTTTTTTCTGTATTTTCAGGGCTTGCTGTAACTTTATTTTCCTTAGCCTTTGTCATTATATCTCATTCCTTTCAGTTAGGGGCGCAGGTGGGTATTGACGGTTCGTAACCTGCGTCTTATGTATCCCGTATACATAAAAATACGGGATAATTTATAGTAATATTCAGTTTATATCTGTGACAGAAACACAGGGTTAATGCCGTAAAATCCGTAAATCCAACGATTCCCGAATAAAAGCGGATTACTTAAATCGGGACAAAACAATACACATTACATTATATAACAAAGTAGCGGAATTGTCAACGATTATATATTTAATTTCCGCCTTCCTCCTCCATTGCTTTCGCTATAAGCGCTTCGGTTTTATCGCATAGCTCCGAGGCGGTTTCGGCGGTAAAGCTTTCGGCGTACAGGAACAGCCCTGTACCGTCTCTGTTTGAACGGATAAAGACTCTTTCTCCGTCGGCGGATAATACTGCGCCTTCATTTTCCTCGGGAGAGGCTTTAAGACGCTTTATAATCCTCTGAGGCGGGCAGGTTATTCTTATAAAACGGCTTTCACGTGAGGAGGACGGGATAAAATCCTTTATTCCCGACAGAGTAAGCTTTTTCTCCGATATATAGCGGAGAACTGATATTGCAAGAGCAAAGCCGTCGCTGAGAAAGGTCTGTCTCGAGGCGATTCGACGGGCACGGCTGTCCTTGTTATCCATAGAGCTTTCGAAATAGCGGAGAGGCTTTTTACCGTAGAAGCCGAGAACCTCGTCTATACTTCCCGGGAAGGAAAAGGGGAGAGCTACCTCTGCGCCTCTTTCAGCCGCCTTCAAAGCGGCAATACAGACCATTTCGTTATAGCTCAGGGAGCCTTCGTCGGATATTATTTCTGATTTTGTACCGTCCTCGTTAAGGGATATCGTTATCGGAATTTTACCTTTTCCTATCTTCTTAAGATAGGGCAGATATATCTCCGCTCCCAGTTTTCCCGAAGCGTTGATATATATGTTATAGGGGGTTACGAAATCGGTTATTGCGTCAAGAAAGGCGGCGTAAAGAGGGAGAGAGCCTGTGAAACGGTTGATACGGCTGAAGCTTTCCCAGCCTGCCGAAAGGTATTCCCCACGCTTTAGTCCGCCTTCGAGAAGCCGTTCCTGTGCACGGGTAAGAGGAAGAAGTCCCTTGTTCTTTATTATTATGTCGGTTTTATCCGAGGAATTTATAAAAACAAGAAGATTACAGTTAAGGAGACGTGCTGTATAGGCGAGCACGGGGAGAGTGATATTTTCACAGTCGAAGCAGGTGCCGCCCGAGCTTGAAATACCGCTCAGAAGTGCGTTTTTAAGAGCCATAGCCGCAGGCTCGCCGTTACAGCCCACAGCTATACAGCCTTCGGTAAGTCCCGGAAGTACACAGCCGATTTTTCCTGCCCCCTCGGGGGTTATTTCCATGTTCGTTTCTCCCGATATTCCGTTATCGGTTATCCTTATTCCGATAGAGCCGCCGTATTTTATATCCTCGTTTACGAAGGAGTCGGGGGGAATACTCTTGTCCTGCCATATCCTGACGCCGCCGCTTACGACCGTTCCTTCTCCGAGCCTTGAATTTTCACCTGCTACCGCATTTTCGTAAACTGCACAGCCGTTTCCTATTTTCGAATTTCCGCAGATTATACAGTCGTTAAGAGTAACGTCGTTTCCGATGTATGCGCCGTTCATTATCACACAGCTTCTGAGCTTCGTGTTTTTTCCGATATAAACATTGTCGCCGATTACGGTGTCTCCTGCAATAAGAGCGTCGGGGGAAAGAACGGAATTTCTTCCGCAGTAGACGCGGCTGCCCTTGGCGGCAACGGCGTTTATCTCGGCGCTTTCGGGCATATCAAGCTTTATTTTTCCCTGCAGCATATCACGGTTACAGCGTTTATAGGCGGAAAGGTCGCCGATATCACACCAGTAGCCGTTTTCCTCGTAATAGCAGAGAGGAAGCTTTTTATTCAGCATTTCGGGGAATACGTTTCCTGCGAAATCCCATTTCTTTTCGGGAGGAATAAGGGAAAGTACCGAGGGGGAAAGAATGTATATCCCCGTATTGGCCATATCGCTCCTACAATTCATAAAGGAGGGCTTTTCCGTAAAGCCGCTTACGCTTCCGTTATCGCCTAATATCAGTCCGTATTCACGTGGGTCGTCAACCTGCTTCGTTATAATAGTAGCGGCGGAATTACGTGATTTATGATACAGGAAGGCCTTTTCCAGCCCGAAATCGCATACTGCGTCGCCGCTTATAACGATAAAGTCATCCTTAAAGGCACGGCCGAAATTGTCGGCGGCTTTTTTTACACAGCCTGCTGTACCGAGGGGGCTTTCCTCGCGGGAAAAGGAGACTGTCATTCTCTTATAGCGTCCTTCTTCTATGAGCTTTTCGATGGCCGAGGCCTTGTAGCGGAGGGCGATAACCGCTTCGTCGCAGCCGTTCCTTTCAAGTAAATCCAGTATATAGAAAAGCACGGGCTTTCCGCATATCGGCACAAGAGGCTTAGGTAGATTACAGGTAAGGGGACGGAGTCTTACGCCTTCGCCGCCTGCAAGTATTACTGCTTTCATAATAATATTCCCTTCGTTATTTTTTATTTATTATTGGACTGTTTTCATTCTTTAAACAAAATTTATCCAATGGCATAAAATATAGCAGAAAGGAGTTTTTATTATGAAAAACAGTATTATCGTTCTTTATTCATATACAACCGCACGTAAGGCGGCAAAATATCTCTCGGGAATGAATATCGGCGCCGAGATAACAAAGATAAGCGGTTACAGGGGCGGCTGTGCCTACGGGTTAAAGGTACAGGGCAACCCCGAAAAAATCGCAAGGCTTCTGAACGGCGCAGGAATCGGTCATAAGGGCATTATCAACGGCGGATAAGGCTTCGGGAAAGGACAGAAATAATGATATATTTTGATAATGCGGCTACGACCTATCCTAAGCCGCCCTCGGTAATATCAGCTATGTCCCGCGCTCTTATACGATACGGCGCAAACCCCGGAAGGGCAGGGCATAAGCTTTCCCTCGAAACCGCAGAGGCTGTCTATTCCGCAAGAGAGATATGCGCGGATTTTTTCGGCGCCGAGGTGGAAAATACCGTATTTATGCCTAACTGCACCTATGCCCTTAATACGGCCATAAAGGGTATTCTTACGCCGAAATCCCATATCGTTATGAGCGATATCGAGCATAACGCTGTGCTGAGGCCCGTTTATGCGCTTTCCAAGGCTATCGGGGTAACCTATTCCTTCGCAGAAACCTACGATGACGACGAGCTTACCGTAAAGTCCTTCGAGAAGAAAATTAACCGTAATACTAAGGTTGTGGTATGTACTCTTGCAGGAAATGTAACGGGAAAAATACTTCCTGTAAGAAAAATCGGAGCCCTTTGTAAAAAACAGGGGATATGTTTTATTGTAGACGCCGCCCAGGGAGCGGGAGTTATTCCCGTTTCCCTTTCCGATAATATAAATATAATCTGCGCCGCAGGACATAAGGGACTTTACGGCCCTATGGGTACGGGACTTATGGTTACCGACGGAAAATATCAGCTCAGAACTCTTGTGGAGGGCGGTACGGGAAGCCTTTCGAAGGAGCTTATTCAGCCCGATTTCCTGCCCGACAGATTCGAAAGCGGAACTATAAATACCTGCGGAGCGATTTCTCTCGGAGAGGGAGTAAAATTCGTAAATCAGAAGGGGCTCGAGGTAATTCATAATCACGAAATGGCTCTTGCAGACAGATTCTTCCGTCAGGTAAGGGGAATTAAGGGAGTAAGGCTTTATAACAGCTTCAACAGCGGTTATGCTCCCGTAATTCCCTTCAATATAGGCGAAATTCCCGCAGAACAGACGGCGGAGAGACTAAGCTCTATGGGCTTCGCTTTAAGAGGCGGCTTTCATTGCGCATATCCTGCCCACAAAAAGATAGGTACGGCGGAACAGGGCGCAGTCCGCTTCGCTCCCTCGGTTTTCAGTACCGCTTCGGAGGTAAACGCTCTCGTAAGGGCAATAGGAAAAGTAGCCTCGGGGCTTGAATAAAAGCTTACGTTATGGTAGAATATAGAAAAAGAATTTTTCGGAAATCGGGTTGCCCGTAAAAGGCTTCCCGATATCCGATTCAACAGGAAGGCAGAAATGATAAAGTACGATGTTATTGTTATCGGGGCAGGAGCCGCAGGTATGATGGCGGCGGTTACGGCGGCTCAGAACGGAGCTTCCGTCGGGGTTATAGAGCCTAACGAAAAGGTGGGTCGTAAGCTCGCGATAACGGGTAAGGGACGCTGTAACGTTACCAATAATTCGGATAACGAAACCATACTTAAAAATATTCCGAGAAATCCCCGCTTTATGTATAGCGCTCTGGCTATGTTTTCGGCAGAGGATACTATGAACTTTTTCGAATGGAGAGGCGTAGAGCTTAAAACCGAAAGAGGAAACAGGGTTTTCCCCGTGTCGGACAAGGCTTACGATATAGTAGACACGCTCTTTTTCGCTATGAAGGACGAGGGCGCTCAGCTTATAAGGGACAGGGTGACTGAAATACTGACCGAGGAGGACAGGGTTATCGGAGTTAAAACCTCTAAGGAAACAATCCTCGGCGATAAGGTGATTTTAGCTACGGGGGGAATGTCCTATCCCGTAACGGGCTCAACAGGCGACGGCTATAAATTCGCTGAAAGGCTCGGTCATACAATTACTGAGCTTAAGCCCTCTCTCGTACCCCTCGAGACAAAAGAAAACTGCGCCGAAATGATGGGGCTCAGTCTTAAGAATGTTACTCTTAAGCTTATGGATAATGAAAAAAATAAAGCGGTATTCTCCGAAATGGGAGAGATGCTTTTCACTCATTTCGGTATATCGGGACCTCTCGTTTTAAGCGCAAGCTCAAGAATGGAAAAGGTTTCTCAGGGGAAATATACTGCCCTTATAGATTTAAAGCCCGCCCTCGACAGGGAACAGCTTGAAAAAAGAATTATGAGGGATTTCGACGAAAGAAAGAATATGCAGCTCGGTAACGCTTTAAGAAAGCTTCTTCCCGAGAAAATAATACTGCCACTTCTTAAAAAGGCAGGGGTTTCTCCCGATAAGCAGGTAAATTCCGTTACAAAGACCGAAAGAAGCGCAATTATTGATACCGTCAAGGCTTTTTCGTTAAGCATTACGGCCTACAGACCCATTTCCGAGGCTATTATTACCGACGGCGGAGTTTCGGTAAAGGAGATAAATCCGAAAACTATGGAATCGAAGCTTATCAAGGGGCTTTATTTTGCAGGAGAAATTATCGACGTAACAGGCTTTACAGGCGGATTTAATCTTCAGATCGCCTTTTCTACGGGTTACGCGGCGGGACAGGCCGCCTCCGGGTAAAAAAATCTTGCATTATCCGAGTTAATATGATATAATATCAGTAATTAACAAATGTTCGTACAGAAAAAAATTTCAGGAGGATTTATAAATGGCGAAGCTTATGCTCGGAAATCAGGCTGTTGCCCGTGGTCTTTATGAGGCGGGCGTTCAGGTTATTTCCAGTTATCCCGGTACACCCAGTACCGAAATTACCGAATTTGCGTCTACATATAACAAGGAGGAAATGTATTCCGAATGGGCGCCTAACGAAAAGGTTGCCTGTGAGGTGGCTATCGGCGCCTCCATAGCAGGAAAGAGAGCCTTCTGCGCTATGAAGCACGTAGGTCTTAACGTAGCCGCAGACCCCTTATACACCGCTTCCTATACAGGCGTCAACGGCGGTCTCGTTGTAGCTGTTGCAGACGATCAGGGTATGCATTCCTCACAGAATGAACAGGATTCGAGAAATCACGCCAAGGGCGCAAAGCTCCCTATGATCGAGCCTTCCGATTCGGGCGAATGTAAGGAATTTACCAAAATAGCCTACGAAATTTCGGAAAAGTTCGATACACCCGTACTTTTACGCCTTTCCACAAGAGTAGCTCATTCCCAGAGCTCTGTTGAAACGGCGGAAAGAACAGAGGTCAACAAGCCTTATGAGAAAAATCCCTCTAAGTATATTATGACCCCCGCTAACGCAAGACCCAGACATATTTTTGTCGAGGAGCGTATGGAAAAGCTTACCGAATATGCGGAAAGCTGTCCCCTTAACGTGGTTGAAGAGGGAAGCGATGAAATAGGTATCATCACTAACGGCGTAGCTTATCAGTACGCAAAGGAAGCCCTCGGCGACAAGGCAAGCTTCTTAAAGCTCGGTATGGTTAATCCCCTTCCCGTTAAGCTTATTAAGGATTTCGCCGCAAAGGTAAAGAAGCTTTATGTTATAGAGGAGCTTGACGACGTTATCGAAACACACTGCCGCAAGATAGGTCTTAATCCTGTCGGCAAGGAGCTTTTCACCTTACTCGGCGAATACTCCCAGTCTATGATAAGAGAAAAAATTCTCGGCGAAAAGGCTGAATATGTAGTTCTCGAGGATGTAATTCCCGTTCGTCCTCCCGTTATGTGTGCAGGCTGTCCTCACAGAGGCGTATTCTATACCCTTAAGAAGCTCGGCGTTTTCGTAAGCGGCGATATCGGCTGTTATACGCTTGGTTCTGCGGCTCCCCTCGGCGCTATGGATACCACCGTATGTATGGGCGCTTCAATAAGCGGCTTACACGGCTTCAATAAGGCTATGAAGGGCGAATACGAAAATAAGGCAGTAGCCGTAATAGGCGACTCCACCTTTATTCATTCCGGTATTACAGGCCTTATCGACATAGCCTACAACGGTACAAATTCTACTGTTTTAATTCTCGATAACAGCATTACAGGTATGACGGGACATCAGAATAATCCTGCAAACGGAAAGAATATCTACGGCGATCCTGCTGCTGCGGTAAATCTCGAAGCGCTTTGTCATTCCGTAGGTATCGACAGAGTTACTGTAGTAGATCCTTCGGATCTTTCCGTTCTCGAAAAGACCTTAAAGGAAGAACTTAATGCCGACGCGCCTTCGGTAATTATCTGCCGCAAGCCTTGTGCGCTTCTTAAGACGGTAAAGCATAAGCCCCCCTTCAAGATCGTAGAGGATAAGTGTAAGAGCTGTAAGGCTTGTATGAAGATCGGCTGTCCCGCTATTTCCGTAACAGGTAAGGCTAAGATAGACAATACGCTTTGCGTCGGCTGTGGACTCTGCACTCAGATGTGTAAGTTCGACGCAATAGTTGAATAAGGAGGTGCAGGAAAATGACTAAATCAATTATGCTTGTCGGCGTAGGCGGACAGGGTACTTTACTCGCAAGCAGAATTTTAGGAAACGTTCTTCTTGCACAGGGTTACGACGTTAAGGTAAGCGAGGTTCACGGAATGTCCCAGAGAGGCGGCTCCGTAGTAACCTACATAAAGTACGGGGAGAAGATTTATTCTCCTGTCGTTGAAAAGGGCGAGGCTGATATTATCGTTGCCTTTGAACAGCTCGAAGCCGCAAGATGGCTCCCTTATCTCAAGAAGGGCGGTAAGATCGTTACCAATTCACAGCAGATAAACCCTATGCCTGTAATAATGGGCGTTCAGGAATATCCCGAGGACCTTATCGGTAAAATAAAGGCTAAGGGCGTTGATATTACTGCAGTAGACGCTCTTTCCCTCGCCGAGGAGGCAGGAAGCAGCAGAGCGGTCAACGTTGTACTTATGGGACTTATCTCTAAGACAGCAGGCTTCCCCGAGGAAATTTGGCTTAAGGCTTTAGAGGAATGCGTTCCCGCTAAGGCGCTCGAAATAAATAAAAAAGCTTTCGCTCTCGGCAGAGCGGTTTAAGGAGGTTTTACTATGTTAAATCAGATTTCTGTATTCGCTGAAAACAAAAAGGGCAGACTTGCCGCAATAATGAAGATTATCAACGACAGCGGTATTGATATCCGTGCGCTTACTATCGCAGATACCACAGATTTCGGTATCGTAAGAATGATCGTAAGCAATGCTGACAGCGCTCTCAAGGTTTTCCAGGAGAATAACTGTATAGCTTCGGTAGCAAAGGTTCTCGCCTTCACAATCAAGGATGAGGCGGGGGCAATGTATGATGTAGTTAAGCTTCTCGATGATAACGGCGTTAATATCGAATACTGCTACTCCCTTATGGGTAAGAAGGAAAATATGGCAGATATCGTTATCAAGACTACTGAGACAGAAAGAGCTGAACAGATTTTATCTTCCAATAATATTCAGCTTATTTCCACAGAGGATATCCTTTAAAGAATAATTACGGAGGCTATATCATGCGTAAGAAAAGCATTGCGACACAATGGTTCGTCAACAGTTTCAGTGTTGTTGCGGTTCTTCTTATCGTTATTGATATAGCCTCTTTTTTTGTTTTACAAAGCTATTATTATACCTCCGCAAGGCAGTATGTCGAGGCGGAGGCCAATATCGTCTCGGGAGTTCTCGAGCGCTTCTTTGATGACACAAAGTCGGATTATTCTGACGAAATAAGAACCTCGGTAGAGGAATTTGAAAAGAAGAATTATGCGGAGCTTATGGCTATTAGTCCCGAAGGAAAGGTTTTCCTTTCCAGCAGCGGCTTTACTCCTGCCGAAAGCTATGATATGCCCGATTATGAAATAGCCAGGGAGGCTCCAGAAAAATCGGGGTATTATATCGGTACTCTTAAAAGCTCCGAAAGATATATTGCATATACCGTTATTCACCGTTCCTCGGGTAACGCTATAAGAATAGTCTCCTCCCTGGACAGGATAGACGGGCTCGTTACCGCCTATACGCTTATTATCGCTTCGGTAAGCGTGGGAATAATACTTCTCATATATACTCTCGGAAATTATTTCGTAAGCTCGATTATAAGACCTGTTCTCGAGGTAGGGACTACTGCAAAAAAGCTCGCTAACGGGAATTTCTCGGTAAGGATAAATGTAGACAGGGACGACGAAATCGGAGAGCTTTGTTCGGTTTTCAACTATATGGCGGACAGGCTTCAGCAGTCGGAAAGCATAAAAAATGAATTCATTTCCTCGGTTTCCCACGAGTTAAGAACTCCGCTTACGGCTATAAAGGGCTGGAGCGAGACGCTTCTCGAAATAGACGATAAGAATATGAGAAAAAAGGGAATGGAGATAATAAATAAGGAAACGGGAAGGCTTACGGAAATGGTAGAGGAGCTTCTCGATTTCTCAAGAATCCAGAACGGAAGATTTACCCTTAACAGAGCCAATACAGACGTTATAGCAGAGCTTGGCGACGCGGTACTTATGTATGAGGAAAAGGCAAAAAATGACGGGATTTCCCTTAATTATAACGAAACAGAGTCGATAGCTATAGTCTATGGCGATAAAAACAGGCTAAGACAGGTTTTTATAAATATTATCGATAATGCTATCAAATACGGAAAAAGCGGAGGAGAGGTACGGGTTTGTGCAGAAGTTCTCAAGGACAGGGTAGAGATTGTCGTTTCGGATAACGGCTGTGGGATTTCGGAGGAGGATCTTCCGAGAATCAAGGAAAAATTTTATAAGGCAAATAATACTGTCAGAGGTTCGGGTATCGGGCTCGCAGTAGCGGAGGAAATTATAAGCCTTCATAACGGTAAGCTTGAAATTGCAAGCCGTCAGGGAGAGGGTACGAGGGTTTCTATTACCCTTCCTCTCGTAGAAAAATAATTCTTACAGGAAAAATAAAAAATGCGGGAAAACCGCTTGGTTAAGCCAATGCAACCGATAGTTGCGGAGGAAAATCTGAAATGAAAACCGAAATTGGTAGCGCAACCGAAGGGTTTCTGATACAATCGGGGCATAAGGAAAAAACAGTCATTTCAGAAAAGGAAGGTTCAGTATTATGAATATTGAGATTGCTAACAGATTGGTAAATTTAAGAAAACAGAACGGTCTTTCACAGGAACAGCTTGCTGAAAAAATAGGTGTTTCGAGACAGGCTGTTTCGAAATGGGAGAGAAGCGAGGCTTCTCCCGATACAGATAACATTATTCTTCTTGCACGACTTTATAATGTATCTCTCGACGAGCTTTTAAGTACAGAGGATGAAATTCCTACAGAAGATGAAGTAAACGAGGTAGAAAATTCAGAAGAGCCTGAACAAAATGATGAGCCCGAAGCTTCGGGCTTTGAGGGAGAAGGGACTGCCCGAGAGGAATATAACGGTCAGGACGGTTACAACTTCGACGACGGCGAGGACCACGTTCATATAGGCTTCGACGGTATTCACGTTGTTTCCAAGTACGGAGATAATGTACACGTAGGCTGGAACGGTATACACGTACAGGAGCACGGCGGAGATAAGGTTGATATCGATATGAGGGGCGTTCACGTAAACGAGCAGGGCGGCGATACGGTTTCTGTCGATGAAAACGGAGTTTTCGTCAACGGCGAGCGTAAGGATATCGGTAAAACAATAAAGAATAAGGTGAAAATTGCCGCTCCTACGGTTTTCGTCGCTTTTGTATGCTTTCTGTGCTTCGGTCTTTTCAATAACGGCTGGGACTGGAGCTGGCTCTGTCTCCTGGGTATTCCTGTGGTGATAGGACTTGTGGAATCTATTGTAGAGCGCAATATAAAGAAGCTTGACGCTCCTATCGTTTTCGGAACAACCATTACATTTTTCGTTTTCGGTATAAAATATGCCTGCTGGAGCACCTGCTGGCTTCTCTTCTTACTTATTCCTATTTTATGCAGTATCACTGAATGTATAAGAAAAAGAAGCATAAGACCCTTCGCTTATCCTGTGCTTTTAGCGTTTTTCTTCCTTTATTTCGGCGTAGTAATGAACCTCTGGCACCCCACTTGGGTTATCTTCCTTACAATTCCCGTGTATTACTGGGTTTTAAGCTTTATTCCCAAGAAGGAAAAGAAGGATAAGGCAGGTGTCTTTGACTGCTGCTCGGAAAATACAGAGGAGTAAACTGTAAAACATAGCAGTCGTTAATCACTTTAAATTTATTGAATATTACGGTTGACTTTCGGGCAAATATGTATTATACTTAATATGTAAACCGAGCCGCTGACGGGAATGTGAAATGACACAATGCAGCTTGGTACGGAGTATTCCGTTTTTGCCGACCGTCTGGGCAGTTCGTTTTATGCGGACTGCCCTTTTTGATTAAATTGGTAAATTTTTCACGACTACTTATAAAACGGGAGGAAGGATAATATGGATTTTAAACAGTGGGAAGGCTTACAGGGTGCAGCCTGGAAACAGGACATAAACGTAAGACGCTTTATTCTCGATAACTATACTGCCTATCACGGCGACAGCAGCTTCTTAAAGGGGCCTACTGCCCGTACATCGGAGCTTATGGAAAAGCTTAACGGTCTCTTGAAGGAGGAACGTGAAAAGAACGGTGTTATCGATATAGACACCGAAATCGTTTCTTCCCTTACAAGCTATAAGCCCGGCTATCTCGATAAGGATAAGGAGCTTATTGTAGGTCTTCAGACCGACGCTCCCTTAAAAAGAGGCGTTAACCCCTTCGGAGGTATAAGAATGGCTCGTTCGGCCTGTGAGGCTTACGGCTACAGCCTTTCCGATACCATAGAGCAGGAGTTCAAGTTCAGAACAACTCATAACGACGGGGTTTTCAGAGTTTATACAGACGAAATGAAGCAGGCTCGCCATATGGGCATTATGACAGGACTTCCCGACGCTTACGGAAGAGGAAGAATTATCGGCGACTACAGAAGAGTAGCTCTTTACGGCGTTGATTTTCTTATCGAGAAGAAAAACGAGGATAAGAAAAAAGCAGGTCAGAATCTTATGAATGCTGACAACATAAGGCTTCTCGAAGAGCTTTATCAGCAGATTTCCTTCCTTAAAAAGCTTAAGGAAATGGCGGAAATGTACGGCTACGATATAAGTCAGCCTGCCGAAAACGCAAGAGAAGCAATACAGTGGACATATTTCGCTTACCTCGCTTCCATAAAGGAACAGAACGGTGCGGCTATGTCTATGGGCAGAGTAAGCACATTCTTCGATATTTATATTCAGCGTGATATCGAGAGGGGTATTCTCGACGAAACGGGAGCTCAGGAGCTTATCGACGATTTCGTTATGAAGCTTCGTATGGCGAGACATTTAAGAACTCCCGAATATAATGAGCTTTTCGGCGGAGATCCTATGTGGATTACCGAAAGCGTAGGCGGTATGAGCGTACACGGGGATACCTTAGTAACCAAATCCTCCTTCAGAATTCTCAATACCCTCTATAATCTCGGTCCTGCCCCCGAGCCTAATCTTACTATACTCTGGTCGAAAAAGCTTCCTCAGGGCTTCAAGGAATTCTGTGCTAAGGTTTCTATCGATACGGATTCTATTCAGTATGAAAACGACGACCTTATGAGAGTTATTTACGGCGACGATTATGGTATCGCCTGCTGTGTATCCGCTATGAAGATAGGTAAGCAGATGCAGTTCTTCGGAGCAAGATGTAACCTTCCGAAGCTTATGCTTCTTGCACTTAACGGAGGCTATGATACTACTACGGGAATGAAAATAGGGCCTCAGATTGAGCCCTACGGCGCAGACAAGCTCGATTATGAGGCAGTATCCGCTCGTTTCAGAATCTATCTCGAATGGCTCAGCAAGCTTTATGTAAACACAATGAACGTCATTCATTATATGCACGACAAATACGCTTACGAAAAGACCCAGATGGCTCTTCACGATACCGATGTGGAAAGGCTTATGGCCTTCGGCGTAGCGGGACTTTCCGTTATAACCGACTCTATGAGCGCAATTAAATACGCAGAGGTAAGACCTGTAAGAGATGAAAACGGTTATATCGTAGATTTCGAAACAACAGGCGATTTCCCCAAGTACGGAAATGATAACGACGACGTAGACAATATAGGCAAGCAGATTCTTTCCGATGTTATAAATGAATTAAGAAAGACTCCCACCTATAAAAATGCCGTTCATACTCTTTCGGCTCTTACTATTACTTCCAATGTGGTTTACGGTAAAAAGACAGGCGCAACTCCCGACGGAAGAAAGAAGGGAGAGCCCTTCGCTCCCGGCGCTAACCCTATGCATAACAGAGAGACAAACGGAGCCCTCGCTTCCCTTAATTCTCTTGCGAAGATGCCTTATGACTGCTGTCGTGACGGTATTTCAAATACCTTCTCCATTGTTCCCGACGCTTTAGGGCAGGAGGATAGTACCAGAATTTCTAACCTCGTAACTATTCTTGACGGATATTTCTCGAATATGGCTCACCATATAAATGTTAATGTTCTTAATAAGGAAAAGCTTATCGAGGCATACGAGGACCCCGAAAAGTATCCTAACCTTACTATCAGAGTTTCGGGATATGCCGTAAACTTCCATAAGCTTTCAAAGGAACAGCAGCGTGAGGTTATAAGCAGAACCTTCCACGGAAGCTTATGATAAAAGGCCGTATAAATTCAGTCCAGACCCTCGGTACCGTTGACGGACCGGGGGTAAGGTTTGTACTTTTTATGCAGGGCTGCCCTTTAAGGTGTGGATACTGCCACAATCCTGATACCTGGGACCTTAAGGGCGGTAAAGAGGTTACCCCCGAGGAGATAGCCGAAAAGGTAAAGAGATACAGGAATTATTTCGGAGCAGAGGGCGGTATAACCGTTTCGGGCGGCGAGCCGCTTTTACAGGCGGATTTTGTTTACGAGCTTTTCAGCATTTTAAAAAGAGAGAAAATACATACGCTCCTTGATACGTCGGGCTGTATTTTTAATGAAAGGGTTGAAAGGCTTCTTTCTGTAACGGATATGTGTATTCTCGATTATAAAATGACCGACGACGAGAGCTACAGGAAATATATCGGCTGTGAAAGGGAGAAGGTTGACATCTTTCTCGCAGAGCTCGATAAAAGAAATATTCCTACCCATATAAGACAGGTCATCGTTTCGGGGATAAATGACAACGAGGAAAATGTTCGGAGGCTTTATGGGCTTTCGGGGAAGTATTCCTGTATATTTAAAACGGAGCTTTTAAGGTTCAGAAAGCTTTGCGCTCCGAAATATGAAAATCTTGGAATTGAGTTCCCCTTCGGAAATATTCCCGAGACAACAAAAGAACAGATTGAACAGCTTAAAATGAATATTTAGAATACTGCCGAAGGGCATTCCGTAAAGGAAGCCTTACGGCAGTTTTTTGTTTTGTCCTGTTATGTCCCTATGTATGTCCTTTTCTGCCGTTTTTTGTCCCATTTAAGCGTGGTAATATGTAAACTGCGGAAAGCGGTAAAGCGATCCGTATAACTTTCGAAAGGAGAAATTAAAATGGACGAAAAGGAAAAGGTTTCAGCAGAAGAAGCAGAAACCACAGAAGCGCCCGAGGAAAAGCTCTACTCCGAAAAGGAGCTTAACGACCTTCTTGAAAAGGGAATGACAGAGCTTCGTAAGAAGCTCGCCGAGACGGAAAAGCTCGCCCTTATGGACGCAGAGGAAAAGGTAAAATACCGCCGTGAAATGGCGGAAAAGGAGCTCGCTCAGAGAGAAGCGGCCGTAGCTAAGCGTGAGCTTATGGCGGCGGCTATCGAAAAGCTTTCCGAGGCGGAGCTTCCCAAGCAGCTTGCCTCCTGCCTTTGCTACGACAGCGAGGAGGAATGCGACAGGAGTATTCTCGCGGTTTCGGAAGCCTTCAGAGAAGCGGTTACCAAGGCGGTTAACCAGCGCTTAAAGGGCAATACCCCCAAGCTTATCACAGAAACGGACAGAGACGCATTTCTTGACGGTCTCGGAATTGAATAATGAAAGGAAAAATTTGATATGGCAGTAAATTTAGTTACAAAATATTCTTCTCAGGTTGACGAGGTTATAAGAAAGGGTCTTCTTTCAACACCCGGCACAAACAACGACGTTGAATTCGGCGGTGCGCAGACTGTTACCGTATATTCTATGGAAACAGCGCCTCTCAACGATTATAATGCAAACGGCAGTACAAACCGTTACGGCGTTCCCGTAGAGCTCGAGGACAGCACTCAGGAAATGAAGATGACGCAGCAGAAGTCCTTCACCTTCACTATCGATAAGACCTTCGAGGCAGATTCGCCCGAGGGCGTGAGAAATGCGGGCAAGGCTCTCCAGCGTCAGATCGAACAGGTTATTATTCCTGAAATCGACCGCTATCGTTTCGCTAAGCTTTCCGAAAATGCAGGCACAAAGAATTACGACGTTATTACTGCAGAAAACGCTTACGAGGCTTTCGTTTCCGCAAATACAGCCATTACCGATGAGGAATTCCCTATCGAAAACAGAGTTGCGTTCTGTTCCAACAGCTTTATCGAACTTTTAAAGAATGATACCGTTCATTTTACAAAGGCTACAGAAATCGCTCAGGACAGAATCGTTTTCAAGGGTATGGTGGGCGACTGTGACGGCGTAGCTATTATCGCCGTTCCCAAGAGACGTCTTCCCGCAGGCGCATCCTTTATCATTACTCATCCTATGTGCGCTCCCGCTCCCGTCAAGCTTCAGGAATACAAGATTCATAAGGATCCTCCCGGTATCGCAGGTAACCTCGTAGAAGGCCTCTTATACCACGATATCTTCGTTTTTGAAAAGAAAAAGAAGGCTATCGCCGTACAGTACGGCTTCCTCGGAGAAATTAACGCTTCCGTTACAGCTTCCTCCGACGAGGGAGAATTTATTCTTACTGCAGAAGGTGATATCAACGGCGGTAAGCTTGTATTTACAACAGGCGAAGGCTTAACAGCTCCCGTACTCGGTCAGGATATCAGCGAATGGGTAGAATTCGAAAGCGGCAATATCATTTCCGCAGAGGAAGGCGATATGATTTTCGTGGCGCTTATGAATGCAGACGGAAAGTGTATTTCCGTTTCTGAGCCCGTAGAAGTTATCGCAGGTTAATTTTTAAAAGTCCTCCAGAATACAGTCGTTGCCGTAATGGTATTTATTACCATTACGGCATTTTTTGAAAGGACAAAACTTGGAAACACAGTATACACCCTTACAGCTTCTCAGATTATGGCTTCCTGATGATACGAACGCAAGCGATGAGCTCTTAGAATCGTTACTCATAAAGGCGGAAAATTCAATCCTCGATTATATAGGAAGAAAAATACTGCCCGAGAGACTTCAGGAGCTTAAGGCAAGTCTCGCTCTCATTTATTTCAACCGACTCGGTACCGAGGGCGAAACTAAGAGAAGGGAAGGAGATATAGATATGAGCTTCCCGGAAGGATTGCCGAAGGAGATAGAGGATAGATTAAAAAATTATCCAAGGAGAGTAGGAGTTATGAATGCAGCTTGTTCGCAGGAATCTTAAAAGAATTGATATATATTCCCCCGAAAAGGAGGATAGCGGTTATGTCGGAAAGAAGCTCTCACCAAAGCTTCTCGGCTATGTGAATGCCGAGATTCAGCCCGACGAGACTACCTCCGAGGAACGAACAGAGGGCTTTTCCGTTTATACCTCCGCAAGGCTTTATATGAGACCCGACGCAGGAGTAAAATGCGGCGACCTGGCGGCGGTGTTCAGCGACAAGCCCGATTGTCGTATCACCTCGGTTTTTTCGGGGAAGGGATACCTTATGGCGAAGGTAAAAAGATTATGAAAACCTATGAAAAGGAAATACAGTCGGCTCTTATCGCAACTGCCGTTACGGCGCTCGGCTACGCACAGGAGGAATGCCCCGTACGGACGGGAAGGCTAAGAGAAAGCCTTACCTTACGATGTAACAATAAAACGGCGGAAATAGGCACAAAGGTTGAATATGCCGCAGCGGTTGAGCTCGGAACCCGAAAAAGTCAGCCTAATCCTTTTTTAAGCAGGGCTGCCTCAAGAATAAAGGGTAAGGCAGGCCGTATTTTTATAAACGAAATGTTCGGAGCAGGAAAATGATTGATATAAAAAAGAATATAGCAGAGCTGATAGAGGATATCGCTCCGGTTGAACTTTCATTCTCAGATACCGAAAATGACACGCCGCTTATTTGTATTTCGGAGACGGATAATTCCTCCGAAATATTATTAAGCGGAAAGGACAGAGTAAGCAGGCTTGTTATTCAGCTTGACCTTTACGGAGAAAATGCCTTTGAAACGGAAAGTATGGCTGTTCTCGTAAACGAAAGGCTCGCTTCAAAAGGCTTCAAAAGAAGCTTTTCACAGCTTATTCTCAACGAGCGCAGAGCAAGAAGATGCTTACGCTATACCTTCGGTATCGATGAGGTTCAGGGGCGTATTCTTTCGCTCAAATAGTAATCGAAAGGAAATAAAAGAATGGAAATTATAAGCTCGGGTACGAAATTCTATCTTAACGGTCAGAATCTTTACGGACTTAAATCAACCCCCGAACTCGGAGGAACGAGAGAGAAGAAGGAGGTTACAAATCTTCTTGATACTGCCCACAGGTACATAGCGGGGTTATATAAGTACGACGATCTCGTTTTCGATTTCTACTATAACTCGGCGGAGGATAACCCGAATATCTCCTCGGGGCAGGTAGCCGCCGCCTTCAAGTTTGCGAGAGCGATAGAGCTTTCGGGAGCGTCGGTTACACAGAAGGTTGAATTCCCCGACGGAACTTACTTCGAATGGTCGGGACAGGTAGCCACAAAGATAAAGAGTATGGAAGCGGACGGAGTAATGGAATTCAGTATCATTTCCATACCCAACACAGCCTTCCGCTACAGCGAGGATTAAGGAGAAGATATGGAAGAAAAGAAGATAGAATTACCCTATAAGGTCTTTAATACAGGGGATAAAACCTACCTGTTAAGGCTTACTGCGGCATCGGCGGTCAGACTCGAGGAAAGGCTCGGCTGTTCCGTTTACGAGGCAGTAGAACGGATGTCGGAGATAAGCGTTATGAGCGAGGTGCTTTTTGCGCTTATCGAAAGCGCACGCCCCGAATTCAGGAAGGCGGAGGTTTTCGGTCTTATCGATGAATATCTTGCCGAAGGAAAAACCATTGAGCGTCTTAATTCCGAGATAGGGGAGGCGCTCCGCCTTTCGGGTTTTTTCGCTTCCGCCGCCGCTTCGCAGGAGAACTGATTTCGGAGCTTAAAAGCTCGGCGCTTCTGTACGGGCTGAATGACGAGCTTTTCTGGAGAATGACGGCGGGAGAGCTTTACGACTGGATAAGGGCGAAGAAAAGTGCTTATAACAAGCGCCTTGCAGATTTGTATAAAGCAAATGAAATACTGGCGTTCAATATAGGCGCTCTCGTCCTTACCGCAGTAAATGCTCCCTCTAAATTCCCGAAATCTCCCGAGGAGGCTTTCGTTTTCCGAGGGAAGAGAGACTGGAAAGCGGAGAAGGCGGATTTCAGCATTATAGCACAGCGCCATAACGAAAGATACAGAAATGAAAGAAAGGAATCAAAATGACGGTAGAAGAGGTTAATATAAAAATAACGGCGGAAGCGGCGGCTTTAAAAAAGGAGATTGATTCGGTAAATTCCTCTCTTTCTCAGATGAAGCTTCTCGCACAGCAGGCCGCACAGGCGGCCGCTTCAGCTGTGTCCGCTTCCGTAGCCCTTGATTACGGCGGAACGGAGTACAGCGGTATTTCAGCGGATATTTTAAGCTCCGCTTCGGCGCAGAAAAAAACGGCGCCTTATAATACTGCACAGGTACCAAGCTTAAACGGAAAGGAAACGCTTATCGGCGCCGTTTCTTCGGGCGGCGGCGAATCGGTTCAGCCTATCCAGATAAATACGACCGTTGAAGTTGACGGGGACAGCATAGGTCAGGCGGCGGCTTCCTTTAATTTAAGAAGAAACCGTATTACCAACGGTTTTTCAAGGGAGGGAGTATAATGAATTTTATAAGCATAGGGGGCGTTTCGCTCCCTACTCCTGTTTTCTATTCGGTAGAAACCAGGGATATCGACAGTACCGACAGCGGTCGTTCGGATGAGACAGGGACGGTACACAGAAATGTTGTAAGAAGCGGAATAAAGATTTGCGAGGTAAAATGGCGAGTAAACGGAAATGACGCGGCTACTATCCATAAGAAGCTTTCTGAGCCGCTTATTTCCGCACAGATTTTCGATCCTGCCGCTTGCTCTACCTATAATTGCGATATGTACGCCGATAATCTTAAAAGTACGTTCTATCAGCATCAGAACGGCTCCTCCTACAGCAGCTTCTGGGAGATAAGCTGTCGGCTTACGGAATATTAAGGAGGGTCTATGTATAACGTCAGTCAGAATTATATCGACGCACTTTCCGAAAAGGTTTATGATGACAGCATAGAGGGCAGTATAGTGTTCAGAGACGGAGAGTCTATATCGGTAAGTGATGATAATCTCGTTAAGAATACTCTTAAGATTACGAAGGAGCTTTGCGGAAGCGAATACAGGATAGGCTCCTTTAATCTCGCCTGCCTTAAAATGGCTGTTTTTGATGAATCGGCTATGGGAAGGGATTATTCCAATGCGGTGATAACGCTTAATTACTGCCTTAAATTTAAGGAGGGCGGCTCGGAAAAGATACCGCTGGGAATTTTTATTGCAGACGGAAGCGTTACCTCGAGAAAGAGGGATAAGGTATATATTACCGCATACGACAAGGGTATGTATTTCGACTGTGAGCCCTCGGCGGCTATCAGAGGAATGACGGGTACGGCGCCTGAAATTATTGAGGCAGTATGCGAGGAGTGCGGGGTAGAGCTTGGCTTTATCCACGAAGGACTGCCCAATAGTCTCGTTACCGTCAGCCTTTCCGACAAGCAGATACAGACCTGCCGTGATATTGTTATGTGGTGCGCCGCTCTTATGTGCGGTTATGCTGTTATAAACAGAAACGGATTACTTAATATTATTTCTCCGAAATACTCTGTTTCGGAAACGGACAGTACTGTTATTTCTACCGTTCGGTCTATAGGCCCGAAGGAAAGAAACAGTATTTATTCTACCGATACAAGAGCCTATATCAAGTATCTTACCGCTTATTCGGCAGGTAGCGTAAAGCAGTATACTTCGGATTATGTAGCTTCGGATGTACAGGCAGCTCCCGCTTCCTACGCTATGGCTTCAAATCCGCTTCTTTCAGGGAAAAGCGAGACTGAATGCGACGATATAAACAGGGAATGGCATAAGTATATCGAGCGCTTCAAGCAGAGAGGCGTTACCGCAAGAATATTCGGCGATCCTGCGATAGATGTAGGAGACGCCGTAAGCTTCTACGGCGGAGATATTGATCAGAGAGGAAGCGTTATAGGTGTCGTAACAAGCTATGAATGGAAATACCGTAATTATCACGATATTTACTGTTCGGCGGCGGAATGCGGCGAGAAGGTTTCCGCTAATTCCGAGACTCCTTCCTCTAAGGTAAGAAATCAGACCGAAAAACGTATCGACGCTATTTCGTCATCGGGAAATTCTCCTTCCTTATCCCCCTCCTCCCTCCTCTCCTCAGTAAGCTTCGAGAAGAACTGTCTTTATTATAACGGCGAAACCTATCATCTTCAGTTCGGCATAAATAAGCGCATTATCTGTGTTACTAAGGGGAATAAGTACGCTCTTATAAAATCTATGGGCTACACAGAGAGCAGAATCGAAGCAGCCACAGCGGTAATGAGTGGGCTTACCGAGGACTGGGATCTGGAATTTGATGTGTACGCCTATAACGGGCTTAACTTCGACATTATTTCTTCGATACTTCCCGAATACAGCGGAAGTATGACCTGTGACTGGGGCGACGGTACGGTAAACACCGAAACCTCTCATAGCTATACAATCGGGGAAGTAGTAAGGGTAAAGGTTAAGCTGAACGGAGAGGCTTCCGCTTTAAAAATAAGGCGTGACACGAAATTGAATTACCTGCAGGAGATAAGCGGTAAGAGCGTAGGCGGACTTTTCCATATAGGCGGAAAAATCGAGACGGTAAATCTTGTAAGCGAGTCAGACTGCACGACTCCTGTAAGCTTCGGAGAAAACGTGAAATATCTTATCGGCGGTGCGGGGCTCACAGGCGGCCCCACCAAGGTTCCTACAGGCTATGAGCTCGGTATACCGCCAAACGTTGTTACTATAGAAGAAGACTATTATATGTATTCGGCAAGCGAGTATATCTATATCCCGAAGTCCTGTACAAGTATAGGGCAGTTAGCCTTTTACTATAATGCGGCTTCCGAAATCGAAATCGAGGAGGAGGGCGACAGTATCCTTCTGTATCCGAACTGCTTCGGAAATACAACCTCCTTTTACGGCGGCTACAACAGGATTGATTATCTTACAATTCCAGCGAGAGCGGTATTCGCACCCTACAATACACCCTTTGAAAACTGCGGCATAAAAGTAGTAAAATTCACAGGTAACAGAACCGAAATCCCCTCTCATTTTATATTTAACGGTGGAAATGATATGTCGTTTTCCAATACTGACGACACTTATTATATTTTCATTCCCAAGAGCGTTACCTCTATAGGTAATTTTCTTATTTACGGCGCGAAGAACAGGGCGGTGCATATTATCTGTGAAGGAAACTGGAGCGATATTACGAAAAGCGATAACTGGGACGGCGAATACGGAGCAAGGCAGAATGTAGGAATTACAAGCGATCAGTATACGTACAACAATACCCTCAATAATATCATTAAAAGAAACTTGTAATGAAAGGGAAGAGATGGAGATAACGGAAATTATGAATACCATTATATCTCTTATAGGCTCTCTCGGCGGTACTCTCGGCGGAATAGCTTTAAGCTCAAGGCTTACTGCATATAAAATAGAACAGCTCGAGAAAAAGGTTGAAAAGCATAATACTGTAATTGACAGGACTTATGCCTTAGAGAAACACGCCGAGATAGTCGATGAAAAAATAAAGGTGATAAATCATAGAATAGAAGATCTCGAAAGATAACGGTGGGAGCCTGTCGAAAAATTCGGTGAAAAGCGTATTGAAAAAGACTTCGTATTATGGTATAATATGTTAATGCAAAAGTGAATCAAAGCTTTTAAAGCGGAGGAATAAAAATGGCGGAAAATTTAAAGACGATATCCGAAAACCGACAGGCTCGCCACGAATACTACATTATCGAAAGTCTCGAGGCAGGTATTGAGCTTACGGGGACTGAGGTAAAGTCGATACGACAGGGCGGAGTAAATCTCAAGGATTCCTGGATAGCTATCGAAAACGGCGAGGCTTATGTTAAGCAGATGCATATTTCACCCTACGAAAAGGGAAATATTTTCAATAAGGACCCACTCAGAGAGAGACGTCTCCTTATGCATAAAAGAGAGATATTAAGGCTTTACGGACAGGTTAAACAGGGCGGTCTTACCCTCGTCCCCATTTCAATGTATTTCAAGGGCAGCAGAGTAAAGCTTCAGGTAGGCCTCTGTAAGGGTAAGAAGCTTCACGATAAGAGAGACAGCATCGCCGCAAGGGACGCAAAGCGTACGATTGACAGGGCGATCAAGGAGAGAAACAGATGAGGCGGATCAGTATATTCCTTCTCTTTTTTGCGGCAGTATTCTTTATGACAGCTTCGGTTTCGGCGGAGGAGGTAAATCTTCTTTCCGATTATAAAAATATAGCCTGGGACGGGGCGGGACTTGTTTATAACGAAACTCACGAGACCTTGACCCTTAAAGAAAAGGGGACGGCTTCCGTGACCTTTGATGTGGGCGCTAACAAGGCTATATGGGTATATACCGATATGGGAAATTATCAGGGTAAGGGAACAGGATACATCACTCTGGATTTTCTCGATTCGGAGGGAAAGGTAATTCATACTACTTCTTCACAGAAGGATGACAGTAACGGAAGCTTCAAGCGCTACAGCTACGGCGATGATGAGCTTTTAGCTCCGATTCCCGAAAATTCAGCCTCCGTAAGATATTCCCTCAGCTTCACCGAAGGCGAGGGAAGTCCCTATTTCAGGAATTTTTCCCTCGTTATGAGTAGTACTGCTCCAAGAAGCGAGGAGGAGGGAGCCTGGACTGTTTCGGGGAATCTTAACGTGGTACAGGTTAAGGTTACTACCTCGGAGCATATCTTCTTCATAGTTCTTATTTTCCTTGTGGCTCTGGCTATGTTCGGGATAAGAAAAATAACCGACAATATAAAGAAAAAGAAATAACATACAGAAATCCCGATATATCGGCAGTACTCCGATGTATCGGGATTTTTTTGTGTTATTTCATATTTATTTTTCTTATGCCTGTATCCTCCGAGAAGGTTATCGCATTGTACAGGATAAGGGCGCTGTCGTATTCGCTGATGTCTACGAGTCTCTCGTATCCTGCATTTATATAACGCATATCGAGAATGGTTATCTTGCTGTAATGATTTGTAAGGAAGGGGATGAAGGCGTGAGCGTAGCTGTCCTTAAAAATAAGAATTGAGGGACCGTCAATATTTGTAGTAACGGTCATCATAGGCGAATTGGGTCCTAAGAAGGAGGAGTACTTATCCTTTACCTCGAGATAGCTTCTGAAATAAAGGGAGTCGTATTTTTCGGTCTTTGCGCCGTCGTTTATTTCGAGAGTAAGCCCGAAATCTCCGTCGTTAGGGTGGTAATAATCGATAATATCCGCCGTTACGCCGTCATCAAGAGTTTTCGAGAAAAGCGTTCCGTGAAAATCGCTGCTTGCGTGTTCTATATTGAACTGGGAAAGCTCGAAGGGCTTGAAGCCCAGGTCTTCCGCCGCCTTGTAGTATGCGAGATACGCTCCGAGGGAGGTCCAGTGGTGGTCGGTGCGATAGTAGATATATTCGTCGGAATGCTGCTTAAGAGTATTTATAACGTTTATCGACTGCGCCCCCGTGAGATTTTCCTTGCAGTATTCATAGAGCTCGGTCTGGCTTCCTATAGGCGCTGTAGAGGGCATAAGGTGGCTGTAAATTTCCTGAGACGTGGGAGCTAAGAGGAAGTAGGTGGGTAAATCGGGATTGTTGTCGGTAAAGGTGTTTATAGCGGCAAGATTCTTGCCGATAAACTCCTTATCGTAGCCCTTCCAGACCTGAATCATACGGTCGCCGCCTGTGAAAATTCCGTTTACTTCGGTTTTTCCGATAAGACGCTCCGACGCATTCTTAATTTTTATCCAGCCTTCTCTTCCGAAGAATCTGTCGGAAAACCAGTCCTCAATTCCCGTCATAAGCTTTTCGTTAAGGTAGGTTTTCATACTTACCTCGGGGAAAGCCGCAAGCACCTTATTTTCGTTTTCCGAAAAAGGTCTCGGGTCTGAGGGCAGGTTTATAAAGGTAAGAACGGGGAGGATGATTAAAACTCCTGCGAAAAGAGCAACCATCAGCTTTTTATATAAATCTTTCATTATAAGGTTCTCCTTTCATCAGAAGTTAAAGTACAGGAAGGGATTATAGCTTGCGTCAACAAGGTAAGCTATACATACAAGGAATAATCCGATTTTTGCGAAGGGTGTAACGTAATTGACAACTGTGGGTACCTTAGCGCTAAGCTTTTCGACGATAATTTTCCAGGCGTCGGTAGCGGCGAAAATTCCTGCAACAAGCACTATACCGTAGTTAAGAAGGAGATAAAGCGCCGTATCATCGCAAAGTATACCGCTTCCGCCGAACATTACTGCCATATACTGACCTGCTGTAGCTAAATCGGGCGAAGCGAACAGCACCCAACCAAGCATTACGAGAAGCATAGTATATATCCAGCGTATCGGAGAGGGTGTTTTTTCAAGAAGCTTTCCGAGGAAGAGACGTTCCATAATAATTACAACGCCGTAGAGCGCGCCCCAGATTATGAAGGTCCAGTCGGCGCCGTGCCATATACCTGTAGCCGCCCATACAACCGCAAGATTGAATACGGTACGGCCTGTACCCTTACGGTTACCGCCGAGAGGAATATATACGTAGCTTCTGAACCAGGCGCCGAGAGTCATATGCCAACGGCGCCAGAATTCGGATATACTCTTTGAAAGATAGGGATAGTTGAAGTTTTCGGGGAAATTGAAGCCCATCATTCTACCCATACCTATAGCCATATCCGAATAACCGGAGAAGTCAAAATAAATCTGGAGAGTATAGGCGATTATTCCGAGCCATACGGTAAGTACCGAGGAGCTTCCGAGATCGCTCGCTATTACCGTGTCCCAGAGCATTCCTACGCTATTGGCGAGAAGAATTTTTTTGCCCATACCTGTGATAAGTCGGATTATACCGGAATAGAGACAGTCAAGGTCGATAGTCCTGTCGTCAAGCTCTCTTGCGATATCGTCGTAGCGTACTATAGGACCCGCTACAAGCTGAGGAAACAGGTTTACGAAGGCGCCGAAGGTAATAGGATTTTTCTGCACCTTAATCTTCCTGAGATACATATCTATGGTGTAGGACATAGACTGGAAGGTGAAGAAGCTTATACCGATAGGAAGGGGAAGATTGGGATTATCGAAGGCTGTGGCGAAGATATTGTTTACGTTATCCACAACGAAGCCGCCGTACTTGAATACCCCGAGAAGTCCCAGGTTCATAAGAAGCGAAACTATAAGGCATATCCGCCTTACCGCCGTATTTTTATCGAATTTCCAGAGTAGGATTCCTGCAGTATAGTCGATAAGCGTAGAGCCGAGCATTACAAGTATATATAAGGGCTCTCCCCAGGCGTAGAAAATAATGCCGCTTAAAAATATAACGAGATTTTTAAGCTTTTTCGGAACAGCATAATATATCAGCATTACTCCGATAAAGAAAATAAAGATAAATACGAGACTCGAAAAGACCATTCTTTATTTTTCTCCTTCCTTAATTTCATTCATTGCCGCTTCGAAGTCGGCTTCTGTATAAAGATTGTTAAGTGCTTCGAGAAGCGCTTTAGATGTGATTCTTTCGGGCAGTCCCAGCTTAAGAGCAAGTCTTTCTCTTAAAGCGGAGCTGTTTTCCCCTCCCGACAGCCCCATTTCCATAAAGTCAGACTTCGTAAGCCAGGGCTCTTTTTTTTCGGTTGTTCCGAGAACGCCTGCGTCGGTAAAGGCCTTTATAAGAATATCCTTATCTATACCCTCAACGCCGATTTTTCCCTCCTTTGAGGGTGCGGCCTTTCTTCGTTCCTTTCCGAATACATCGGGAATATATATATTTATAATTTTTCCGTTTCCTATTATGCTTTTAAGGTGGTTTCTTATCTGGAAGCCTGCGCCGTCGCTATCGGTAAGAATTATTATACCCGTCTTTTCCGCATACTTCCGTATAAGTGACATTTTTTCCTTATTTTTATATATACCGTAGCCGTCGGTCGTTATAATAATACCGTCAATTATGCTTTTGAGCTTTATTTTATCATATTTTCCTTCGACTATTACGGGCATATCAATTTTTATCACAGGAGCAGGCTCCTTTCATTTTTTATCTTAGTATGTGCGGCTTTTTTCGCGGGCAATAAAAAGCTCCGTTACCGCTTCCTCGATTACGGTTTTCTTATCTACGGGGGTAGATTTAAGCTTTAAGTCTGCCTCAGAAAGAATGCTTACTGTTTCTCGGAGATAGCCCTTATCAAGCTTAGCCACCGAAGAAACAGCCTTATTAAGAACCCAGCCTCGCTTAGCTCCGTAGCCGAAATCCTCCGCCGCCTTCTGGGGGCTTATACCCTCGGACTTGGCGAGCTTTCCCCGATAGAAGTCAAGGAATGCGCCCGATAAAGCCGACATTATTACGGTAGGGTCGTACTGCTCGAGAAAAAGCTCGGTAACTATCCTGTAGGCGTCGTTCCTTTTTCCCGAATTTATGGCGGCAGCAAGCTCGTAGATGCTTACATCGAGCTGTTTCGCTACAAGCATATCTATCGTCTCGCGGGTTATCGTTCCGCCCTTTCCCGCATAGCTCATAAGCTTCGAGGTTTCCTCGCTTACCGAAACCATACTTCCGTTTACACGCTCGGTAAGATAGAGGGCGTCCTCAAAGGATATTACAATTCCGCTCTTAGCCGCTTTCTTAACGGCAAGCTCGGCTATTTTCGAAGGCTGCATTTCGTTAAGAACGCAGACTGTTCCGTATTTTTCCACTGCTGAGATAAACTTTTTCGAATTGGCCTTTTTCTCGGAAAGCTCAGCGCCTGTGGTATAGAAAATAAGTATAGCAGTATCGGGAATATCGGAAATGATCTCGATGTATCGTTCCAGCGTAGCCTTATCCATTTCATCGGGCTTCGGGTCGTTTATCGCTATTACCTTAATATCCGCAAAAACGGGGAGTCCGTCTACGTGGTCGGTAAGGGTTTCGATATCGGGATTTCCTTCAATTTTAACAAGATTGAAGTCGAGAGGATCATCGCCTACGGATTTTTTGATAATCCTGTCGGTATACATTTTGGTGAGAAAGGATTCTTTTCCGTAGAGTAAATATAACCTATCCAGTCGTCCGCCTCGTATAGCGGCAGAAAGCTTATCCTCGGTTACCTTCATATTCTTATCCTCCTTAGTTTAAGGGGTAAATCTATAATGGGATGACGCGGCGGTAAGGCTTTCTCAGCGGATTGTGCAGTTACCGTCGCTGTCGATATGTATTTCGGTATCTTCGTAATACGAGTTAATTACATTTTTGGTAGTTTCCATATTATAAAACTTTTTATCGGAGAAAATAGTTACATTATTTCCATAATTTCCAAAGCTTTTCTTATATCCGTAGTAAACAATATAATCGGCGGTAAGCTCCTCTGTTCCCGAGGGTGCGATTATAAAGCTGTTGCCGTAAATATCGAGAAAGGCCGTGCTTCCTTTTACGGTGATACTGTAATCCCCGTTCACCTTATACAGCATATTCCCCTTGTCGGGAGTATGAAGGTTATCGTATTTAAGGGAGCTGTAGGAGGTGAAATAGTCCTCCTCGGTATTCAGTATACAAAGCAGGTCGACGGAATTAAGATTGTACTCCGTAAGGGTATCGGAAATATAATTCCCGAGCTTTTCATTTTTATCGGAAGCGATAACGGTGATACCCTCGTTGGTTTTAACCGAAAGTATACAATCGTTTCCGTCGGAAATAACGGATAATACTGCAGTATTCCTAAGAGCCAGCTTATTACATAGAATAAGGGTCGCAACGATACAGACCGAAACCGACGCCGCAGTTACTGCATTCCTTTTACGGAGAAGAGTAAGGAATACCGTTACAGCTCCGAAGGAAAGAAGTATTACGGCGGATATAAGAGGATTTCCCGAGAAGCTTATGAAGCTGTAATCGAAGCTTCCGAGAAAGCCGCATATCGCAATTATAGCGTTAGAAGCGATACCTGCCGCAAAAAGGCAGGGCGAAGCCGCAATTCCACCCGAAAAGGCGAATATAAGTACGGCAACTACCGCGACGAAGAAGAATGGATATATAAGGATTGACGTAACGGCAGAAAGTACTGACGTACCGCCGAAAACTATAGATGAGACGGGGAGTGTAGCGAGAGAAGCGCATATACTTACCGTTACAGTCTCCTTGAAGGCGGAAAAGCGTGAGCTTCTGAAGCTTGCCGATATTGCAGGAGCTATGACTCCTGCCCCTATAGTTCCGCATACGGAAAGTATAAGGCCGGTATCACGGCAGGCGTAAGGCTCGGGCAGGATAATCAGAAGCATAGCCAGTCCAAGAGAATTAAGGGGAGAGGTTTTTCTTCTGAAGGCGGAGGCACCGTGATATATGATAAGCATAATTCCCGAACGGCAGACCGAAGGCGTCAGCTCAAAGAATATCATAAAGACCGAGGTTATTATAACCACAAGAATAAACCTTACGATATTGTGGCCCTTAAGTCCGAGAAGGTCTATAGCACAGAGAATAATCGTCACTATAAGACTGAGGTGCATACCCGATACGGCGGTTGCGTGGGAAATTCCGCTTTTACGTATATTGGATGAAAGCTCGTCCGATAAACGGCTTTTATCCCCGAAGAACATAGCGGAAAGTAAGGCACCTGTATCCCCTTCGAGCTTTCCTGAAATTATCTCCTTAAGATATTCCGAATAGTCCGTTATAAGCCACACAGGATTAAAGGAAGCCTTCTCCTTTATCTCTATCTCCGAAACGACAGCCGCTTTTAGAAAAATTCCCTTTGAATAATTGTAGTCTCTTTCGCTGAAATTGGAATTGTTACGGAATTGGGAGAGCTTAGCGTCAAAGACAATGGTATCACCTGTTTCAATGTTTGTATCGGGAGTAAAAAGCGTAAGCTTTATCGGTATATTTTCCGAGGTTCCCGAAACAACAAGGCTTACCGTATCGTTATCGGGGCATCTTCTTTCGATAACCCTTCCTTCTACGGATAAGGTCTTACCGTAAAGCTGTCTGCAGGGCGATATAAATACCGAGCTGTATGCGCCCGAAATCAAGAAAGAAGCCGCTGCCGTAATTGCGGCAACGGCTATAGTTTTCTTTTCAAGTCGGATAAGGATCAGCGAGATGGGCAGACCCAACCCGAAAAAGCCAAAGCAAAAATATTCGTTGAGAAACGAGCCTATGAAAAAACAGATAAAACAGGTAAAGCCGATAAGGGCGAATCTGTTTTTCATATCAGCACATTTTTTCGCTGAGCTTTAATCCTCCGAGAAGATGGAAATGGAGATGATGAACAGTCTGACCGCCGTTATCTCCGATATTGGTGATAACACGGTAGCCTGCGCCAAGGCTGAATTCCTCGGCTAAACGCTTTATAACAAGCATAATCTCGGAAACTATATCTGCTGTATCCTCGGTGAGTGCGTCGAGGCTGTCGAAATGAGCCTTCGGGATTACGAGGATATGAACGGGAGCCTGGGGATTTATATCCTTGAAAGCGAGGATACGTTCGTTTTCATATACCTTTTCGGAAGGAATTTCTCCTGCCGCAATTTTACAGAATAAACAATCGCTCATAAGCTACCTACTTTCTTACTTTAACATTGAGCCTGCAATATTATTAAGCTCGGCGAGAGCTTCGTTAATCTTCGAAATATCAGCAATACCTGCCATAGCGCTGTCGGGCTTTCCGCCGCCCTTACCGCCTGCTATAGCGGCAATCTGCTTTACTATCTGTCCTGCATTAGCGCCCTTTTCGATAGCCTCCTTACTGCATATACAAAGGAAGTTACCCTTGCCCTCTGCGTGACCTGCGAGAACGGCGATAAAGCTGTCATACTTGGACTTGATATCGTCGCCTGCTTTTCTGAGGCTGTCGCCGACAGTACCCTCAAGAACGGCAGAGAATACCTTTATTCCGTTTATATCGGAAGCGCCCTCGGTAATGTCTCCCATTGCGGAAGCGGAGAGCTGTCTTTCGAGCTTATCGATTTCCTTCTTTGCGTCGGAAAGCTCATTCTGGATAGCCTCGCATCTCTGTAAGAGAACGTTCTGATTCGGTACCTTTAATATGTCTGCAACATTATAAATTGTCTGCTTTGCGTCGTTAAGAGCATCGAGAACGCCGAAGCCCGAAACAGCTTCAATTCTTCTTACGCCGGAAGCGACGGAGGTTTCGGAAATAATCTTGAAAAGTCCTGCCTTAGCGGTATTATCGAGATGTGTACCGCCGCAGAATTCGGTAGAGAAGCCGTCGGAAACGCTTACTACTCTTACAACGTTACCGTACTTTTCGCCGAAGAGAGCCATAGCGCCCTTCTTTCTTGCTTCTTCTATAGGGAGCTCTTCCGTTACTACGGGACAGCCCTTAAGAATTTCAGTATTTACAATCTTTTCAACCTGAGCGATTTCCTCGGGAGTAACAGCGCTGAAATGAGAGAAGTCGAAACGGCACTTATAGGGGTCTACGAGAGAGCCTGCCTGATGAACGTGGTCGCCGAGAACCTGACGTAAAGCCGCCTGTAAAAGGTGACAGCAGGTATGGTTTCTTTCGGTAGCCATTCTGAGCTCTTCGTCTACTGTTGCAGTAACTGTATCATTTACAAGGAATGAGCCGCTTTCAACGATACATTCACAGATGAACTGACCGCTTCCTATCTTCTTTGTGTCGAGTACACGGAGAACGCTGTCTCCTGCGGTAATTGTACCCTTATCGCCTACCTGACCGCCCATTTCCGCATAGAAGGGAGTGTTTTCGATAAGTACTATAACGCTGTCGCCTTCGGAGCATTCGGAAACAGTTTCGCCTTCCTTAAGTATAGCGAGAAGCTTTGTTTCGGAGGTGAGGCTTGTGTAGCCCACGAAGTTTGTGGTGAAGCCGCTTACTGCATTCATAGAAGCTTCGTCCCAGCCGCCCTTGAAGGCCTGGTTAGCTCTTGCAGTCTGCTTCTGATTTACCATAAGCTCCTTAAAGCGTTCCTCGTCAAGAGAAAGTCCCTTTTCTTCGAGGATTTCCTTTGTTAAATCGAGGGGGAAGCCGTAGGTATCGTGGAGCTTGAAGGCGTCGTCGCCGCTTAATACGCCGTTTTCGCCAAGCTTTTCGATAAGGTCGGAAAGAAGCTGGCTGCCCTTTTCGACAGTCTTATTGAAGCTTTCCTCTTCGGTAGCGATAACCTTCTTTATATATTCACGCTTTTCCTCAAGCTCGGGGTAAGCAGACTTGTTTTCGTCGATAACTCTGTCAACAACCTCGGTAAGGAAGGGTCTTGTTATGCCTAAGAGTCTGCCGTGACGTGCGGCTCTTCTTAAGAGACGTCTTAAAACGTAGCCTCTTCCTTCGTTGGAGGGGCGTACGCCGTCGCCTACCATAAAGGTTGTAGCTCTTGCGTGGTCGGTAATAACTCGGATAGAAACGTCGTCCTTATATTCGGCGCCGTAGGTCTTTCCGGAGATTTCGATAATCTTACTGATAACGTTCTTGATTGTATCAACCTCGAACATATTATCAACTCCCTGCATAACGCAGGCAAGTCTTTCGAGACCCATACCTGTATCGATATTCTTTGTTGCAAGCTGGCTGTAATTGCCGTTTCCGTCGTTGTCGAACTGAGTGAAAACGTTGTTCCAGATTTCGATTATTCTGTCGCAGTCGCTTGCCTGTTCAAAGCTTTCGAAGGGACCGTACTTTTCGCCTCTGTCGAAATGGATTTCGGAGCAGGGGCCGCAGGGACCGCTTCCGTGTTCCCAGAAGTTATCCTTCTTACCGAGCTTGATGATTCTGTCGCGGGGTACGCCGATTTCATCAGCCCAGATATCTCCTGCCTCATCGTCCTCCTCGTAGATTGTAACCCAGAGCTTTTCGGGCTCGATTTCGAGAGTCTTTGTGAGATATTCCCAAGCCCAGGCGATAGCCTCGTGCTTGAAATAATCGCCGAAGGAGAAGTTTCCGAGCATTTCGAAATATGTGCCGTGACGGGCTGTTTTACCGACATTTTCGATATCGGGAGTTCTTATACATTTCTGGCAGGTTGTAACTCTCTTACGGGGAGGAGTTTCGATACCCTGGAAGAATTTCTTGAGGGGGGTCATACCTGCATTTATAAGGAGTACGGAGTTATCTCCCTGGGGCACGAGGGGTGCCGACGCCATACGGAGATGATCCTTACTCTCGAAGAATTTTAAATAGCTTTCTCTTAAATCGTTAAGGCCTGTCCATTTCATTGCTTTAAGTCCCTTTCATTTATCCGATTTATGCCTTTTACGGCATTTTTTATACTATATTATTATATCAGATAAACGAAAAATGTCAACAGTTTCAGTGCATTTTTACTGCGCCTTATACACCGAGAAGGGCGGAAATATTCTTATAGAGGATTTTTTCACGGTCATCATCACCGAAATCCAGCCTGTCGAAGCGTTCCAGCTCGCTTTTTGCGTCCCACATCGGGTAATCTGTTCCGAAGAAAACCCTGTCCGTTCCGAAGGCAGTAATATACTCCTTAGCCTTTTCAGGAGTGAGGAAGGGGAGAGAGCTGCTTTCGTCAACATAAACGTTAGGAAGACCGACAAGACACTTAACGCCGCTTTCCCATCTCTGATAGCCGCCTAAATGAGCGCCTATCATAACCTGATTCGGGAATCTTTTTGCGGCTGCGCAGAGCTTTTCGGGAAGGGAGAACTCATATCTTTCATCGCCTATATGGAAAAGTATCGGTACACGGCCGTCTACGACCTCATAAAGCTCCATAGCGTGCTTATCATCGATATTGAATTTCTGAAAATCGGGATGAAGCTTTACGCCCTTGAGTCCTGCGGCGATAATCCTTTCGATTTCGGCTTCAGTCTCCTTCGCGTCCATAGAGGGGTGGAGGGTACAGAAGCCTACAAATCTGTCGGGATTTTCCTTTACGCTTCCGATTATGAAGTCGTTGATTTTTACTACCTGTTCGTGAGTAGTGGCTACCGAATGTACAAGGCATTTTTCTATTCCGTTATTATCGCATTTTGTTAGTAATTCATTTATAGTTCCATTTGCTGTCATATTTATGTCATAAAATTTTCCGATTGTATCAGAGGCTTTTTCCGCTATTTTATCGGGATAAATGTGAACGTGAGCGTCGAAAATTTTCATTACCTGAATTTTCCTTTCAAAAAATTGTCAAGTTTATTATATCACTTTAAACCCTTAAATGCAACGTTATTTTTAACAATTCAATCAGTTGAATTTATACAAATTGTAATAATTCTTACTAAATGGATTTCAGTAAAATTTCCCCTGTTATTTTTCATTTGAAAAAAATTTATATTGTTTACATTTGCATATAATTATGATATAATTAAGAAAATAATCCTTGAAGGATTGTTATTTTTTACTTTTATTCTGTATAATTTTGGCGTAAATATAACCGTGAAAGGAAGCGAACTATGGAAAATAAAGAATTAGAGCTTGTGGACAGCGTTCCTGCCCTCGAGAAAAAAATCGCTCAGGTAAGGGAAGCACAGCGTATTTTTGCAGAATTTTCACAGGAAAAGGTGGACGCTATCTTTAAGGCCGCGTCAGTCGCTGCTAATATGCAGAGAATTCCTCTCGCAAGAATGGCTGTAGAGGAAACGGGAATGGGTATAATCGAGGATAAGGTTATAAAGAACAATTATGCTTCGGAATATATCTATAATTCCTATAAGGATACTAAGACCTGCGGCGTTATCGAGGAGGATAAGGCCTTCGGAATCAAGAAGGTTGCCGAGCCTATCGGCGTTATAGCGGCGGTTATTCCTACTACGAATCCTACGTCTACTGCAATATTCAAGACGTTAATTGCTCTTAAAACGAGAAACGGAATTATTATAAGCCCCCACCCGAGAGCCAAGAACTGTACAATCGAGGCGGCTAAAGTCGTTCTTGAGGCGGCAGTAAAAGCAGGCGCTCCCGAAAACATTATCGGCTGGATAGATGTGCCGAGCCTTGAAATGACCAATACGGTAATGAAGGAATCCGATATTATTTTAGCAACAGGCGGCCCCGGAATGGTAAAGGCGGCTTATTCAAGCGGTAAGCCCGCTTTAGGCGTCGGCGCAGGAAACACTCCTGCAATAATAGACGATACCGCCGACATTCAGGTTGCGGTAAGCTCGATTATTCATTCCAAGACCTTCGATAACGGTATGATTTGCGCTTCCGAGCAGTCCGTTATTATTCTCGATAAGGTTTATAAAAAGGTAAGGACAGAATTTGTAAAAAGAGGCTGTTATATTCTTACCGACGAGGAATGTGAAAAGGTAAGAAAGACAATCATTATAAACGGCTCTCTTAACGCTAAGATAGTGGGACAGAAGGCAACAAAGATTGCCGAGCTTTCGGGAGTAAAGGTTCCCGAGGGTACAAAAATCCTCATCGGCGAGGTCGAAAGCGTTGAATTAAGCGAGGAATTCGCTCACGAAAAGCTTTCTCCCGTTCTTGCTATGTATAAGGCGAAAACCTTCGAGGAAGCGGTGGAAAAGGCGGAAAGACTTGTTGCCGACGGCGGCTATGGTCATACATCTTCTCTGTACGTTGACGTTACTACAGGACAGGAGAAAATCGCACTTTTCGGCGAAAGAATGAAGACCTGCCGTATACTCGTAAATACCCCCTCCTCACACGGCGGTATCGGCGACCTTTATAACTTTAAGCTTATGCCGTCTCTTACGCTGGGCTGCGGCTCCTGGGGCGGAAACTCCGTAAGTGAGAATGTAGGTGTAAAGCATCTTCTTAATATTAAAATTGTTGCTGAAAGGAGAGAGAATATGCTTTGGTTCAGGGCGCCTCAGAAGGTTTATTTCAAGAAGGGCTGTCTCCCTGTTGCTCTTGACGAGCTTGGAACAGTAATGCAGAAAAAGAGAGCATTTATCGTAACCGATACCTTCCTTTTCGAAAACGGGTATATAAAGCCTGTTACCGATAAGCTTAACGAAATGGGAATAGCTCATACAACCTTCTTCAACGTAGCTCCCGACCCTTCTCTCGGAAGCGCAAGAGAAGGCGCAGAGGCTATGGCGCTCTTTAAGCCCGACGTAATTATTGCAGTAGGCGGAGGCTCGGCTATGGACGCCGCTAAGATAATGTGGGTTCTTTACGAACATCCCGAGGCGGACTTTATGGATATGGCTATGCGCTTCCTCGATATAAGAAAGAGAATATATACCTTCCCGAAAATGGGTGAAAAGGCTTATTTTGTGGCAGTCCCCACTTCTGCGGGCACAGGCTCCGAGGTTACGCCCTTTGCGGTAATTACCGACGAAGCTACAGGAGTAAAGTATCCTCTTGCGGACTATGAGCTTCTTCCGAATATGGCTATTGTTGACGCCGATCTGATGATGGACGCTCCTAAGGGGCTTACCTCCGCTTCGGGCTTCGACGCTATGTCCCACGCTCTTGAAGCTTATGTAGCTATGCTGGCTACTCCTTATACGGACGGTCTCGCCTTAGAGGCGGCTAAGCTTATTTTCAAGTATCTCCCGAGAGCCTATGAAAACGGCGGTAAGGATCCCGAGGCAAGAGAGGCTATGGCTAATGCGGCTACTATGGCAGGTATGGCTTTTGCGAATGCATTCCTGGGAGTTTGTCACTCTATGGCTCACAAGCTCGGCGCTTATCATCATATTGCACACGGCGTAGCCAACTCCCTTATGCTTAACCACGTTATCCGCTTCAACAGCTCGGAGGCTCCCGAAAAAATGGGCACCTTCTCACAGTATCCTTATCCCAACGCTCTTTATAAGTATGCTCGTTTTGCTGAGGGCTGCGGTTTTACAGGAAAGAACGATAAGGAAAAGGTTGAAAATCTTATAAAGGGTCTTGATGAATTAAGAAGCAAGATAGGCTTAAAGGCTACTATAAAGGATTACGGAATCGACGAAAAGGTATTCCTTGAAAAGCTTGACGAAATGAGCGAACAGGCCTTCGACGACCAGTGTACCGGCGCTAACCCCAGATATCCTCTTATTTCGGAAATCAAGGAGATGTATCTGGCTGCATACTACGGAAAACAGGGTAAGTAAAACGGAAAGGACGGAATTTATATGAAATTGGAACAGATTATTGCGGAAAGGCCCACAAAGACAGTTTACAGAGACGGCGATCTTGCTATAAAGCTTTTCAGTGCTGACTGCTCAAAGGCAGATATTCTTAACGAGGCTCTTAATCTCGCAAGAGTAGAGGAAACGGGCTTAAGCGTTCCCAAGGTTTCGGAGGTCGGCGTTTTCGACGGAAGATGGGCTATTGTTACGGATTTTGCTGACGGTGAGACTCTCGAAGCGCTTATGAAAAAGAATCCCGATAAGCTTGACGAATACCTTGAGCTTTTTACGGATATCCAGCTTGAAATCCACAGCAAGAGAGCTCCCTTACTCAATAAGCTTAAGGATAAAATGATGAGAAAGATGAATGAGAGCGGTCTCGACGCAACAACACGCTATGAGCTTCACACCCGTCTCGACTCTATGCCCAAGCACGTTAAGGTTTGTCACGGCGACTTCAATCCCAGTAATGTTATAATCGGCGCTGACGGAAGGTGGACTGTTCTTGACTGGGCACACGCTACTCAGGGTAACGCTTCCGCCGATGTTGCGAGAACATATCTTCTTTTCTGTTTAAAGGGAGAGAATGAAATTGCCGAGAAGTATCTCGACCTTTTCTGTAAGAAAAGCGATACCGCTAAGCAGTATGTTCAGCAGTGGATGCCTATTGTAGCCGCATCACAGCTTGTAAAGGGAAATCCCGAGGAAAGGGAATTCCTTATAAGATGGGCAAGCGTAGTAGATTACGAATAAGTCAGCGGAATGAATAAGATAAAAAAGCTCCTGCCGTTATGTATCGTAACGGCAGGATGTTTATGGGGGCTTATGGGTTTCTTCGTAAGGCGCTTCAACGAATACGGAATCGACAGCCTTACGATAGTTTTTCTGAGAGCGTTTTTTACTGCAGTAATCACCGCTATAGGCATTCTTATATATAAAAAGGAGCTTATAAGGATTAAGCTCCGTGATATATGGATTTTCGCCGGCTCGGGACTTTTAAGTATCGTGTTTTTCAACTACTGCTATTTTTCGGCGGTTTCGGTTATGTCCCTTTCCGTAGCGGCAATTCTTCTCTATACCTCGCCGGTTTTTGTTATGCTTCTTTCGGCAGTAATTTTCAAGGAGAGGGTTACTGCAAGAAAAATAGCGGCAATGGTAATTTCTATAATAGGCCTTAGCCTCGTTACAGGAATTTTCGAAGGAGGAGCTTCGGTAACGGTTACGGGAATCCTTTTCGGAATAGGCTCAGCCTTCGGATATGCCCTTTACAGCATCTTTACCCGTCTCGCTATCAACAGGGGTTATCATCCTTTTACGATAACCTGCTGGTCGTTTATATGGGCGGCGGTATTTTCCGCTTTTACAGTAAATTATGACGCCTGCTTTAAAATGATAGAAACGGATATAGCTATGCTTCCCTTTACGGTATTGTTTGCGATAACCGTCACGGTATTGCCTTATATTCTTTATTCTCTCGGACTTACGGGCACAGAGAACGGAAAGGCGGCGGTGCTTGCTTCGGCGGAGCCTGTTGCGGCTACCGTTTACGGAGCGCTTTTCTTCGGAGAGATACCTTCCTTAATCGGAATTATCGGAATAGTAACGGTTATAGCGGCTATCCTTATTTCGGGAAGCACTGACAGAACAAAGGAGAATAAAAATGAACGGAATAATGTTCAGTCATAAAACTCAGAAAAGAATATTCGCCATTGTGGGAATAATAGCCTTGCTTATAGGAATGGCTACGCTTATTATCGGACTGTTTTCGGTTATGCATTCGGTCGAGACAGAAGCAGTGATTACCGATATTTCACGTTCGGGAAGAAAGACCGCTTATGTAAGCTATACATACGAAGCCGAGGAATACGAGAATATACCCACAGGCTTCTACAGCTCTGCTATGGAGATTGGTGATGTAATTACAATACAGGTGGATAAAGCTTCCCCTAACAGTATAGTCAATACCTACTTTTTCTTTATCTTCGGCGGTGTTTTCGCCTTTATCGGAGTAATTTTCCTTATTGTAGGGAAATTTTCGGGTAGAGGAGTCAGTACATTTGCGTCGGCGGAGATGACGGAATACAACGAATGATATAATACGGTATAATGTTATGCAAAAGAAAAAGCCCTCGACGATACGAGGGCTTTGTTTGTTATTATAAGAGAGACTTATAAAGCTCTGTGATTTCTTCAACAGAAGTATCTCTCGGGTTGCCGGGACGACAAGCGTCATCATAAGCGGACTGAGCCAGGAAGGGGATATCCTCGGGCTTTACGATGTCCTTTAAATCAGCGGGAATACCAACGTCAGCGGAAAGCTTCTTTACTGCGTCAATAGCCGCCTTTCTGTATTCCTCCTGAGACATATCTTCAGTACCCTTAACACCCATAGCCTTAGCTATATCACGGTACTTTTCGCCTGTCATAGGTGCGTTATACTCCATAACTGTAGGAAGGATAATAGCGTTAGCTACACCGTGAGGAGTATCGTAAAGAGCTCCTAAGGGATGAGCCATTGAATGAACGATACCGAGACCTACGTTAGAGAAGCCCATACCTGCGATATACTGACCGAGAGCCATTCCTTCACGTCCCTCGGGAGTGTTGTCTACCGCACCGCGAAGCGAATCGGCGATAATTTCGATTGCCTTTAAGTGGAACATATCGGAAAGAGTCCAAGCGCCCTTTGTGATGTAGCCCTCGATAGCGTGGGTAAGAGCGTCCATACCTGTAGCGGCGGTAAGTCCCTTAGGCATAGTAGACATCATATCGGGGTCGACTACTGCCACAATCGGAATATCGTGAGGGTCAACACAAACCATCTTTCTATCCTTTTCTACATCGGTTATAACGTAGTTGATTGTTACTTCTGCGGCAGTACCTGCTGTTGTGGGGACTGCTATAATCGGAACGCAGGGCTTCTTTGTGGGAGCTACGCCCTCGAGACTGCGCACATCGGCGAATTCGGGGTTTGTGATGATAATACCTATCGCCTTGGCAGTATCCATAGAGGAGCCGCCGCCGATAGCGATTATGTAATCAGCACCGCTTTTCTTGAAGGCTTCGACGCCGTTCTGTACATTTTCGATGGTAGGGTTAGGCTTTATATCCGAAAAAATCTCATAAACGAGAGCTTCGTTATCGAGAATATCGGTAACCTTCTTTGTTACGCCGAACTTAATAAGGTCGGGGTCGGAACAGACGAAAGCTTTATTAAAGCCTCTGTTCTTGGCTTCGGAAGCGATATTTACGATAGCGCCGGAGCCGTGATAGGAGGTTTCGTTGAGGATAAAACGATTAGCCATTGGTTTTTACCTTACCTTTCGTAATTATTTTGTATTTAATACAAGATTGCTTGTATCCTTCATAAGTGCACGGAGAGCTTCTATAGCCTCCGCATTCTTCGCGATAGTTTCTTCCATATCGAGAAGCTGTTTATTTATGTTGGCGATTACCTTCTTGATATCGTTGAGGGTACCTTCAACCTCGCTTGCCTGCTTTGTGTTGGTGTCGGCAAGAGTACGTACCTCCTGAGCGATAACGTTGAAGCCTGCGCCTGCGGCACCCGCACGCTTTGCCTCGATAGAAGCGTTGAAGCTTATAAGGGTAAGCTGTGTAGAAGCGTTTTCGATGGACTTAACGATGTTGTCTGTGCTGTTGATGGATTTTTCGGAGGAAAGGGCGCTTTCCTTTACAATATCGAAATCTCTCTTAAGAGAGTTCATCTCAGCAACAATATCGTCAATCTGCATATCGATATCCGACTGCTTTGCGCTTAACTCAGACATAGTAAAGCTGTTTCTGCTGTTTCCGTCGAGAGCGAGTAAACGCTGATATCCGATTTCGGATAAAGCATTCGCCATCTGGAAAAGAAGGTTAGCCGCCGCGTCGATCTGTTCCTTGGGAACAATCTTGATTTTTCTGAGTGCAGTAATATAATCGTCGGGGTCAACGCCGATTTCACGGGCAATACCTCTGAACTTTTCCTCGTCGGGAGCTTCGGGGAGAACCTGTCCGCCGATAAGGGAGCCTATATGCTTTCCGTTAAGCATTATAGGAGCGGCGAAGTCAACGAGACCGCCGTGACAGTAATACACGGAAGGTCTGCCTGTTCTGTTTGCCTCCTTACCGCCTTCAAGGTCACACTTGTTACAGCGATCACAGCCTACGGAGGATTTTCTTGTAAAGTTCATACAGAAATCGGTAGGATTGCTAAGCTCGGTAACAGGGCCGTTTTCGTCGGTAGCGAGAGCCGCCATACCTGTTGCATTTGCGAATGCGTCCTGTAAGGACTGTAATGTATTTCTATCGATAACATCCAGTAAAGTTATATTTTCTATGTTCAATGGGAACACCTCCTCAGTTATTGCTATAATTATACATTATTTTACCCGATAAATCAAGTGGCTATATTGTAGAAAATAGGAATGTGCGATTACAAAATTCGGGGCTTCTATTGTGAGAATTGCATAAAAACAGGGCATTTTAAGCCGAAAACAAAATCTGCCGACAAGCTGACTGCATAAATAGCAGGTAGCTTATCGGCAGGATCGGTTAATTCTTAAAATCAGGCTTTAGCGGTTTTTGCTGTTTTAACTGACTTGGCTTTAGCCTTTGACTGCTTTTCGAGAGTTCCCATAAGCTTCTGGAACTCGAGAGCCTTTTCGATGCTTCTTTCGATTTTAAGCTTTCCTGTAGTAAAGGCAAGCACGGAATCGAGGTTACCCTCCATCATTCTGATAAAGGTTTTTGCCGACATAATGAACTTACAGTCGTGGTCATAGTATTCGTAGGGCTCTACGAAAAGCTGACCGTCCTTAAGCTCGAAGTAAAAGGCACCTTCGCCTTCTCCTGTAATGTCGATTTCAACTGCAAGATGACCGGGAATGTTGCTTGCGTCACAGCCTTCGATCATAGACTGTGCCTTCTTTACGATTTCTTCATAAGTCATATTATCTGACCGTTCCTTTCTTTGTTCCTTTTATATAATTAAAATTTTAAACTATTTCGCCCTGTAAAGCCTGCTGACGTCTGATTTTTTTGGAGGTTGTCTTATCGAATTCAACGTCTCTCATACGGAGCTTTCTTATCATTTTTGCCGAAGTAAGGGTGGGGTTTATCTTTTCCACGTATTCCTTGAGCTTGGCGATGATTTCTGCCTTATCCATATCCTTTGAAGCCTCGGGAGAGGGATATATTTCTGCAGTAATCATACCGTCCTCCGCATAGACAAGAATTTCAGCCACAAGGTCTATACCAGCGAACTTGTTTTCTACCTCCTCGGGAGAAACGTTTTCGCCGTTGCTTAAAATGATGAGATTCTTTTTTCTGCCTGTGATTACAACGTGGTTGAGCTCGTCAACATAGCCAAGGTCACCTGTACAAAGCCAACCGTCCTCGGTAATAGCTTCCTTTGTAGCCGCTTCGTCCTTATAGTAGCCCAGCATTACGGAGGGGCTCTTCGCGCGGATTTCTCCGTCAACAATCTTAACCTGACAGCCGTTTACGATAGAGCCTACGTGGCCTGTTGTGGTATCGTCGAAGGTTGCTGTTGTAATTCTCGGCGAGCATTCGGTCATACCGTAGCCCTGTGCAATCGGAATACCGAGCTCGAGATAATTGTTGGCAAGCTCGGGGCTTAAGTATGCGCCGCCGCAGAAAATTCCCTTAAGGTTTCCGCCGAATACGTTCTTGGCGATAGCGGCCATAGGGATTTCGGGCTTAGCCGCTGCTGCCGCCTTTATCTGCTTGTAGATAGTTTCTGCAATCATAGGTACCATAAGAACCATTGTGGGCTTGAAAAGCTGGAGATTCATACCTATTCTCATCATAGACTCGTTTACGCATAATGTGGAGCCGTAGCGGATAGAACAGAGAATATCGCAGGTAAAGCAGTAAACGTGGTGGATAGGAAGCACGGTGAGAATTACGTCGCCGGGAGAGCTTTCGTTGTCCTGACACATAGTGTTGTCGATAAGACATCTGTGAGCCAGCATAACGCCCTTGCTCTTTCCTGTTGTACCCGATGTGTAGAGGATAGCCGCCATAAGCTCGGGGTCTACCTTTTTAGGTGCAGTTTCAGCGTATTTTCCGAGAATACCGCTTACGGAAAGCTCTTCCTCGGGGCTGTCAACGGAAACATAGGTATGTATTTTCGGACAGCTCTTCTTTATTTCGGGAAGCATATCCTTACAGCGCTTATTGTAGAAGAAGATTTCGATATCCGCACGGTTTAAAAGGTCACAGATATCCTCGCAGGAAAGCTGTGCGTCGATAGGAACGATAGTATTTCCGCCGAAAACCGTACCGAAGTAGGAAACGAGATAGTTGTAGGAGGTTGTTCCGATAACAGCGGCGTGGATAGTTCTTCCTTCCGATTTTTCGGTGATGAAGGTGTTCATCTTCTTGGAGTCGGAGAAGAAATTGTTGAAGGATTTTTCCACGATATCCTTTCCGGCCTTTTCCTTTAAAAAGGTCTTGTCGCCGTATTCGGAGGCAGCCGCTTCAACAAGCTCGTTAAGGGTCTTTATTTCAGATTTGTTCATAATATTTATCTCCTGCAGTATTATTACTTTCTAAGCTTTTCGATATAGTCGATAGCTTCGCCTACTGTACGGATATTGAGGATTTCCTGTTCGTCTACTGTGATATCGAGCTCAGCCTCGAGGTCGCCGAGAAAGCTCATAAAGTCGTAGGAGGTGAAATTGAGATCCTCGATAAATCTTGAATCGAGAGTAATATTTTCGGGCTCAACCTCAACGTAGTTACAGATAAGTTCCTTGAATTTTTCAAACATTTTTCCTTTTTCCTTTCTTAAATCATATCGAGAATTTCCTGGATTGTTCTGTCGCTGTTTTCAATTCCTCTGAAAAGTACACGACAGAGGTAGTAATAAAGATATTCCATCTCGTCCTTTGTAACGGCGTCCTTTCTGTATTCGAAATTGAAATTCAGTCCGTTGTCCTCGGGACGATGCATTACCGTGAGGTAAAGGGGCTGTCCTGCCACGCCGTTGGTATACCACATACTCTTATAGGGGATATTCGGCATATCGTCGGTATCGCGGTTAAGAGTCATAGGCTGGTAGGTAAGGCTTATACTTTCATAGCCTGTTCCGGGGGTAGGGTCCCAGTTTCCGTTTCTTCTTATATTAAGCTCGATAGGGTCGAAATTAGCGTGACGGAAAATCTTGTTCTGTTCCGTCTGAATCATATTCAAGCCGTCAAGGAAGGTGATATCGGGCTCCATATATGTACGGAGGGGGAAGAAGTGAATTCTTGTTCCGCCCGAACGCTTTTCGAGGAGAGTTCCTCTTCTCGAAATACAGGTCTTTATACAAACGTCCTTTTCTTCGTTGTTGAACTTCGAAAGAACGGTACGAAGTCCCATAAGAAGAAGGCTTGCCATAGGAACGTGCTTTTCTTCACAGAACTTGAGAAGCTGTTCGGAGGGCTCCTTTTCAAGGTGGAATACTGCGATAGAAGCTTCCATACTCTGAGAAATAATCATTGCGCTTCTCATATTGGGGTTATTGAACTTTATACGGTCGCGGATAAGTCTTCCCATACCGTTAAAGTCGGTATACATAGGCTCGCTCTTTTTAAGCTCCTCTGCCCAGTATTCCTCGTCCTTGCGTCTTGCGGGAGAATTAGCCTCATATTCGAGATCCTTTTCTACTGCCTTAAAATAGGACATCATAGGCTTAGGGAAGGGAGTTCCGTAGCGGAGGTTGCAGTAAATTTCAAGAACGTCACGGTTGAAGGCTATAATAGAGCTTGAGTCCATAGTCATATGGTCAACCTTCATATATGTTCCGCAGTAGCCGCCCGGAAGCTTTATCATAACAATCTGGTTCATAGGGGAATTGAAACGCTTGAAAGGAATTGCTGTCCATCTTCTCATTTCATCGTGTGCGGCTTCCTCGTCCCAGTTTGAAAAATCCACGAAGGGTATATCTCTTTCCTCGAAGGGAACAAGATACTGATAAACCGTTTCATCCTCGTCCTGTACGAAACGAAGGCGCATAGAGTCGAAACGCTCATAGGATTTGTAGATAGCCTGCTTTAAAAGCTCGAAATCCGTGTCGTTCTGAACGTAAAGCCCCGTACCGATATTAAGTACCTGATGACAGGGGCAGTACTTAACGGTAAAATTGTGGAGTCTCTGTGCCGCTGTAAGGGGATAAGCCTTGACAACTGCGCCGTTAATGGTGAATTCTTTCATAGTTCCATCCTTTCAACCTTACATTTTATAAATTCTTATCTAAAAATTCCTTGACCTTAGACTGATAGAGCTCGGTATTTTCGTAGTAGCTGGATGCGTGTCCCGCACCTTCGACTATCAGGATATCCTTAGGAGCTACGCATTCCTCATAATTCTTTTTACTCATCCAGGTAGGTACGAAGTTATCCTCGGAGCCGTGAATGAAAAGAATCGGAACCTTTGTGGTTTTCATAGCGGTAAGGGTGGAGTAGTCGGTAAAGCCGTAGCCTGCCTTCTTTTTACACATACCGTTGTTGATTTTCATTGAAGGGAACTCGGGCATATGGTAATTAGCCTTAAGAACGTGGGAGAATACATCATAAGGAGATGTAAAGCCGCAGTCTCCGATTATTGCTTTGACATTTTCGGGGAGACCCTCTGTTCCTGCCGCCATAAGTACTGTAGCGCCGCCCATTGAAACGCCGTAGAGTACGATGTCCTTTTTATTGTCGAAACGTTCGTTTATGTAGTTCATCCAGCTGATGCTGTCCTTACGGTCGAGGATTCCGAAGCCTACGAATTCGCCCTCGCTCTTTCCGTGAGTACGGTTATCGACTAAGAGACAGTCATAACCCATACCGTTAAAGAATCTCGCTATCGAGGAGCAGGCGCCTATACCGTTGGTGGTATAGCCGTGATGTGCGAGAAGGATTTTTCCGCAGGGATTTTCAGCCGCAAGATAATCGGCGTGGAGAGTAAGTCCGTCGAAGGATTTAATAGTGATATGCTCGGTGGGCTGAGCTAAAAACCATTCCTTATCTGGGCCGAGAATCTTCATATATTCTCCCCATTTATCCATATCTGCGATGTTGTTGAGATCGTCGCGAAGCTTATCCTGTCTCAGCATAGTTCTCTTGAAGAGAATGCTTGCTGTAAGGTAGGACATTCCTACGCTTAAAAGAACAAGTCCCACGACTATACATACTATTATAATAACAATTTCCATAACTGAACCTTTGCCTTTCTTTTATGAATTATACTTATATAATATAATAACATATTTTACCTTTTCGGTCAATGATTTTTTCCTGAATAAGACATATTCGTGTCAAATTCAGTAAATTCTACAAACTATCAACCGCCTTATAAGGCTTCGGGTTAAATATTTCAGACAAACAAAAACATATTTTTCTTTACAAACGGAAAATCTTGTGTTATAATCGAAACGTTGACATAAAATACAGGGGAAGGGTACAGTACATACTGACGCCCGGATTTTAGGACTATGATTCTGAAATAAATTCCTTGAAACAGAAGGGAACGGTTATATATGACTAAAAAAGGAAGCGGCTTCAGCTCGAGACTCGGTTTCGTACTCGCTACGGCAGGCTCGGCGGTAGGCCTCGGAAATATCTGGCGTTTTCCGTATCTTGCGGCAAAATACGGCGGAGGAATTTTCCTCCTCGTTTATCTTATTCTTACTTTAACCTTTGGCTTTGCCCTTATGCTTACGGAGCTCGCTATCGGAAGAAGAACAGGAAAAACCGTTATCGGAGCTTATACCGCTATAAATAAGAAGTTTGCCCCCCTGGGTGTGCTGGCTGCAATAGTACCTCTTATAATATTCCCCTACTATTGTGTTATCGGCGGCTGGGTAATGAAGTATATGGTAGTCTTTGTGACCGGTGCAGGACAGGCTGCCGCAGACGACGGAAGCTTTTTCGACGGCTTTATCGGTCAGCTTGGTGAGCCTACCTTGTTCCTTGCTCTGTTTATAGGTATTACTGCCGTAATAGTAATGCTCGGCGTTGAGAAGGGTATTGAGAAGGTAAGTAAGTTTATGATGCCTGTGCTTGTGCTTATCACGATAGGTATTGCTGTTTATTCTCTTACAATTCCCGGAGCTATAGACGGCTTTCTCTTCTACGTTCTTCCCGACTTTGAAAGATTTTCACTTGAAACGGTAATAGCCGCAATGGGCCAGCTATTCTATTCCTTGTCGATTGCTATGGGTATTCTGGTAACCTACGGCTCCTATATGCGTAAGGAGGATAATCTCGAAAGCTCTGTCGGTCAGATCGAGATATTTGATACAGGCGTTGCCTTCCTTTCGGGTATGATGATTATTCCTGCAGTATTCGCTTTTTCGGGCGGAGACCCCGACGCTATAAATGCAGGACCTGCCCTTATGTTTGTAACTCTGCCCAACGTGTTCCGGTCAATGCCCGCAGGCGATATTATAGGCGCAGTATTTTTCATACTGGTGCTGCTGGCTGCATTAACCTCTTCGATTTCTCTTATGGAAACTATAGTTTCCGTTATAATGGAAAAGTTCAAGGTTAAGCGAATGACGTCCTGTATTATAGTTCTTGCAATTTCTTTTGCAATAGCTATGCTTTCCGTTCTCGGCTACAGCGAGTGGTCCGATGTGCTTATTTTCGGAAGACAGTTCCTGGATTTCTTCGATTTCATAAGCAACAGCGTGATTATGCCCCTGGTTTCCCTCGCAACCTGCATACTTATAGGATATGTTGTCAAGACTAAGTATGTAGAGGAAGAGGTTGAGCTTAATTCCAAGTTCAGACGCAAGTACGTTTACAGAGTTATGATAAAGTATATCGCTCCTGTATTTATGGTTGCAATCTTCGTATCGTCTCTCTGTGGTTATGCAGGCTGATATTATAATAGTGCAGTACTTTTCCCTTCGGGTTGTGCATAACTGACAATAGAACATCTGCAAAAAGAGATACAAGATAGTGAATAGTATCGAAAAGTCGAAAAAGGGAAAAAAAGTGTTGACAAAAGGGGATAGTGGTGATATAATAAACAAGCTGACCCGAGAGAGGGAAAGCGAACAGCGAGGTTCTGAAAAACTTTTTGAAAAAAATTAAAAAAAGGTATTGACAAGAACGAAAAGCTGTGATATAATATTAAAGCTGTCACGAAAAACGACCGCAACTGACAGCCGGACAAAGGTTCGATGATGCAGAGTGAATAATACGGATTTTGCGAAGCAAAAGCCGCCTGGCTTTTCATTGAAAATGAAAAGCGGAGTACCTTGAAAATTGAACAACAAGTAACGAATTAACAAACCCTTGAATAAATTC
>JAZNMN010000010.1:0-41606 GCA_045579625.1 Ruminiclostridium sp.
CCGCTACGCCTTCGCCGCCTGCGTTTTATCCGCCACTGGCGGCACTTGGCGGCTCAGCAAGGAAAAAGCCGCTGTAGGCGTACAGCAGGTTTCGGAGAAAACTGCCATGTACTGGTAAGCGGCTTTTGACGAAGTAAGAAAAATTGCTTTCTCAGAGTCGTTTGTGCGGCTCTGTTAAACTTCTGTTTAGCTGTTATATTATTTAAGCTTGAAATCTATATAAACCTGCATTTTTACGGTGCGTGGGTTTATCGACAGACTGATCCAGTTATCCTGACGATAACTGCATTTTCTTTTAAAATCCGTATGCCGAAGACGGACGCCTCAATAATTCATTATTCGGTATTCCATATTCAATATTCATTTTTTACTCTGACTGTATAGTGGTAATATTCCCTGTCCCCTGTCTCATACAATTAGACGAGGTGATATGATTGTCCGTTAAAAAAAGCTACAGAGAGCTTCTCCGTAAGGGAAGCGCCTATATTATTTCGGTTACGGCAGGAGCCGCTTCCGCCGCCGCACTTCTTGCGGTTTCGGCTCTTGCTATGTATATTTTCCAGCTTCCCGTATATTTCGCCGAATATCTCTCCCTGCTTTCCTTCGGTACGGGCTGTATGGTTTCGGGCTTTACGGCAGGAAAATTAAAAAAGCGGCACGGTCTTCGGATAGGCTTCCGCTGTGGGGTTATAATGCTTGCCCTTTGCTGTATCGGCGCAGTTGTATGCGGCTCTCTCGACGGGTCGGCGGCACTGGCGAAAACGATAACCGCCGTTATAACAGGCTGCAGCGGCGGAGTTATCGGAGTAAACAGGGTGGGGAGATAGCCCCCTGTAGTATATGGCGACACGTACAGAAGCTTTATATGTATTTATCGGGGGAACCTTTCTGAAGAAAGGCTTCCCCCATACCCCTTCCAAAGACTTTTAATATTAAATTCCTCCCCATAGGGTTACCCTATGGGGAGGAATTTTAACTGAAGGTTTTAGGAAAGGAGTTTGAGGAATAGCCCTTTTTCAAAAGGGTTTTCCTCAGTGATATGTGTATAAGTCTCTGTACGTGTCACCATATACAGCAGAACTGTTTCAATCAATCCTTCTGATTTATATACTCAATCTCCTTATTCTTCTCGGCGGTAAACACCGTAATAAGGAAGCCGAGGGAGATAACGAGGGCTACTGCCCCGTCGAAGCTTACGGGAGTTATTCCCTTAACGGCCTCTCCGCCGAAGAGAACCGTCATTCCCTTTCCGAGGAAGGAGGTGCCCGAGGCTAAGAGTGTAAGCCCCGCAGTAATAATTTCTCTCATACGTGAAGCCTTTGTCTCCACACGGCCGAGGAATCTTGCGGAGGAAGCGATATAAAGGGTCATCGTTATATAAACGAAAAGAAGGAGAAGATTCTCCGAATGGTTAATTATAATAAGGTCGTCCCCGAAGAAAACCGAGGTCTTTAAAAACCAGGCTATCGCTCCGAGCCACTGTAAATGGCCGATAAAGGAGGGGGGAATCTTATTGTTAAGAAGTATAAGCCCCGTAGCGGCGAAAACAACAGATGCCACTACCGATAATGCAGTAAGAAAGACGTTTCCTGCGTCGAAAATCGTGAACAGGCCGAGTACAGCCCCTAAAAGATAGGCTATACCGAGGGGAATGGTAGCCTTTTCGCCCATACCGTCGGAGGAGACGGAGAAAGCAGGCTGTCCCGACTTTTTACCGAGAATGGCGAAAGCCAGGAAAACCGCCGAAAAGCAGAGAAGCGTAATATAGATAAGAAGCCCGGGGCCTTCTGCGCCCCTGTTGAAAAAGCCTGTTGAAAAATCGAAAATCGAAACATACTGGAAGAAGCGGATTACTGCCGAAACAACGGCCGCCACAGCGAGATAGATAAGAATCGCCTTACCTGAAATTTTCATATATATAAAGTCCTTTCAAAACTAATCGTACTCTTAATTATAGTATATTTCGGAGGTTAAGTCAATATAATTAAATAAAAAACGATAAGGAAGGAGTTTTAAATCTTGAAGGACAGGCTTATTATTCTTGCTTTTTTTACGGCAGTAGCCATTTCCCTCCCCTTTCTCGGAGGAAGAGGAAAAGGAGGGGGCGAGACCGTAGCATTCCCCGAAACCGTAAAGCTTCTTCTTACCGAAACCGAGGAGGTGGTAACTCTTACTGCGGAGGAATATATCGAGGGCTGTATCTCCGCACAGATACCTATCGATTACCACAGTGAAGCCCTTAACGCACAGGCCTCCGCCGCCGCAACCTATGCCCTGAGGCTTATATCGGATTTTAAGGACAACGCTTCCGTAAGCCTTACGGGAAAGGACGGCGAAAGGGCGGATCTATCCGACAGCACTGCCCTCTGTCAGCCCTATTTCAGCTACGAAAAATGTAAGGAGCAGTACGGCGAGGACTACGACCTATACTACCCCGATATAAAAAAGGCGGCTCTTTTCGGCCTTTCCCATATAATTACATACGAGGGCAGTCCTATCTATTCCGTGTATCATTCGGTAAGCACGGGAGAAACCTGCGGCCCCGAGATAGTATGGGGGAGAAGTCTTCCCTATCTTAAGCCCGTAAAAAGTCAGTGGGATAAAAGCTACGGAAATTATGAATGTGTAAACGAAATGACGACGGAAAAGGCGCGGGCCCTTCTTGTCGCATATAAAAGCGATATCGAAATTCCCGCCGACTTCGGGAAATGGTTTTCCGAGTTCAATGTGAATGAAAGCGGCTACGTTATTTCGGTAAAAATCGGAAAAACAACCTTCTCGGGGGGCGACGTGTGGCGGATATTCGGGCTTCGGTCTCCCGCCTTTACGGTAAGCTATTCCGACAATATCTTTACCTTTACCACAAAAGGCTTCGGTCACGGTGCGGGACTCAGCCAGTACGGCGCAAACGAAATGGCGAAATCGGGAAAAACCGCCAGGGAAATACTGGGGTATTACTACAATGGCGTGGATATATAAGTACAGCCCTGCTGTTTTTCAGCAGGGCTCAGACTGTATTATATAATTATTCACCTGTCGCCGAGCCTTCTGAGGTCGGTGCGGAAACGGGTGCGGAAACGGAAGCTGCCGCCTGTACCTGCGGCGCAGGACTGCTTCCCGAAGAGGTATCGGAAGGCTCGCTTCCCGAAGAATCGGCATTCTCGGTACTCTCCTCCTCGTCCTCGAGAACGCTTTTATGCTTTTCGGGGTCGTCGTTGGGCTGACGCAGGAGAATGGACTGCTTATAAAGCTCGGGGTCGTTATCCATAAGAAATTTCATATCCTTCATAGGCACGATATCCCCTCTCGTAATCCTCATAGCGATAAGGAGACACTTTCCCATAGTATCGAAGGATTTTTCCATTCCCTCGCTTTGTTCCTTAGAGGCCTGAAGCTGCATTTCCAGCATAGAAAGCTCATTTTCCTTAGCCTTTTTCGCCTGCTCTGCCTTCTGTTTTTCCTGTTCTTCCTTTTTCTTCGCCTCCTCGGCCTTTTTAAGGGCTTCGGCTTCCTTATCCTTCTTGTACTGTGATTCGGGCAGTACCGAGGTAAATTTCGGAATTCCCGATAAATTGCTGATACTCATATTTTTCCCTCCCGTCGCTTTTTTATTATATCGGCAGTATTTTCCATAAATAAAGAGCCCTGCCGTATTTTTAACGACAGGGCGTATTACAGGCTATAATTTTTCTGCCAGCTCATCGGAGAGTAAAAGTGCCTGAGTCTTAATCTCGCGGCTCCTGAAGATACCCTTATCGGCGTAGGAGAGCGCCTTCGTGGTAAAAGCCACAGCCTCTCTCGTGTTAGCCGAGCCCTTGGCCATTTCGAGATATGCCCTCGAAAGAACGGCACAGGCCTCGTCGTAGATAACGCTGTCCTCCGAAGCGAAGGGCGCGGCAAGCTCCGCCGCCTTCGGATAATCGCCTCTCTTAAAGGCATTCTTCATCTTATTAAGGGCTTCGAAGTCCTTTAATACTGCATTATCATTATCATCGAAGGTTTCGAGCTCATCGGGAAGGAGATAATTCACAGGAAGCTGTAAAACCTTGGCGAGATAGGTAAGGGTTTTTACCGAGGGATTGGCTGTACCGCTTTCTATCTGGCTCAGCATATTTCTTGTAATGAAATCCCCTACTACATCAGCCTGTGTCATTTTACGGGCGAGACGGGCTTCCTTTATACGCTTACCGAGTTCAACGGAATCCATAAGCTACACTTCCTTTCTTAATGTTCAGTAAATCTAATTTACATATAGTTTAGCACGTAAACGTTTAAAAATCAATAGCCAAATCAAAAAAACCGCATTTTTGTCACAATGCACAAAAGAAAAGCCCTGTAATGTACAGGATAACGAAAATAAAAATTCCTCATTTTAGCTATTGACAATGTCGGAAAATATGTTATAATGATAGTAAATAAGATTTACATAAACCCTTTCCTCAGCCTGAGGATTATATAAAGAAAGGTGGTTTATATATGGAATGGTTTTCTGAATGGTGGGGAAGTCTCGCTCTGTTTTCACAGATAATGTACTGTGTTGCGCTTCCCGCAACAATCATACTTCTTATTCAGGCGGTAATGATAATAATCGGCTTCGGCCCCGATAACGATATGGGCGTGGATACAAGCGATACCTCGGGTCTCGACGGAGATATGTCGGGCGCCGACGCTATCGACCCTACCGATATAACGGATGTTAAGGATGTCCACGACGGCGGAAACCCCGCAGACGCAGGCTCTATGCATTTCTTCACAATCCAGGGCTTCGTTACCTTCCTTGCCGTATTCGGCTGGTCGGGGGTAATTCTTTTCGGTAGTACGGGAAATATAATTATTTCCGTGATAGCTGCATTCCTTCTGGGTCTTGCCGCAATGTTCGGCGTAGCGAAGCTTTTACAGGTTACTGCGAAGCTTGCCCAGAACGGTACGGTAAACACGAGAAATCTTCTCGGCGCTAAGGGTACGGTTTATCTCGTTATTCCTGCCTCGGGAGAGGGTAAGGGTAAGGTCAACGTTGTTACCGACGAAAGATTTCTTGAATACGACGCAATAACCGACGGAGAGGAAGCTCTCCCCGACGGTACCTCCGTAAGAGTAACCGATATAAGGACAGGAAACGTCCTCGTAGTGGAAAAAATTTAAGGGGGTAATATATGGATTGGCTTGACGCAATATACGCTATTTTTATAGCTCTCGTAATAGTCGGAGGAATTATCTGTATAATGATATTCGTTCCGAAGGAACGGGAAAAGCGGGCTAAAACGGAAAACTGCTACCGCTACTATAAAAGAGGCGGCGATATGATAAGAAGTACCGATAAGGCGAGCCTTTACGAAAGAACCAAGTCCTATTTCTATATAGAAAAGGGGCCCTTCGAGGTTGACGGCGTTGCCGACGGAATAAAGGGCACCGACGGGAAATATTATAAAGCGGTAGCTATTTTATCGGTGTATATTCCCGATAGTCTTGCCGATACGGCAGCGAATATCTTCTGTACTATGGAACAGGAGGGTATCGTCGAAGCCATATCCGAAACAATCTCCGAGGCTCTCGTAAAGAAGCTTTCCGATTATTCGGCGGAAGCGGACGAAGCGGCCTTTAAGGAGGATTTCAGAAAATATACCGAGGAGAAGCTCGTAACCCTCGGCTATATGGTAGATGCCTTTGTAGGATTAAAGGTATCTGAGGATTCAACAGTAACTAATGCGTAAAGCATTAAATAAAAGGAGGAAATTCAAATGGATGAAACAATCATTATAGCGATATGCGTCGGCGCAGTAATTCTCTTCGCCCTTATCGCAGGTATCCTTTCCAGATACCGTAAGTGTCCTTCCGATAAGATTCTCGTAATCTACGGTAAGGTAGGAAGCGACAAGAGCGGCCAGGCAAGAAGTGCACGTTGCGTACACGGTGGTGCGGCATTTATCGTGCCGATTATCCAGTCCTACCAGTATATGGACTTAACACCTATCTCTATCAACGTAGACTTAAAGAATGCCCTTTCTAAGCAGAATATCCGTGTTGACGTACCTTCAAGCTTTACAGTAGGTATTTCTACTGAGGCAGGAGTTATGCAGAATGCTGCCGAAAGACTTTTAGGACTCCGCTTACAGCAGATTCAGGAGCTCGCTAAGGACATCATCTTCGGTCAGCTTCGTCTCGTTATCGCTACAATGGATATCGAGGAAATCAATACCGACCGTGATAAGTTCCTTATCGCCGTATCCAACAACGTAGAAATCGAACTCAGAAAGATCGGCTTACGTCTTATTAACGTAAACGTAACCGATATCCGTGACGAATCCGGATATATCGAGGCTCTCGGTAAGGAAGCTGCCGCTAAGGCTATTAACGACGCGAAGAAATCCGTTGCCGAAAAGGACAGAGACGGTGCTATCGGTCAGGCTAACGCTTTAAGAGACCAGCGTATCCAGGTTGCTGCCGCTAACGCAAGTGCAATTGAGGGTGAAAACGCCGCTAAGGTAGAAATCGCACAGTCCGAAGCGGTAAGACGTGAAAAGGAAGCTGAAGCCCTTAAGATAGCTACTGCAGCAGAAGCGGTTCAGGCAGCTAAGGCAAGAGAAGAAGCTTACGTAGCACAGAAAATCGCCGAACAGGGACGTGCTGCTCTCGAAACAGCTACTCAGGAAGCCGACGTTATCGTTAAGGCTAAGATCGCCAAGGAACAGGCTGAGATTGCCGCTGAGGCAGAAGCTGAAGTTCTCCGCCGTAAGGCAAAGGGTGAGGCTGACGCTATCTTCGCTAAGATGGAGGCTCAGGCTAACGGTGCCAAGGAAATTCTCCAGAAGCAGGCTGAAGGTATGAAGGAGCTTGTTAATGCGGCAGGTAATGCTGACGATGCGGTTAAGCTCATAATCGCCGACAGAATGGAACAGCTTATGAGAATTCAGGTTGACGCTATCAAGAATATCAAGATTGATAAGATTACCGTATGGGACGGCGGCTCTAACGGCGGTAAGGACGGAAAGAGCTCTACCGCAGATTTCATAAGCGGCCTCTTTAAGGCAGTTCCCCCTATGAATGAGCTTTTCAATCAGGCAGGAATGAAGCTCCCCGAATATCTCGGTAAGGATCTCGAAGAAATGGCACAGATGGCTGATTCTACAGTTGATACAACCGCAGATACACAGCAGAACGTATAATAATAAAACGCCGCAGTTTCTGACTGCGGCGTATACTTTTCTGTACAACAACATATAAAGCTCTGTTAGGGCATTTTATACTGTAAGTTCTATTACATTTCCCTCTTTATCGGAAATACAGCTTTCGTAATATCCGTCCCCTGTTACTCTGGGAGCGGATATTATTTTATATCCGTCATTTTTAAGAACGGCGGTAAGGCTGTCAACTTTTTCACGACTGCCTGTACTTATGGCAATATGAGCGTAGCCGAAGCGACTTTCTATATCTCCTTCTGTTATATCGGGTCGGCTCATTATTTCAAGCCTTGCTCCCTGGCTGAAGGTTAAAAAATAGGAACGGAAGCCTGTCTTTTCGTTGTGATAGCCGCTATTGGAAACGGCTCCGAAATATTTTATAAAGAAATCCCTTGTACCCTCAAGGTCTTTTACATACAGAGCGGCATGTTCTATTTTCATAAGTCGGTTTTTCCTCTCTCATATAAATACAGAAGTTTAGGTCAAGCCTTTTCAAAGGCTTGCGGGGTCGGGGGCGGAGCCCCTCTCTTTCTGTTGTTTTTGAGTGTGCGGCGGAATTGGCGAGGCGGCTTCCGCCTATATGAATTCACTTCCGCAAAAAGTTTCTCCCCTGCCGTTTCTGATAGCCTGAACAGGCACAGACTGGCTGAAGGCAGGAATTGGCAGGGCGGCTTCCGCCCGAGCTGTGTTTAAAAGAAGTGATGCGGTCGCCGTCGCACAGACAGATTTACAAATCTGCTGTTTTTGAGTGTGCGGCGGAACTGGCGGTAGGGCCTCCCTACAAGGGCATGGTCGCTACGGCGTTAAGGCTTCCGTCGGCGGTAATGCCTGCCTCGGTATATTCGTAGAAGGCCTGGCTTCCTATCATAGCGGCGTTATCTCCGCAAAGGGACACAGGCGGAATATACAGCTTTATCCCCTTCGCCTCACAGCGCCTTTCCATCATATTACGAAGTGCGGAGTTAGCGGCTACGCCTCCCGCCATAGCGGCAATCTTATAGCCGCCGTCAACCGCCGCCGCTACGAAGCGTGAGGAAAGAATATCGGCAACGGTGTACTGGAAGGAAGCGGCGAGGGAGTCGATATCGAGCTCTTCGCCCTTCTGTGACGCATTATGCACCAGATTGATAACATTTGTTTTAAGTCCCGAAAAGCTGAAATCGTAGGGATTCTGTGTTTTTGGACGAGGGAGCTTATATTTCTTATGGTCGCCGTTTTTCGAGGCCTTGTCAATATGCACTCCGCCGGGATAGGTAAAGCCCATAGCACGAGCCGCCTTGTCGAAGGCTTCGCCTGCGGCGTCGTCGAGGGTTCTTCCGATTGTCTCGTAATCGGTATAGCTTTTTACCTTCATTATATGGGAATGTCCCCCCGAAGCCACAAGACAAAGATAGGGCGGCTTTAAGTCGGGATGGGCAATATAATTTGCGGCGATATGACCCTTTATATGATGAACGGGGATGAGGGGCTTCTTTGCCGAAAGGGCAAGTCCCTTAGCGAAATTTACGCCTACCAAAAGAGCTCCGATAAGTCCGGGAGCGTATGTTACGGCGATAGCGTCAACGTCGGAGAGCTCCATATCCGCCTTAGCGAGAGCCTCGTCAACCACGCCCACGATACTTTCGCAGTGTCTTCTTGAAGCGATTTCGGGTACAACTCCCCCGTAAAGCTTATGCTCCTCAATCTGAGTAGCCACAACATTCGAGATTATTTTTCTCCCGTCCTCGACTACTGCTGCGGCAGTCTCATCACAGGAGCTTTCTATAGCGAGAATTCTCATTTTACATATTCCTTTAACTGTAATTTCCTATATATTATAGCCTATTGCCGTTTATTTTGCAATAGGCTTTTACTTTGTAAGTCGGCAAAAAAAGCAAAAAAATTCCATAAACCAAGAAAAAATATGTTGAAAAAGCGGTTGTAAAGGTTTTGTTATAATGCTATAATGGTTTAGTGTGCGTACTGCACAAGGAACGTATAACCTTCAAGGAGTTATAATATGGAAATAAAGGAAATACTTGAAAGGCTCTGTAATGCGGAGGGTGTAAGCGGCGATGAATACAGCGCCTGCGCCGTAGCGGCGGAGCTTCTCGGGAATTATACAGACAGCGTCGAAACAGACAAATTCGGCTGTGTTACCGCCTTTATCGGGGATAAGAGCCTTGATAAGCCTACGGTAATGCTGGAAGCTCATATAGACGAAATCGGCTTTATCGTTACCTATATTGACGATAAGGGCTTTATAAAGGTAGGAAACTGCGGAGGAACCGACAGGCGCCTTTACGCCGCACAGACCGTTGTAATTCACGGTAAGGAAAAGGTAAAGGGAGTAATCTCTACCCTCCCCCCTCACGTAGCCTCCGACAGCAAGAAAACTATGAAAACCTCGGAAATTGCCATTGACACGGGCTATAGTAAGGCCGAGCTCGAGAAGCTTATTTCCCTCGGGGACAGGGTTACGATAGTCTCCCCCTTTACTCCCCTTCTCGGGACAAGAGTCTCGGGAAAGGCTATAGATAACCGTGCGGGGGTTGCCGCTATTATTTATGCAGTATCCCTCGTCAGCGGAAAAAAGCTTCCCTTTAACGTGGAAATACTTTTTGCGTCCCAGGAGGAGGTAGGAAGCCGAGGAGCGAAAATCGCTTCCTTTAATTCCTCCGCAGATATAGCGATAGCTACCGATGTAAGCTATGCCTATACCTCAGACGCTAAGCGCGAACAGTGCGGCGATATGGGAAAGGGAGCTATGATAGGTATATCTCCTGCCCTCGATAAGGGGCTTACCGAGGAGCTTAAAGCCATAGCGGAAAATAAGAAAATCCCCTTCCAGTACGAGGTAATGGGCGGACGTACGGGAACCGACGCCGACGATATAAGCGTAAGTAAGGGCGGTGTACGTACTGCACTTCTTTCAATACCGATAAAGTATATGCATACTCCCGTTGAAACGGTAGATACCGAGGATATAAAGGCAGTAGGCGAAATTATGGCGGAATTTATTTCGGGAAGCGAGGCTTATAAGAATGTCTGATATATTTGAGCTTACGAGAAGGCTTTCCCTTCTCTGCGGCGTAAGCGGAGACGAGGGAGACGTAAGAGAGTTCATAAAGTCGGTGCTTCCCTCGGACTGTGAGGTAAGGACAGATAATCTCGGAAATCTTCTTGTATATAAAAAAGGAAGGAAAACTCCTAAGAATAAGGTAATGCTCTGCGCCCATATGGACGAGGTAGGCTTTATCGTTACCTCGGTAGCCGAGGACGGAAGGCTTAAGTTCTCTCCCGTAGGCGGAATTTCCCCCTCAGTAGTATTCGGAAGAAAGGTTATATTTAAAAACGGAACTGTAGGGGTAATCGCCGCTAAGCCCGTTCATCTCCTTTCCGACAGCGAGGAGGATATCCAGCCTAAGCTTTCTTCCCTTACGATAGATATAGGCGCTTCCGACAGAAAGGAAGCTGAAAAATACATTGCTCTCGGCGATACCTGTACTTTTTTAAGCGAGTACGATGAGCTTGGCGGAGGGCTTATAAAGGGTAAGGCTCTCGACGACAGGCTCGGCTGTGCCGTTCTTCTTGAGCTTCTTTCCCGTGAACAGGAATACGATATGTACTGTGCCTTTACCGTACAGGAGGAGGTAGGTACGAGAGGCGCGGCCTGTGCCGCCTTCAATATAAAGCCCGATATGGCGATAGTTATCGAAACTACCACAGCCTGCGATATTGCAGGAGTAGAGGACGAAAACAAGGTCTGCGTGCTGGGCGAGGGGGCGGTAGCCTCCTTTATGGATAAGAGTACGGTTTACGACCGTGAGCTTTACAGGCTTTCCTTCGAATGTGCGGAAAGCGCGGGAGTAAGGTGTCAGACCAAGACCCTCGTAGCGGGCGGAAACGACAGCGGCGCAGTCCATAAGGCTGTAGGCGGTATACGTACTGCCGCTTTATCGGTTCCTACGAGATACCTCCATTCTCCTGCCTGCGTAATGAAAAAGGAGGACGCCGAGGCCGTTCTTAAAACCGCAGGAGCACTTTTTGAAAGATTATGTGAATTATGATAGAAAGAACAGACGATATCGAAAGAATATACAGCTCCCTTTCGGGCCGTCCCGATATCTTTTCGGGAAAGATAAAGGCGTTGGCGGAGAGCTATGGGACAGGCTACGACTTCCTGAGCTTTTTCGTTCAGGATAAGGGAGCGGTAATCGGAAAATATTACGGAAGCTCCGTTATAAGCGGCAATATTCCCGACGAGGAAAGGGCGGCGGAGCTAAGAAGCTTTCTCCCGACTCTCGGAAAGGGAGTGCTTATGTCCCGTGAGAATGCGGAAAAGCTCGGGGTATGGGATACTGCCCGAAAGGGATATATAATGAAATTTACGGATTCCGCCCCACGAAGCGGCGACCTTACCCGAGAGGACGTAAGCACGTGGCTTTCCTACAGGGAGATATACGATATCCTTAAGGACGGCTTCGATATGAGCTTTGACGAATGGTACGTGGATATAAACCATAATGTCCGTCACGGGATATCGACGGTTTACTCCGTAGGGAATGCTTCTACCGCCGCAGTGATGTTTACCATAGACGGAATTTCCTTCGTTTCGGCGGTAGCTACCCGTCCCGAAATGAGAGGAAAAGGTATCGGAACGAAGCTTATCCGATATATAGGAAAAAAAGAGAAGGAAGCCCGTAACGAATGCCTTCTTATATGTAAGGAGGAGCTCCTGCCCTTTTATAAGGCGGCAGGCTTCACTCCCTCGGGCTTTTCGGCAGAAATATAAAAGCGAGGAAAAGATATGAGTAATTATTTCAACATAGATAAGAGACTTGAGGCGTTAGCGGATAAGGCAGAAGAAATCTCTGCCGAGGCCTTCGGAAGAATAGAGGCTACCGCCCGCTGTAACAATGAAAAGGTACTTAAGGCCTTTATCGACAACAGAGTAGGCGAGCTTCACCTTAAGGGTACAACAGGCTACGGCTACGGCGACGACGGCCGCGACAAGCTTGACGCGGTATTCGCTCAGGTTCTCGGCGCCGAGGACGCTCTCGTCCGTCATACCTTCGTAAACGGAACTCACGCTATTTCAACGGCGCTTTTCGGCGTGCTTCGTCCGGGAGACCTTATGCTTTCTCTTACAGGAACTCCCTACGATACCCTTAATGAGGTTATTTTCGGAGAAAAGGGCGGCTCTCTTACGGAATTCGGCGTAAAGTACGACCAGATCGACCTGCTTCCCGACGGAAAGGTAAATTTCGGACAGATAGGCGAAAGAGCGAGAGCCTGTAAGGTTGCCTATATCCAGCGTTCGAGAGGCTACAGCCTTCGCCCCTCTCTTACAATTTCCGAAATAAGCGAAATGATTGACGTTATAAGGCTCGTAAACCCCGAAGCTATCGTTATGGTGGATAACTGCTACGGAGAGCTTGTGGAAAGGGTTGAGCCCTGCGACGTGGGCGCCGACCTTATAATCGGCTCGCTCATAAAGAATCTCGGCGGCGGTATTGCCGAAACAGGCGGATATATCGCAGGAAGAAGGGATCTGGTAGAGCTTTGCTCCTACCGTCTTACAACAGTCGGCACAGGCAAGGAGGTAGGCTGTTCCCTTAACCAGAACAGAGGTATGTATCTGGGCTTATTCAATGCGCCTACCGTAGTTATGAACGCAGTCAAGACAGCAACCTTCGCCTCCGCCTTCTTCTCCCTTTTAGGCTTCGAGTCCTACCCCGAATACAACGAATACCGTACCGATATAATTACTGCAATAAAGCTCGGCTCAAGAAAGGCGCTTATCGCCTTCTGTGAGGGAATCCAGTCGGGAAGCCCCATAGACAGCTTCGTAACTCCCGAGCCCTGGGATATGCCCGGCTACGAAAGTCAAGTTATTATGGCGGCAGGAGCCTTTACGATGGGAGCTTCGATAGAGCTTTCCGCCGACGCTCCTCTCCGTGAGCCCTTTGCAGTCTGGCTTCAGGGCGGAATTACCTACGATACGGGAAGAATGGGTATACTTTTAGCGGCACAGAGACTTCTCGACAAGGGTATAATTACTCTTGACAGCGATAATTGAGTTTTGATATAATACATAAAAAGGAGGGTCGGAGATGAAGATTAAAAAAGGCGATACAAGCTATCTCGGAAAGCTTGTGACAGTAACCGTAGACCGCCCCTTAGGGTCTCCTCATCCCGATTATCCCGAAACCGTATATACCGTAAATTACGGCTTTGTTGAGGATGTTACCGCCCCCGACGGCGAGCCCCAGGACGCATATATCCTTGGCGTTGACACTCCCCTCGAAAGCTTTACGGGTATGGTTATCGGTGTAATACTGCGTAATGACGATAATGAGGATAAATGGGTAGTCGTTCCCGAGGAAAAGATAGGGACGGATATCTGTTACGAATGTAACGTTATGAAGGCGGTCGGTTTTATCGAAAAGGATTTCAGCACCAAGTTCCTGCCAAAATACGAAAAGACCTCGGGCGCTATAATGTTCAGATACATCGACGGAGAAAGGCATTATCTTCTTTTAAAGAGTAAGCGTGGTCATATCGGCTTCCCGAAGGGTCATATCGAATACGGCGAAACCGAGCTTATGAACGCCGAAAGAGAGGTTCGTGAGGAAACGGGCCTTAAATTCAGACCCTACGGCGATTTCCGTACCGAATATACATATACAACCCTCGAAAACAGCATAAAAACAGGCGTTTTCTTCCTGTCGGAATTTGACGAGGAGCCTGTTTTTCAGGAGGAAGAGGTTAAAGGAAGCTGGCTTCTTAAGTATGAGGAAGCGATAAAAATGCTGAATTTTCCTCAGGAGGTAAAGCTCCTCGAGGAAGCGGAAAAATATATATCCGAAAGAGAAGGTCTTTCGGAATGAAAGGAAAGGTATATTATTATGGCAAATTGTAAATCCTGCGGCAGTGTGCTGCCCGAAAACGCACACAACTGTCCTAACTGCGGCGCACAGGTTCCTAACGCATCCGACGCTATCAACAATGCCGCTAACGCAATAGGCGAACAGTACAAGAAAATCGAAGGTGCAGACACAACCGCACAGTACGACAAGACAGAGCTTCAGGAAAACAAGGTTGTTTTCGCTCTCGCTTACTTATGGATACTGTTTTTCCTTCCTCTTGTGGCTTGTCCCGATAGTAAGGCAGGAAAATTCCACGCTAATCAGGGGCTTATTCTCCTTCTCACAGGCGTAGTTTTAAGCGTAGCCTGTATAATTCTCGGCACCTGTCTGGCGATTGTACCCTTCGGCTGGATAATAACCTCGATAGTTTCCAGTATCGTAGGCTTATTCACTCTTATCCTCGCCATTATCGGTATCGTAAACGTAATAAACAACCGTGTTGTTGAGCTTCCCCTTATCGGAAAGATAAACCTTATAAATAAGTAAGACAGAGTGGTCATAAAAAAGCAAATCCAGAGAAGATTCATTTCTTCTCTGGATTTGTTTTGCCATTTTATCAATAAACCTGTAATTATATGTACTTTACCCCTGCTTTATTGAGCTTTTTGTGAGTTCTGGTCAGTTTACCGGGATACACTGTGGCTGTTCCTTTGCGGATGATCTCTGCCTTTATTCCTCGTTTTGCAGCTCCAAGTGCTGTAGAAGCTACACAGCCACACTCGTCCAGACCACAGAGATGTAGTGTTTTATACTCTTTTTGTTGTATAAGCTCACACAGTTTTTTATTGGAAAGTGCATCACCGACAAGTTTATCAAAACAATAATCTGAAACTACATCCAATCCGCTGAAAAGTTCAGCACCTTCTGTTCCTGCGATAGAAAAGCCAAAGAGCAGTCGGTTGGTAGGTAAATTCTGAATAATATGACGAATGTATATAACATCACAGTCATTTTCATTATATTGGTGTATAAGCTCATTTACAGTGGCGGTAAGCTCAGAGGTGTTATAAGCAAATTTGTCTTTTCTTTTCTCATAAAGATAGTCATTTTGCATATCGATTACAATCAGTGCGGTTTTCATTTTATATTTCCTCCGTTATTATGCACCATAAATTCGGATTTTCTACAAATTGATTATAGCAACAAAACGGGAAAAAGTCAATTATATTAGCAAAGTAAAGCCGCTTTTGACATTAATATCAAAAGCGGCTTTCTGATACTTCCTGACTAAAAAGCAGGCTTTTTCCTTTTAGCGGATATTGAATAACGAAAATTTAATAATGAATAATTATGGTATCGGCTATGTCAATAAATTTTAATTATTTTAAATCTGTCCGTCGCAGACGGACGCCACTATTATTCATTATTCGTTATTCAATATTCACTATTCATTCCTACCGTATCCCCGTCATTTTTCCGTCGATAGCCGTCTCCGCCACATCTCCGCCGATTATGTAGCCGTCGCACACTATAATATGGGCTTCGGTATCGGGGGCGATTTCGCCCTTTATACTTGTTACGGGGAAGGTATACTGACGGGCATTACGTCCCCGATAGGGAGAAAGGTCGAAGCCCTGCTCCTTCTGCAGCTCGTTGTATCTTTCGTAAACCTCGCCGAATTCCTCGGGTATGTATATATCCTTGGTGAAGGGGCCGCCTGCGGTAACTATACCGTTATGGGCGAGATATTCCTTTATATCCTCTGCGGTTTCGGCGGCAGGAAGCTTACTGCCCGAAAAGAGAAGAACTATCCCCGTAATAAGAGCCCCGAGAAAAGCCACAAGGATTATAGCCTTAAGAGGTGTGCGTGATTTCATAATGATTCCTCCCTATATATAATCATTTTCAACAAATTTAGGTACAGGGTTTTTCTGTTTAGGATATTATATGAGCTAAATTTAACAAAAAGTATAGGCTTTAATAAGCTAAGTTGCTGAAAAAATAAAGGACAGGACTTTAAAAAAGGCTCTAAATAGGCATTTTTTAATGTTTCTTTGTTGATTATGACTACAAAAAGGGGACGGTATTTTAACGGCTTTTGTGACTCTTGGCACTTTACATAAAACAGATAAATATTTTTTGGTTAAATAGGTACTTACATTTTAGCGGATTATTTGTTATTATATATGAGTAAAATTAATTCCCATAGGAGGTCACATAAAATGGCAAGTTTATCTCTCAGAGGCATTTATAAGCGCTACCCCGGTGGTGTAGTTGCAGTATCTGATTTCTCTATGAACATCAAGGATAAGGAATTCATCATCCTCGTTGGTCCTTCCGGTTGCGGTAAGTCCACAACTCTTCGTATGATCGCAGGTCTTGAAGAAATTTCCGAAGGTGAATTATTCATCGGCGACAGACTCGTAAACGACGTTGCTCCTAAGGATAGAGATATCGCAATGGTATTCCAGAACTACGCTCTTTATCCTCATATGACAGTATTCGAGAATATGGCTTTCGGCTTAAAGCTCAGAAAGGTTCCCAAGGATGAAATCAAGAAGCTCGTTGACGAAGCTGCTAAGATTCTCGATATCGCACACTTACTCGACAGAAAGCCTAAGGCTTTATCCGGTGGTCAGAGACAGCGTGTGGCTTTAGGCCGTGCTATCGTTCGTGATCCTCAGGTATTCTTACTTGACGAACCTCTCTCCAACCTCGACGCTAAGCTCCGTGCACAGATGAGAACCGAGTTATCCAAGCTCCATAAGAAGCTCGGTACTACATTTATCTACGTAACACATGACCAGATCGAAGCTATGACAATGGGTGACAGAATCGTAGTTATGAAGGACGGTTATATCCAGCAGATCGACTCTCCTCTCAACCTTTACGAAAACCCTGTAAACAAGTTCGTTGCAGGCTTCATCGGTACACCTCAGTGTAACTTCATCGACGCTAAGCTCGTTATGAAGAACGGTAAGTACACAGTTGAATTCGGTTCCGAAGACACCAAGACATCCAGAGGCAGAAAGTTCTACGTTGAAGTTCCCGCAGCTAAGGCTGACGCTGAAACTCTTAACTACTACCTCGATAAGGAAGTTATCCTCGGTGTTCGTCCCGAATCTATCCACGACGAAGAAATGTTCCTTTCTGCTGCTACAACAGGCATCATCGAAGCTAACGTTGACGTAACAGAAATGATGGGTGCTGAAACATACCTCTACCTCACATGCGAAGGTACACCTATCACAGCAAGAGTATCTCCTCGTTGCGCTGCTCGTCCTCAGGATGTTGTTAAGCTCGCTATCGATCCTAACAAGATTCTCCTCTTCGATCCTTCCGACGAACACGCTATCCTTTCTTAATAGAAATATAGCTTAAAAGCTTTTAAGCCGTGCCGATTAAGGCACGGCTTAATTTATCCCCCGATTACGAAAGGAGCGCTGAAAATTTTGAATACTCCCGAAAAAATTAAAGAAGAATTTATCACAGTATACAAGGAAAATATAACCCGTGACGGCGCAGATAAGCTTCTCGACTACCTTATAAACAAGTGCGACTTTTTCACAGCCCCCGCAAGCACCCGCTTTCACAGCGCTTATGAGGGCGGCCTCGCACAGCATTCCCTTAATGTGTACTACTGCCTCAAGGACTATTTAAGCCGCCCCAGGGTTAAGGAAACCTATAAGCTTAACTATACCGAGGAGCAGGTTGCTCTCGTGGCGCTTCTCCACGATATGTGCAAGATCGACTGCTACAAGCAGGATTTCCGTAACGTTAAAAACGAACAGGGTCAGTGGGAAAGAGTTCCTACCTATAAATTCGAGGATCCCCTTCCCTACGGTCACGGCGAAAAGTCAGTATATATGATAAGCGGCTTTATGCGTTTAAGCCGCGAGGAGGCTATGGCTATCCGCTGGCATATGGGCTTTTCGGGTACCGAGGACAACAATCTTACGGGTAGAGCCCTCGAAACCTACCCCTTAGCTTTCGCCCTCGCCACCGCCGATATGGAGGCTTCTTATTTCCTCGAATAATGATTTAGCGAAGTGTCTAAATTTTATGTAAAAACTAAGTGAAAAGTTACAAAAAAACCGTTAAATATTGACAATGTAACCTTTTTGATATATAATCTTATTGTGTATTGATATAATGACCGAAATATTAGACGGAGGTTAATAAAAATGTACGAAATTAAATTGGCGTGCAGTATTTGCGGCGGCGAAATTGTTGCCGGAGGGGACGGAACAAGCGGTACCTGTATGGGCTGCGGCAACGCTTCCTCCTATCCGAAATCCGATATTAAAAAGCTTAACAGAATTACATATTTAAGAAATACCCTTCGTTTCGAGAATGCAGGATATTTAGCGTCCGAGCTTATCGAGGAGAATCCCGAGGATAGCGAAGCTTACTGGGCAGCGCTTCTTTGTGAGTACGGAATCCGTTATATCCGTAAGGGTGCTGAACGTATACCTGTATGCGGAGTTAATCCTGCTACACTTTCCCCTTTAAAGGAAAGCGCTAATTATAAGAAGGCTCTCTATTATGCAACAGCAGACGCTCAGCAGAGCTATGAGGCTGTGGCTAATTCGATAGAGGCTACTGTGAATGCATATTCTTCCGTTGTTGCGGCTGAAGAGCCCTACGACGTATATATTATGAGCCGTGAAGACGCTACCGCCGACGACGACCTGGACGGCGAAAAGCTCTTCCTCAGATTTTCCGAGAACTTAGGCTTCAGAGTTTTCTATGCTCCCGAAACCTTAAAGGATAAGAGCGATATCGAAAAGTCCGCTCTTACCGTTTACGCTCTCGAAAATTCAAGAGTAATGTGCGCTCCCTTCAAGAATGAGGCTGAGTGCTGTGACGGCTTCTGTAATTATCAGGTAAATAAGTTCGCCTCCGAAGCTTCGAAGGAAGAAAGCGATAAGGTTATAGTTCCGATTTTCAATGCGGAAGCTATCTCCTTCCAGCAGCTTCCCGAAGCCCTCGTATGGCAGGACAGCGCTTTCGACTCCTCCGATTCCGAATTTATGCGTGAGATTTCCGAAAGAGTAGAAGCTATTATAAAGCCCGAGGAGGCGGCAGTAGTTCCCGACGCTATTGTTACTGCAACAGCGGCAAATAAGGAAAACCTTATCAAGAGAGCATATATGTTCCTTGAAGACGGCGAATTCGAAACAGCAGACACATATTTCGACAAGATTCTCGATATTGATATCGAAGATTCGAGAGCCTATATCGGTAAGCTTCTTGCAGAATGCAAGTTAAAGAGCGAGGACGAAATTCCCGACCTGCCCCAGACTATTACCGACGATAAGAACTATATTAAGGCTCTCCGCTTCGCTACTCCCGAACAGAAGGCTCGCTATGAAGCTCTTAACGGTGCAATTGTAGACCGTATCGAGGGCGAAAAGAAGCGTATCGCCGAGGAGCATCAGCGCTTAAAGGCTGAACGCGAGGAGAAGGAGAATATCGAAAGAGAACGCCGTATGAGGCTCGAAAAGGAAGAGCGTAAGGCACAGTATCAGAGAAGAAGAGACCCCTTAAGAAAGACTCTCTTAGAGGTACAGGCTGAGCTCAACAAGACCTTTATTACTCCTAAGCGTAAGGCCGAGCTTAAGGAACAGGAAGAAGTTCTTAAGAAGAACCTTAAGGAGCTTGAAATGATATTCCCCGACATCTGGGACTGATAGCCCCAAGCGTCGTAAAATGCTAAATTATATAAATAATATAAAAATTTCGCAGAGCTGTTAATACAGCTCTGCGAAACCTTTTTATGGTGCGTGTGTTTATCGATGGGCTATCCGTGATTTATGGTGTTGTAATGCGTGGCGATATTTGTTTTCAGATACTATACTTGATATTTTCTCCGATATGTGATAGAATGTTAAGGCAACACCGTACAAAGATTGTATGCAAAACCTTAAAGCGGTCTTTGTGCGGTGTTGCCTTAGGGATAATTTATTAAGGAGCTATGGATATGAAACCTATTAAAATAATAACAGCCCTGCTGGGGGCTGCTGCGGTTCTTGTTTTTTCCGCCTGCGGAAAGAGCGAGGAAAAGCCCGAGGGTATAAAGGTTATTACAACCAATTTCCCGCCCTACGATTTCGTAAGAGAGATAACAGGCGGCAAGGTTGAGGCGGAAATGCTTCTTTCGGGGGGACAGGACAGCCACACCTTCGAGCCTACCGCCAAGGATATAATGAAGATTAACGAGGCCGACCTCTTTATCTGTACAGGCGGAGAAAGCGACGCCTGGATAGATACGATAGCGGAAAGTCTCGACGGAGATGTGAAGATTGTGCGGATGATGGACTATATTACCCCCCTTAAGACGGAGGAGTCCGACCACCATCACAGTCACGAGGAGGATGAGGCTGTGGGCGAAGGCCATTCCCACGAATACGACGAACACGTATGGACATCCCCTTCTAACGCTATAAGTATTTCCGAGGGAATAACCGAAGCCTTATGCAGTATCTCTCCCGAAAACGCCGAAGCCTATAAAAAGGGGTTGGCTGATTATACTGTTGAGCTTAAGGCTCTCGACGAGGAGCTCCGCAAGGCGGCGGAGGGGCTTAAAAAGCCTCTTATTTTCGGCGACCGCTTCCCCTTTACATACCTTGCCCACGAATACGGAATAAGCTATCACGCGGCATTTACAGGCTGTTCCTCGGAAACGGAGCCTTCCGCCGCAAAAATGACGGAGCTTATAGACGAGGCCGCCGAAACAGGCGCAAAGGTAATATATCATATTGAATTTTCAACCTGTAAGGTTGCGAACGCTATAGCCGAGGCAGTAGGCGCCGAAACCAGGCTTATGCATTCCTGCCACTCCCTTTCCGACGAGGACTTAGCGGCAGGCGAAACCTACCTTTCTATAATGAGAAGGAATATAGCCGCTATGACGGAATAATTCAGCCTGCGTTATCTGTCGCTTTCTATTCCCTTCCTTAAAAAATCCTCAACAATTATGGCAGGATACGAAAGTATTACCCAGACTGCAGTAAAAATAAGGCAGACCTGCCCCATTATATTAAAGGGCAGACGACTATAGTCCCATACGTTAAGCTCAAGCCATAAATTCACGATAATTCCGCAGAGGAATTCCCCTAAAGTAATAATACCGCCGCCCAGCAGCATCTGAAGCCACAGGGGCGGCTTTTTTCTGTAGAAACGGTTAAGCCCCCCGACCCAAAGCAGGGAGAGTCCCCCTAAAACGAACATCGAGGGGTGAGTATGACCTCGGTAAAGTAGCTCGATAGCGCCGTAAATAAATCCGCCCGAAAGAAAAACTACTCCTGCCTCAAGTAATTCGTAAGAAAAGCTTGTATCTTCCATTTAAACCGACCTTTTTCTTGTTTTAGGCTATTTTGTGCATTAAATCGTGGCTTTATTCATATATATATCAGAAAGAAAGGACGGGTTTTATGAAGATAAGAGGATTTATTTCTGCCGTACTGGCGGCGGTAACGGCTGTTACAGGCTTTACGGTAAGGGCGGCTTCCGAGGGCTTACCGGGCCCCGAGGTATGTAAGGCGGCGATACTTACGGAGCTTTCGACGGGAACTGTGCTTTACGAGGTTAACGCCGACCTTCGGCTTCCGATAGCGTCGGTAACGAAAATTATGACCCTTATAATTACTGCCGAGGAGCTGGATAAAGGGCGGCTAAGCTTTTCCGACAGGGCGGTTTGCTCCGATTATGCAGGAAGTATGGACGGGTCGGTAATCTGGCTTGAAGCGGGAGAGGAAATGGAGGTAGGCGACCTTATAAAATCGGTCGTTATCGCCTCGGCAAACGACGCTTGCGTAATGCTCGCCGAGCATATAGAGGGCTCGGAGGAGAAATTTGTGGCAAGAATGAATAAAAAGGCGAAGGAGCTCGGTCTTACCAACACGAATTTTGTAAACTGCGTGGGCTACGACCACGAAAAGCATTATTCCTCCGCAAGAGATATAGCGATTATGTCGGGAGAGCTTAGAAAATACAGCTTCTACGACGAATTTCTCCTTACCCGTCTCGATAGCGTAAGAACAGGGACGAAAAGAGAAACACAGCTTCTCAATACCAACAAGCTTATAAGCTCCTACGACGGCATAAGCGGCTTAAAGACAGGAACTACCGATAACGCAGGCTGCTGTCTTTCCACAACAGCCGAAAAGAACGGGCTTGAGCTTTGCGGAGTTGTACTGGGCTGCGGCAGTGACGAGGAGAGATTTTCCTCGGCGGAAGCGCTGCTTGATTACGGCTTCGACAATTTCGAAAGCGTAAAGCCGAGGCCTGATGTTTCGGAGCTTACGGAGATACCCGTAAAAAACGGCATAAAAAAAGGCGTGGACACCCGATTTTCCGAAGTATCGGAGGTTATCCTCGCCAAGGGCAGTAAAAATAAAATAAACTATCATTACAGCAGAACCAACGAAATAGCGGCTCCCGTAGAAAAGGGCCAGCTCCTCGGCTTCGTAACTATGACGGTAGAGGACGAGGTTATCGGTACTGCAAAAATAATCGCCGCCGAGGAGGTGGCGGAGCTTGATTTCGGAAGGAGTATAAGCTATCTATTAGCGGAGCTTTTCCGCTTCTGACTACTTTATCCACCATTCGGGAGTAAGCTCCCCGAGGGTTATGGTTTTTCCCGTTTCGTAATCGAGCATTATTTCCACAGCTCTATAGCTGTCGGGCATAAGCTGTACCATAAGCTCCCTGCAGGCGCCGCAGGGGGCTCCTGTTTTTCCGTCGGGCATTACCGCAAGCACCTTATCTATTTCGTCGTCGCCGTTGGTGAGCATATTGAAGATTGCGTTTCTTTCGGCGCAGATTCCCAAGGTTGAGCAGGTATCCACGCATACGCCCGTGTAGATATTTCCCTTTTTCGAGAGGATTGCGGCGGCTACTCCGCCTGCCTCAACGTAGCCCGAAACCTTACGTCCATTCTGTACCTTCTTCGCCGCTTCGTAAAGGGCTGTCCATATTTTTTCCATAGTATTTCTCCTTTTCGGTATAATTGCTTAATCCCACTGTCCGAGGACGGTGGGATTGGTTTTGTTTATAAGAATAGTTTTAATAGGCAGTAACCGCTGTAAACTACTGCGGAACTGCCCGAGAAGGCTCCCCCTCATTCGGTTTCGGTATGCTTTCCTACCAGGTAGGAGACCGTTCCGCCTGCTAAAAGCGCGCCCATACCGATAAAGGTAGGAATGTTAAGGCCGAAGCCTACAGGGAATATAGCGTATACCGAGCCTACGACGAGACCTAAAATTCCGCTGAAAACTATGAGGCGGAAACGCTTCATAAGGAAGGAAATAAGCCTTGCGCCGAGGACGAGTCCTAAAATTACGCCTATCGCCACAGGAATAAGAACGATAATATCAAGATTCTTTATAGCCCCGATAACCGTAGTATAAACCCCGAAAAGCACCATCATAAAGGAGCCCGAAACTCCCGGGATTATCATAGCTATCGCCGCTATAAAGGCGGCAAGCATAAGGAACAGGAAGAAGGGCACATCCATACTGTAGCGGACGTTTATATCGAGATCTTCCTCGGAAAAGTTTGTAAAATCGTTATCGAAGCTTAAGGAATAGCTTTCGTGGGGATTAAGGCTGAAGCCCTCGGAGCTTACAATACGGTTTACCGTATCGGGAGCCTCGATACCGAAAAGGCTCTTTATTTTCTCGGGGAGAGAATTATGAACTACGGCCTCGGCGCCCTCGATACTGTAGCCGTCGGCGAAGCCCTTTCCGCCGTCAATATCTATCGTAAAGCTTTCGATAGTCCTGTCGGAATTGTTGTTTATTTCTATTGCAGTAGTCGCGCCTACGGATACCGTGCTGAGCGTAACAGGCTCGGCGCTTTCGCCGCCCTCAAGTACCGCAAGCCCTACCACAAGCGCAAGAGAAACCACAAAGGGAACAATACATATCGGCTTAAGCTTTTCCTTTACCGTCGCATTACGGAGAATGAGAGGGATACTGCCTAAAATAAGGCCGATAAAGAACATATAGGTAGGTATCGGAGCGGCGTCGAAAAGTGCGGTTATAACGAAGGAGAAGCCGACTATTCCGAGGACTGCGCCTATACCGAAGAAGCATAGGAATACGATATTCTTCTTTATTTCCTTAAGATTAAGAGTAAGCGCACCGCATACCTTATCGTAACATCCGAATACGACCAGCATTGTTCCACCCGAAACCCCGGGTATAACGTTAGCAACGCCGAAAACAATTCCGTAAAGAACCGCAAGAAAATTTTTCATACATTAACCTTTCGCTTATTTCTTTTTTATCTTCATAAGTTCACAGGGTATCTGGAAGATAACTGTAATAACGAGAGCGAGAACCATCATAAGAATATCCACTCCCTCGAGACCGAAGGCGGTATTGAGGAAGGGTACGAAAATAGCGACGATTGTAGCGAGAAGAACAATACCCGAAACTGCGGCGGCAGTTCCCTGTCCCTTTAAGGAGGAGAACACGTTCCTATCCGAAATGTTTACCCAGCCCGAAATTATAAGGCCGAAAACGAAGATAAGAAGGAAATTGCTTGTAGACTGGAGAGTAAGAGTGCTTATACTTTCAGTACCGTAGCCCGAGGAGATTATGTAGAAAATAACCTCTGTGATTGCGAGACCCATACCCTGAATAACGGGGGTAAGGAAGAAACGCTTATTAAGGCGGCCCTTTCCGATATAGCCCGAAGCGCTGAGCCCTGTTTTCATATCAGCCGTATTATTTATGAACATACAGGCGATAGCAGGGATAATAAGAGTAGTAATAAGTCCTACGATAGTAGGCGTAAGAATAAATTCAGTACCTAAGAGGAAGTTTACTGCGGCGAAAACTATTACCGCAATAAGGGCGGTAAGAACGGCGGAAATGGAGCGCTTTACGTTCCAGTGTACCTGTCTCGCATTACGGAGCACGTCCACAGCCTTTTCAAAGCTGTTATCCTCCATAGCCAGGTCACAGGCCTCGAAGGCGGCGCCCGATACGTCGCTCGCCAGAGAAATTCCCACGTCCGCAAGCTCGAGAAGGTCGCTGTCCGACGCACTTTCTCCTGTAATAGCCACGATTTCGCCCGACTTACGGAGAGCCTCGATAACGAGAGGCTTCTGCTGTGCGGTAATTCCTGCGAAAGCGCCTACATACTTAAGGTCGGGAAGGTCGCCGCTTAAAAGCTCGTCCCCCGTTACAACAAGATTATCCTTTATTCCGATTTTACGGGCGATAGCCGCCGCAGTTTCGGGGCTGTCACCTGTGGTCATAATAACTCTTATACCTGTCTTATAGCAGTTTCTTACAGCGGCGGGGATATAGTCTCTCGTCTGGTTTTCGAGGGCGGTAAGACCCATAAAGCTGTAGCGGATAGAGTTTATCTTCTCGGGCACCTCGTCCTCGGCGGAAAGCTGTGCGAAGGCTACGGCGAGTACCTTATAGCCCTGCTCCGCATAGGCGTAACGCTTGTTCTGTACCGTATAGAGCATATCCGAAGGAACGTCGCAAAGCGGCATAAGTCTTTCGGGAGAGCCCTTTATACAGAGAAGCTTTGTACCGTTTACGCTCCAGAGATTACCCGAAGCGCCTATTTCGTCGTCAAAGGGATATTCCTTGATAAGGGTGTTTTCCTCGTGGAGCTCCTTAGCGTCAACGCCCTTAAAGGTAGCGTGGAGGATAATAGCCTGGTCGATAAGGTCGGATTTACCGCCGTCACAGGCAAGCACCGATATATTCGTCATCATAGCGGAATTTGCGGTAAGCTCGTCGGCTACCTCCATCCTGTTTTTGGTAACAGTTCCGCTCTTTTCTATAAGTATGCAGGTTACTGCATTTATATGCTCGAGGGTGCGGAGATTTTTTATTGCAGTACGTCTTTCCTCCAGCATTTTTGCGCCCTTTATATAATACATACGCACAATCGACGCAATTTCCGCAGGAATAAAGCAGAGTGCGAAGGTTATCGAGGGATAGATAGTATAGAAAATCGTATGGAGAAGGGGATTTTCGATATTTATGTTTATGTCGGTAAAATTAAGGAGCGAACAGAACACAAGCATTACTGCCGCAATAATAGTAAAGATATTCGAAACCCTCATCACGAGCTTTTCTATCGAGGTATAGTACTCGTCCGTCTCGACAGGTGCGCCGAAGGCCTTGAAATACTTGGTATCTACGCCTGTTGCGGTAATTCTCGCCACAAGGCTACCGCTTACAATCTTACTGCCCTTATAGATACAGCTCTTTTTAAGCTCCTCGCTTAAGCTGTCGGAGCCTGTAATCTTTGAGACAGGAGCTTTATCGTTTGTGAAAATGCTTTCGTCAACGGTAAGGTCGCTGATTTCGAGAAGATGTGCGTCGGCAGGAACGCTTTCCCCCTCCTCAAGAACAATTATATCGTCGGGAACGAGATGCTCCTTTTTTACCTTAACCTCTTCGCCGTTTCTTATAACGTTATACTCGGTCTTTGAGCGTCTTTTAAGCTCGAAGAAATATTCGTCGCATTTCTTATGGCGGTAAATCGTGCTTCCTGCATAAACGCCGTCAAGGATAAGAAGTATTCCGCCCGTTATATAGCTCCATATATCCTGTGGGTACAGGAAACAGAGCGCCGCCGCCCCGAGCATAAGTATAAAACGAAGGTTAAAGAAGGCCGCCGCAGGGTTAAAGCCCTTATTCTTTTCGTCCAGTCTTGTATCGCTGTTATACCCGTAGAGCTTTAAATTTTCAGCAACCTTTTCCTGCGTAAGGCCGCTATAATCGTTCTTAAATCCGAAAATCTGAGCCAAGATAAACAATCCTTTCCATATATGTCAGTTGAATGCTGTCAAGTTATACGTTATACAGTATATCATATATTGTCAGAAAATGCAAGAAAACATAATTATCTTTACCGAAATAAAAGCCATTGACTGTCGATAAACACCGACAGTCAGTGAATATTGAATAATGAATAGTGAATAATTGAGGTATCCGCCTAAGGCGGATGAATTAATAAATCACCTTTAACAAGGAAAAAGCAGAAATAACATCACCGCTCTTAACTTTTCACTTTTCTGACAAGCTGAAAGAAGCACCGCAGTAAATGCAGTGCTTCTTTTTATTGGTTTTGCGATAAATGATGAAATCGGATAATGACAATCGGCTTTTAAAATCCCTCCGTTACAGACGGACACCTTAATTATTCATTATTCACTATTCGATATTCAATCTTCATTAACTCAGAGCGTCTCCATAAGCTCCTCGATCCAGTTATCCGGGAAGCCAAGGAATTTAAGCTCGATATACCCCGAGTATTCCGCGATAAGCATTTCAAGCTTAAGCATAAAGCTCGTTTCCCACATATCCTTACGGGGGTAAAGTCTTTTAAGGATAACTATGTAGTCGTACAGGGTATCGGAAAGAGGTCGGGGGAAATCAGGGGGCTGTTTCGGGGGGATATCCATACGGTTATCGTAAAGTCTGTTGTAATGGGCACAGAGATTTCTCAGGTCGGAAAGACACTGTACCCAGTTTTCCACACAGCGCCAGTGGTAGCCGAAGGCGGCCTCGGAAATTGCTTTTTTATCCTCCTGATTAAGGTCGGAGAAGAAATTATTAAGGGTTCCGAAGCTATAAAGCTCCATAATTACCCATATCGGGAAGGCGCCGCCGTATTTCTTGTTATGGTGGGCTACGAAGCCTTCGCCGCCGTTACTCTCGATAAGACGCTCCATTTTTTTAAGGAACTGCTTATGATTATGACGTGCGGAATCGAAGGAGGCCTCGTTAAGATAGCCGAGAGCGCCGTATTTAAAGGCGTGATAATTTGAAATATGAGCTCGGAGCGTAATTTCTACCTCTTCGAGTGCAGTAAGCAAAAGTGAACGGAGAAGGCGGTCGAAATCGTAGATATTCATAACCTTTTCGAAGCTCGTTCCCGCTACATAACGGCTTTTATTCTTAGGGTCGAGGAATACCGAGAAATAATGTACAAGGCGGTAGTAGTTGATATGGGTGAGCGCCTGTTCCGCCGCCTCGTAATTTTCGATTATACAGCCTCTTCCCGTAAGCTTATCGAGCTGTGCCTCTATGGTAGCAGGGCTTTTGACCTTGCTGAACTGCTGGTTCTGTTTCGCCATTTTTCTTCTCCTTGGTGTTGCCTTAATACAGTAATTATATATTAAAATATACCCGCTGTCAAGGCGAGCCGCCTCGGGCAGTTCCTGCCTTCGTCAATCACAGAAACAGCTTAATGAAAAAGATTTTTTGTGTATATTGACAGAAAATTTTCAAAAAACAGGTGACAAATATTAAAAATTATGATATAATAGTACCAATCTGCGGTAATTTATACTCCTGCATACAGGAAATTACCGATACTTTATTACGAAAGGGTGAGCTGATGAATTACGAGAAGTCCTGCGGTGCTATCGTGTACAGGAAATTTCACGGTAATACCGAAATTCTTCTTATCCGTCATATAAAGTCGGGCTACTGGTCTTTCCCGAAGGGTCACGTCGAAGCCGGCGAGACGGAAGTCGAAACCGCCGCCAGGGAGATTAAGGAGGAGACGAATGTTGACGTTCTTATCGACCCGGGCTTCAGGGAGACGGTGGCCTTTTCTCCGAGAAGGGATACTACGAAAACCGTCGTTTATTTCGTAGGAAAAGCGCTTAATACCGATACAAAGCCTCAGGCCGAGGAAATCTCGGAGATAAAATGGGTTGAAATCGGACAGGCTATATCCCATCTTACATACGATAACGATAAGCTTATCGTAAATAAGGCAAAGGCGTGTATAGCGCTTATGAAATAATCGGACGTTGATAGGCGCACGCCGTAAAATGCAGGTTGCTGTGATTAAAACAGTCGGACAAAAATGATAATCAAGCTTTCGCAGAGTCATACAACTGGCTCTGCGAAAGCATTTTTACTTATTTCCTCAAAAGCCGCTTAACGTATCGGCATACGTCTACAGCGGCTTTTTTCATCTGCGTACGCCTCTCGATGTCTGATACTTGGCGAAAAAAGACTTCCCGAACAGCGTATACTTCGGTATATGCTGTTTAAATTTCATCCGATTAACGTAAAAAAATCGAAAAAATCTATCGACAAATGGCTTTAAATATGATATAATCAAAATAATAGTATTAAACTGGCTCATACTATACCTATAAATATATATAAAAGAAAGAGGCAAGCTTATGAATATTGAAACAAAATGCTTACATTCGGGATATACTCCCAAGAACGGCGAACCCCGTGTAGTTCCGATTTACCAGAGCACAACCTACGTTTACGACTCTACCGACGCAGTAGCTCACGTTTTCGACGACCCTACAGCAGGGCTTATATATTCCCGATTTGCTAACCCTACAACAGACGCTGTTGAAAAGAAGATTGCCGATATGGAGGGCGGTGTAGCCGCAATGTGTACCTCCAGCGGTCAGGCGGCTTCCCTCCTTTCTATCCTCAACATCTGTGAGGCGGGAGACAGCTTTATTGCCTCCGCTTCTATCTACGGCGGTACGATAAATCTTTTTGCAGTAACCTTAAAGAGAATGGGTATCGAATGTATTTTCGTAGACTGCGACGCTGACTACGAAACCCTTAAGGCAGCCTGCAAGCCCAATACAAAATGCTATTTCGGCGAAACTATCGCTAACCCCGCATTAACCGTTCTCGATATTGAGACCTGGGCTAAGGCGGCTCACGATAACGGGCTTCCCCTTATCGTGGACAATACCTTCGCTACTCCTATACTCTGCCGTCCTATCGAATGGGGCGCAGATATCGTAATCCACTCCACAAGTAAGTATATGGACGGTCACGCTGTACAGGTAGGCGGCGTAATCGTGGACAGCGGTAAGTTCGACTGGACAAACGGAAAGTTCCCGGCTCTTACCGAACCTGACGAAAGCTATCACGGTACTGTATATACAAGGGACTACCCCTTCGCTCCTTATCTTTTAAAGGCAAGAATGCAGCTTATGAGAGATTTCGGCTGTTACCCTGCCGCAAACAGTTCCTTCCTTCTTAACCTCGGCCTCGAAACCCTCGCCGTAAGAATGAAGCAGTACTGCGAAAACGCTATCCGTGTAGCCAAGGTATTCAAGGCTTCCGATAAGATAGCCTCCGTATCCTACGCAGGCTTAGAGGGCGATAAGTACTACGAAAGAGCTAAGAAATATCTTCCCGAGGGCTGCTGCGGCGTAATTTCCGTATCCGTAAAGGGCGGAAGAGATAATGCAGTAAAGTTTATGGACAGCTTAAAGCTCGCCTCTAACGAGGTTCACGTAGCCGATATAAGAACCTGTGTTCTTCACCCCGCTTCCGCAACCCACAGACAGCTTACCGATGAACAGCTTGTAGCCGCAGGAATCGACGGCGGACTTATCCGTTTCTCGGTAGGTCTTGAAAATGTTGATGACATTATAGCGGATATCGAAAACGCCTTATCCGCAATATGAGGTGAAGCACCTCTCCCTGTTCCGACCTTTTGAAAGTCTCCTAACTGCAAAACAGCGGAACGGCGGCAGCAGTAATCCCCACAAAACCAAAACACCGCCCTTAAAGGCGGAAAATGCATAATATATAACTCAAAGGCAACGCCCTGTATATGGAAGGGAGTCTGTTATGGCAGATGAAAAAAGAAACTCAGCAATAAAGGTCAAGGTGGATGAGCTCGAATCGGGTATGATAACCGCCGACGTGGTTAAGGAGCCTAATTCGGATCGTGTACTTCTTTTCAAGAATACCGTCCTCGACAGCGTTATGATATTTAACCTTAAGGAAAGATATCGTGTAGAAGAGGTATGGATAAAGAGCGTGGTAAAAAGCGAGGACGCTAAGGCGGAAATCGACGTTCACGAATCCCTCAACACCCTTAAGGACGTATTCGGAAGCGACGAGAACGAGCCTATAAAGGAGCTTACCCAGGAAGCCTCACATCAGATTGACGCAGTAGCAGACCAGCTTGTTGCCAGTCTCTATTCCGACGATAATATCCTTCTTAAGATGCATCAGCTTCAGGCTTACGACGATTATACCTATAAGCATTGTCTCCGTGTAGCGATGATGGCGGTTACTATCGGTAATAAGCTTAATCTCGATAAGAAGATGATGCGTGAATTATGCGAGGCGGCGCTTTTACACGATATAGGAAAGCGTACTATCGACGTAAACATTATAAGAAAGCCCGATAAGCTTACAAATAACGAATTCGACGAGATTAAGAAGCATCCTGCAAACGGATATTACCTCTTAAGACAGAACGGTAACTATTCTCTCGAGGTAATGAACGCCGTACTTATGCATCAGGAAAAATATGACGGCTCGGGTTATCCCTTAAAGCTTAAGGGCGACGATATTTCCTATCTCGCCCGTATCATCACGGTAGCCGACGTTTACGACGCCCTTACCTCGAAGCGCCCCTACAGACAGCCCTGGAGCGTTGCCGAGGCGGAGGAATTTATGATGGGCGGAAGCGGAACCCATTTCGATTATGATATCGTTGTGGCATTCCTTGCGGCCTTCGCACCTTATCCTGTAGGCGACAAGGTAGAATTAAGCGACGGAAGAATTGCTACTGTCGTAAGCAATAACACAAACGTTCTCCGTCCCGTAATTAAAATTGATGATACAGGCGAAATAATCGACCTTTATAACGACTTCAAGTCCCTTACCCTTACAATAAAGAAGAAATAAGGCTATAAAATCATACATAATATGTTATACGACTTAATTTTTTGAACAAGAAAGGAAATAAACATTATGGCTAAAGTAGTAAAATTCGGTGGAAGCTCCCTCGCTGACGCAAATCAGTTCCGCAAGGTAGGCGATATCATAAGAAGCGACAAGGAAAGAAGATATGTAGTTCCTTCCGCTCCCGGAAAGCGTTTTTCCGATGATATTAAGGTTACGGATATGCTTTATAAGTGCTATGACGAGGTATGTAACGGTGTTGACCCTATAGCGGCATTCCTTCCTATAGCCGAACGCTTTAACGGAATTATCTCCGACCTCGGTCTTACAATCTCTCTTGACAGAGAATATGAGACAATTATGACAAACTTCAAGATGAAGGCAGGAAGAGACTATGCCGCAAGCCGAGGCGAATACCTCAACGGTATTATTCTTGCCAATTATCTTGGCTTTAACTTCGTTGACGCGGCACAGGGCATTTTCTTCGGCGCTGACGGCGAATTTGACGCCGACCTTACCGACGCTACCTTAGCTTCTATTCTCGAGGGCTATGACTGTGCAGTAATCCCCGGCTTCTACGGCGCTAACCCCGACGGTACTATCCGTACCTTCTCGAGAGGCGGCTCCGACTTCACAGGCTCCGTTGTAGCGAGAGCTATAAAGGCTTCCCTCTATGAAAACTGGACAGACGTTCCCGGCTTTGCTGTTGCTGACCCGAGAATTGTTGATAATCCTAAGTTTATCGACGTAATTACTTACCGTGAGCTCCGCGAGCTTTCCTATATGGGCGCTACCGTTCTTCATCAGGACGCAATCTTCCCCGTAAGAAACGCTTCTATCCCGATTAACATAAAGAATACAAACGACCCCTCCGCTAAGGGTACAATGATCGTTCCCGAAGCTCCCGAGGGTAAGAACGAGCATATCATCACAGGTATCGCAGGTAAGAAGAATTTCAGTGCAGTATGCATCGAAAAGGACGAAATGAACAGCGAAATCGGCTTCCTCCGCCGTGTACTTACACTTATGGAGAGCGAGGGAATCTGTTTCGAGCATATTCCTACAGGTATCGACACAATGAATATCGTTGTAAATTCCGACGATATAAACGCTCATCCCAACTTTGTTGACAGAGTAAAGGAAGTAACAAACCCCAACCATATCGAAATCGAGCATAATCTTGCCCTTATCGCGGTAGTAGGTAGAGGAATGAAGGCAACAAAGGGTACCGCTACAAGAATCTTTGCGGCTCTTTCTCACGCCGATATCAATATCAAGATGATTGACCAGGGTTCTTCCGAGCTTAATATAATTATCGGTATCGAAGAGGCTGAATTCGAAAACGCTATAAAAGTAATCTACAATATGTTTATGTTACAGGAATAAGCCATAAACCACCCTTATACGAAAAGTGTAAGGGCGGTTTCCGAATTTTCCTTAACATTGATTTATACGGGTACATAGCCGTACCCTTGCAATATCCGACTGAAAGGTGTGCTTAATATGAGCAGGGCTGACGAATTATTTATACAGAATTGCCGTGATATAATAGAAAACGGCGTATGGGACACCGACAGAGAGGTAAGACCGCGCTGGGAGGACGGGACTCCTGCCCACACGGTAAAGAAATTCTGTATAGTAAACCGTTACGACCTTCGCGAGGAATTTCCGATAATGACTCTCCGACGTGTATATTACCGTTCGGCTATAGAGGAGCTCCTCTGGATTTACCAGCAGAAATCAAACGACGTAACTAAGCTTTCCACCCGTATCTGGGACGCCTGGGCCGACGAAAACCATACTATCGGTAAGGCTTACGGCTACCAGATGTCGGTTAAGCATAAATACCCCGAAGGCGAGTTCGATCAGATTGACCGTGTACTCTACGACCTTAAGAATAATCCCGCAAGCCGCAGGATTATGACCAATATGTATAACCACCACGACCTTAACGAAATGGGGCTTGCACCCTGTGCCTACTCCGTTACCTACAACGTTTCGGGGAACACCCTTAACGCCGTTCTTAACCAGAGGTCACAGGATATGCTGGTTGCCAACAACTGGAACGTGTGTCAGTATGCGGCGCTTCTGATGATGCTTGCGAAATGCTCGGGTCTTGAGGCAGGAGAGCTTGTCCACGTTATAGCCGACGCTCATATTTACGACCGTCACGTTGATATCGTAAAGGAGATTATCTCCGAAAAGCCCTACGAGGCTCCGAAAATGGTTATGGAGGACATAACCGACTTCTATAAATTTACCAAGAACAGCTTTACTCTCGAAAATTATAAATATCACGAGTTTAAGGGAAGTATTCCCGTAGCTATATAAAGGACGAAAACTATGACCGTAATTGTGGCAGCAGATAAAAATTTCGCAATAGGTAAGGATAACGGGCTTCTCGCACGTCTTCCCGAGGATATGAAATTCTTTAAGGAGAAAACTATCGGGAATGCTGTAGTTATGGGAAGTAAGACATATATGAGCTTCCCGAAAAGGCCCCTTCCCGAAAGGGAGAATCTTGTTATTACCTCTGAGCCCGAAAAGTACCCCGAGGCAAAGACCTTTACTTCTGTGGAGGAATTTTTAGCTTATGCGGAGGCTTCCGAAAAGGAAATTTACGTCTGCGGCGGCGGAATGGTTTATAAGGAGCTTCTTCCCTACTGTGAAAAGGCTCTTGTTACTAAAATTGACTATATTTTCGAGGGAGATACCTTCTTCCCCGATATAGATAAGCTCCCCGAATGGAAGCTTACCGAGGAAAGCGAGCCTGTCGAAACTAACGGCTATACTATCCGCTTTACTACTTATGAAAATACCTCGGTAAAGAAGCTTTAAACCTGTTAAGGGGCAGTACTGCCCCGAAAAAGAAAGGACTGCGTTCAAATGAGAAAACGATTACTTACCGCTGTTTGTGCGGCGGCGCTTATTCTTACATCAGCAGGCTGTGACAACGGCACAACAGCTCCCGAGGCCACAGAAAACAGCGGCGAAACCACCCCCGAGGCAGAGGAGGAAGCGATTGTGACAGATACTGCAAACGACATATCCTCCGAATACGAATGGGGTAACGTTGAAATTGTGGGCGGCGGCTATACCTCGGGTATCTACTATAATAAAGCCGAGCAGGGGCTCATATATGCCCGTACCGACATCGGCGGATTTTACCGTATGGATAAGGAAACGGGACGCTGGAAGCCTCTTACCGACCGGTTCAACGAGGAGGACTATACATATTACGGTATAGACGGGGCGGCTGTTGACGAAAAGGAGCCTAACCGCGTATACGCTCTTGCAGGTATGTATAAGGGCTGGAAGGCGGCGCTGCTTTGCTCCGAGGACTACGGCGATACCTGGGAGCTGACTCCTCTCGACTTTTCCACAGGCGGAAACGAGCCCAACCGTTTTGCGGACAGGCTTATGCTCGACCCTAACGATAACGCCACTCTCTACATAGGCACAAGAATGGACGGCCTCTGGGTAAGCCACGACTACGGAAAGAGCTTTACTAAGGTAGAAAGCTTCCCTACTATCGGCGTTGACTATAAGGAGGACGGCTATAACTTCGGCATTACTGCCATAGCCTTCGACCCTTCTTCCTCCGCCGAGGGAGAGCCTTGTAAAACAATCTATGTGGGTACAGGCGACAGAATGTCCTACGTTTCAACCGACGGCGGTGAAACCTGGACAGAGATAGAGGGTCACCCCAAGGCATATCTCCCCTGCCACATCTATGTTGAAAACGGACTTGTATACTTTGTACTGAATTCGGCGGCAGGCCCTTATCAGGTAAGAAACGGCGCTATAAAAACATATAACCCCGAAACAAAGGAATGGAAGGATATTGCTCCCGACGATAGCGGACACGGCTGGGGCGACCTTGAATTCGACCCTAACGATACAAATACCCTCTATGTAAGCTCAATGGGTAAATGGGGCGGCGAGGAGAACGACTGTATGTGGCGTTCAACCGACGGCGGCGAATCCTGGTCTCCGTTATTTACAGGCGACGGCGTAGATAAGATTTTCGAGGTAGACTATAGCGGCGCACCCTGGCTCGACTGGGGCGTTGGCCACGCTAAGCTGGGCTGGATGATGGGCGACCTTGAAATCAACCCCTTTAACAGCGACGAAATTATGTACGGTACAGGCGCAACTATTTTCCGCTCTACCAATCTTACAAAATGGGGAGAGGAAACGGTAAAATTCGAGGTACGCTGTGCGGGTCTCGAAGAAACCGCAGTACAGGATCTCGAAGCGGCTAATTCCGACGAAATAAGACTTTATTCCGCAATGGGCGATATAGACGGCTTTACCCATACCGACGTGGATACGGTTATGCCGAATCTTAACGGAAACGGCTCTATGACCTCTACCTTCTCTATCTCCTGCGGCTATAACAATCCCCTTGTAGCGGCACGCTGCGGCAACGGAAACAACCCTATTTCCATTACAACCGACGGAGGAAAAACCTGGCAGAACTTCAATAAGCCCGACGGAATCAAGGGCGACTGCGGAACCGTAGAGGTAAACTGTGACGGTAGTATAATCTACTGGACAAATCCTTCTGCCGCCGCTATTTATAAGACCTACGACTACGGAAAGACCTGGGAAAAGCTTGAAAAGACCTTTGCGAATGCAAGAATGGCGGCGGACGCCGTAAATCCCGAGGGTCTCCACGTTTATACGGGCATTATGCTTTACGCAAGCACCGACGCAGGTAAAACCTTCAAGTCAAGCGTAAACTTTATTCCCGACGGCTGTACACTTGAGCCTAATCCCGTAAAGGAAGGCGAGGTTTATATGGCTACCTCCTACGGCGGAGTATTCCTTTCGAAGGAATACGGTCAGGGTGAAATGAAAAGGCTCGGTATCGATAGCGCCGAATGTGTTGCAGTAGGCGCACCCAAGGACGAAAACAGCCCTATGACCCTTTACGCTATCGGTTATAACCGGTCTGTCAACGGCGTATGGCGCTCTACCGACGCAGGTGAAACCTGGCAGAGAATAAACGACGATAACCACCAGTTCGGCGCAATAGGAAACTGTATAGCCGCCGACCTCCGTGTATTCGGACAGGTTTACTTCGGCACAAACGGTCGTGGCATTATAATGGGACGGCTTAAGTAACGGCAGGCAGCCATACAAAAGCATTGTATAAATTTATTGAGAGAGACCCTTTTGAAAAAGGGTCGTCCCTCAAACTCCCTCACTAAAACTTTAAATAAAATTCCCATACAGGGCTTAAGCCCCGTATGGGAATTTTTACTTGAAGTCTTTGGAAAGGGGTACGGGGAATAACCTTTCTTCAGAAAGGTTTCCCCCGATAGACTTATATAATACTTTTGTGGCTGCCTGCCGTTACAGCTTTTGTCCCACCTTATGCGCTTGTATCAAACTGACTGTTATAAAGGTCAGAGTAGAAGCCGCCCTTTTCGAGAAGCTCGCTGTGATTACCCTGTTCGATAACGTTTCCGTCCTTCATTACGAGGATAACGTCTGCGTCACGGATAGTAGAAAGACGGTGAGCTACGATAAAGCTTGTTCTTCCCTTCATAAGCTTGGCGAAGGCGTCCTGTATCTTAAGCTCGGTACGGGTATCTATCGAGGAGGTAGCCTCGTCGAGAATAAGCATAGGCGGCAGACAGAGCATAACCCTCGTTATACAGAGGAGCTGCTTCTGACCCTGTGAAAGAGAGCCGCCGTCCTCTCCGATAACGGTATCGTAGCCGTTCCTGAGCCTTTTTATAAAGCTGTGGGCGTGGGAGGCCTTCGCCGCCGCTATTATTTCTTCCTCGGTAGCGTCGGGTCTTCCCATAGTTATATTATCACGGATAGTTCCGTTTTTGAGCCAGGTTTCCTGCAGTACCATACCGTAGGAGGAGCGCAGGCTCTTTCTCTTTATATTACGGATATCGTTATTTTCTACGGAAATACTGCCGCCCTTAACGTCGTAAAATCTCATAAGAAGATTTATAAGAGTAGTCTTACCACAGCCCGTAGGCCCTACGATTGCGATTCGCTGACCGCCCTTTACATCAAGGGAGAGATTTTCGATAAGCTTCTTTTCGGGAATATAGGAGAAGTCAACATTTTTAAGGCTTACCTCTCCCCTTACGTTATCGAGAACAACAGCGTTTTCGTTATCGGGAGTATATGAGGGCTCGTCGATAAGCTCGAATACTCTCGAAGCGCAGGCAAGAGCATTCTGTAACTCGGTAATAACCTCGGAAATTTCGTTGAAGGGCTTGGTATACTGGTTAGCGTAGCTTAAGAAGCAGGTCAGCGTACCTACGGTAATAGTCTCCTCGATAGTACATATCGCTCCCACGAGACCTACTCCCGCATAAACCATACTGTTGATAAATCTTGTGCAGGGATTAGTGAGAGAGGAGAAAAAGATAGCCTTTAAGGAGCATTTTCTAAGCCGTTCGGTAATTTCGTCGAATTTTTCTGCCGATTCGTCCTCCCGAGAGAAGGCCTTTACAACCTTCTGGTTAGAAATTGTTTCGTCTATGAAGGCAGTCTGTTCCCCGAGGGTTTCGGAGCGAAGCTTAAACATATTATAGGTTCTTTTCGAAATAAACTTAGCCATAAGGAGAGAAAGAGGGGTAAGTAAAACCACCACTATCGTTATTCTCCATTCAAGCATAAGCATAAAGCCGAGAGTACCGAGGATAGTAACGATACCTGTGAAAAGCTGTGTAAAGCCGAGGAGAAGTCCGTCGGCGAACTGGTCGGCGTCGCTTATAACACGGCTTACGATATCTCCTGTCTTATGGGTATCAATATAGTTAAGGGGGAGCCTTTCGATTTTTTCGATAGCGTCGTTACGGATATCCCGAACGACCTGATATGTAACCTTATTATTGATAACGCTCATTATCCACTGTAATAATGCAGTACCGAGAGCTATTGCTCCTGCAGTAAAAAGAAGAGGAATAACGGCCTCGAAATCGACATTGCCCTTTGAAATTATGTTGTCGATAGCCCGACCGATTATAATCGGGATAGAGAGCGTTCCCGCCACAGTTGCGGCGGCAAGAAGAACAGAAATCACGATAAGCGCTATGTATTTTTTTACATAGCGGAGGACTTTTTTAAGTACGCCCTTATTTTTAGAAGCCATTACTTTTCATCCTCCTTTCTGTACTGGGAATTATAGATTTCGCGGTAAGCCTCACAGCCTTCGAGAAGCTCGGAATGAGTTCCGATTCCCGCCGCATTTCCGTCGTCGAGAACGATTATCTTATCGGCGTGGGCTATTGAGGAGGTACGCTGTGAAACTATGAAAACGGTGGTTTCGCCGCTGTCGGAAATTTTCCTCAGAGCCTTTCTGAGCCTTGCGTCTGTGGCATAGTCGAGAGCCGAGGAGCTATCGTCGAGAATAAGTATCTTCGGCTTTCTTACGAGAGCTCTTGCTATTGTAAGGCGCTGACGCTGACCCCCGGAAAGGTTTTTACCTCCCTGTTCAATCATAAAGTCGAGAGCGCCCTCCTTCTGCTCGATTATTTCCTTAGCCTGAGCCGCCTCGAGTGCCTCCCATATCTCTTCATCCGTAGCGTTATTTTTTCCCCACTGCATATTCTCACGGACTGTTCCTTTAAAGAGAACTGCCTTCTGGGGCACGATACCTATACTCTCACGGAGCGTTTCCGTATCATAATCCTTTATATTTATGCCGTCAATATATATGTCCCCTTCTTCGGAGTCATAGAAACGGGGGATAAGATTTACGAGAGAGGTTTTTCCCGAGCCTGTACCGCCGATAATACCGACGGTAGAGCCTTTTTCGGCGGCGAAGCTTATATTGTCCAGGGAATTTTCGCCCGAGCCTTTATATTTAAAGGAAATATTCCTGAATTCTACGGAATATTTATAGCCCTCGAAGCCCTTCTTCTCGGTGCCTGTTTCCTCGGCGCCGCCTGTCTCGAAGGCGTCCTGTATACGGTTGCCGCAGGTTATCGCCTTAGTGATGCTTATGATTAAATTAGCAAGCTTAATAAGCTCCACAAGTATCTGTGACATATAGTTATAGAGGGCTACTACGGCTCCCTGAGTCAGTATTCCTTCGTCAACCTTAAGTGCGCCGCACCAGATAAGGAGAATAATTCCTATATTTATTACGGCGAAGGTGAGAGGATTCATAAGTGAAGCGATTTTTCCGGTAAGCTTCTGTTCGTGGGTAAGCTCCTCGTTATATGTACGGAATTCGGAGATTTCCTGTTCCTCCTTACAGAAGGCTCTTATTACACGAACGCCTGTAAGGTTTTCACGGGTCTTTCCGAGAATTCTGTCGAGCTTTACTCTTACCTTTTTATATAAGGGTATCGTAACGAGCATTACTGCAAAAACGATAACGGCGAGAACGGGAATCGAAGCCGCAAAAATAAGCGCCGCCGAGGAATCTATCGTAAAGGCCATTATCATAGCTCCGAAAACTATGAAGGGGGAACGTAGAAGAAGTCTAAGGGTAAGGTTTATACCCGTCTGAACCTGGGAAAGGTCGCCTGTAAGCCTTGTTATAAGGGTAGAGGAGCCCGTCTCGTCAAGCTCCGTATAGGAAAGAGACTGGATATGGCGGAAAAGAGCACTGCTGACCCGTCGGGAGAAGCCTGTGGCCGCCTTTGCGGCGAAGAACTGTGCGGTTATGGAGAATAAAAGCCCCGTAAGGCCGATTCCTGCAAGAAGGAGACACATTTTTATAACATAGTCCTTATCGCCGTTTCCGATACCCTTATCTATAATATCCGCTACCACAAGGGGCACAAAAAGCTCCAGCATAGCTTCAATGCACTTAAATAGCGGCGAAAGTACAGATTCCTTTATATAGCCGTTTTTCATAAAACGAAGAAGCTTAAACATATATAAACCATACCTTTCCGTAGAAAATCATACAGCTCATATTATAGCATAAATTTTCACAAAAGAAAAGCACAGCTTGCGGAAAAAGTTTTCCACAAGCTGTCAGACTTCGATAGGCGTATGCAGATACGGTAAGCGGCTTTTTACGGTGCGTGGGTTTATCGACAGTCTGACTGTTATCCGAAAATTCCTTTAAGCCATTCATAAAGCGCAAAGCGGATTTCGATTTTCTGATTCTTACTGTCGGCGGTCATTTCTGCGGAAAGCTTATTCTTTCGATAGAGGCTTCTTTCGGCGAAAACAGGCTTCCTTTCGCTAACCGCCGAGAGACAGACCTCGGGATAAAGAACGCACCACCAGTTTTTTCCGCTTCCCTCTCCGAGGATAATTTTAAGGGAGTCATATTCTCCTGCGGGAAGGGTATAATCTCCGTATTTTCTTGTACCGAAGCCGCTTTTTCCTACCGTGCAGTACGCCGTATATCTACAGCCCTTATCCTGAAGAAAATTATTGGTTCTTTCGGTAATAAGCTTAAGATTACGTGTAGCGAGAAGCTTCGCCTTATCCTTGCTGTCTGCCTCGTCGAAAATATAGCCAAGCTCTTCTATTATGTAATCTCTTAGCTCATACTTTATCCTCTGGTCAAAGGCTGAATCGGAATTGGCGAGAATATGAAGGCGGAAGGCAGTATCCTGAAGCTCCTCACACTGTGCCGTAAAGTCCATAAATACTGCAAAAAGAATAGCCGCCGCCGCTCCTAAAAGCATAGCTATATCAAGAATTTTTATACGTTTTTCCATAATTTCAACCGTCCTTTCACGGTTATAATTGGAAGATTATGAAGTTTTAATCAATTTTCAAAAAAAGTATTTTCAAAATCATAGCTTTGTGATATAATGATTGTCGAAGGAAAAAACGAAAGGACTGTTTTATTATGGCAAAAATGAATGCAAGCTTTTTAGAGCTTAAGAAAAGCTATCTTTTTATTGAAATAGGAAAGAGAATCCGTGAATATATTGCGGCTC
>JAZNMN010000011.1:0-38172 GCA_045579625.1 Ruminiclostridium sp.
GTCATCTGCTGATTTGTCCAGCCTGCAACATTAGTACCGTCGAAATCCTCGATAAGATTGTCGGCTCTGTGACGGGTCTTACATTCCTTACAGTCCATAAGAGGGTCGGAGAAGCCGCCGATATGACCCGAAGCTACCCAGGTCTGAGGGTTCATAAGGATAGCGCTGTCGAGGCCTACGTTGTACTTGTTTTCCTGAACGAATTTCTTCATCCACGCCTTCTTGATGTTGTTCTTGAGCTCAACGCCTAAGGGGCCGTAGTCCCAGGTATTGGCAAGACCGCCGTAGATTTCGCTTCCGGGGTAGATAAAGCCTCTGCCCTTACAAAGAGCAACGATTTTATCCATTACTTTTTCTGTGTTGTTCATTTTATTTATTTCCTTTCCTGCCCCTCGTGGCTTGAGGGGACGTATTAACATTTTTATCCTGCCTGTGCCAATGCAAATTCACAAGCGGCGTTCATTGCGTCGAATGAAGAGTCATTTTCTGAGTTTTGCATACTGTCGAATATTTCCCTTATTTCTTTCTCATATTCCTGCGCTTCAGCGGGTATCTCATCTTCTGACTGCCATTGATATTCATTGTATAATTCATACAAGGCTTTTATTTTCAGAATGTACTCCCGCTCTATGGAAAGCTGTTCGATTAAATCATCGTGGTACGGTTTAACCGATTCGGGTACTGTCATACTTTCAAATTCGGCAATCACTGCTACACAGTCTTCGCAGATAAACAGAATATCGCCCTCGGCATCGTTAATCATTATCTCAACAAGCATATTGTTACCGGACGCATATCTGTACCACAAAGCGTCCACGTTGTAAACATAAGCCTTGTATTCGCCTCCGGGCATACGTAAAAAAGCGGCTTCGATGGCAGCGTCCACAGCATCGTTAATGCTTATATCCTCATTTCCTAAAGCTTCCGATTGTTGATAAAGCTGATTATGCTCTTCTTTTTCCTCGGGAGTAAGCGTATCTTTATTTTCCATATAATAAAGCATTTTTTTCGCAAGCTCGCGGTATTCCTTTTCACGCTCGACTGCAGTAATAATATCATCTTGATATTCTTCAAGTCCGACCGGAGCTATGCTTTCCGAGAGTTTGTTGAGGACGTCGATATGGTTTTCCAGCTCTTTTGCAGCCGCGTCGTAATCTTCGAGCGTACAAAACTCGCTGAACTTCATAACGGAATCAATATACCGCTTCATATGATAGTTTAAATCCTCAATATAATACTCATATTCCCAAGCCTCGGCAGGAGCGGCAACGCTTTCGGTCGTTGTATTTTCAGGCGGATTATTATTGTTACAGCCTGAAACAGCTATAAGCGCAGTCGCGAGGATAATTGTTAACGCCTTTTTAAACATATACTTATTTCTTTAAAGGTACAATCCAGCCCATTTCATCGGCAATCTTACCGTACTGCATACCTGTCATTGTATCGTAAAGCTTCTGAGAAATGTCGCCAATCTTGTTGTCGTTAATTTCCATAATAAGGTCGCCGTACTTTAAGTGACCTACGGGAGAAATTACTGCAGCAGTACCGGAGCCGAATACCTCCTGGAGCTTGCCTGCCTTGTATGCGTCAGCGATTTCCTCGATAGCAATTCTTCTTTCGGAAACCTTCATACCCCACTTACGGCAAAGCTCAAGAACAGACTTTCTTGTGATACCGGGGAGGATAGAGCCCTGTAATTCGGGAGTTACAACCTCGCCGTCGATAATGAAGAAGATATTCATAGCGCCAACTTCTTCTATGTACTTTCTTTCAACGCCGTCAAGCCAGAGAACCTGTGCATAATTCTGCTTGTGAGCCTCGTCCTGACCTGCAAGAGAAGCAGCGTAGTTACCGCCTGTCTTGGTATAACCCATACCGCCCTTTACTGCTCTTACATAGTTCTGTTCAACGTAGATATCTACGGGGTTTAAGCCGCTTGCATAGTAAGCGCCAGAGGGAGAACAGATAATGATAAAGTAATACTTATCGCCGGGGCGTACGCCGAGGAAGGGGTCAGCCGCAAATACAAAGGGGCGGATGTAAAGAGAAGCACCGTCTGTATGGGGTACCCAGTCCTTATCTACTTCTACAAGAGCGTGGAGCGCCTGTAAAGCGTCCTCAACGGGAATCTGAGGAATGATAAGACGTTCGGCGGAGGTGTTAAGACGCTTGAAGTTTTCCTCGGGACGGAAGAACTGAATTTCGCCGTCGGGAGTTCTGTACGCCTTCATACCTTCGAAGATTTCCTGACCATAGTGGAGAACCATAGCGGCGGGAGAAAGGGAGATTTCGCCGTAGGGTACGATTCTTGCGTCGTGCCAGCCCATACCTGTATCATATTCCATAATGAACATATGGTCGGAGAATACCTTACCGAAGCCGAGCTTGCTCTCATCCTGAGGCTTAGCCTTAGGTGTGGTTGTTTTTACAATTTTGATATCCATAATAATACCTTCCTTTATAATTCAGATTAACTTATATTATACCATTTAATTTGCTTTTTGTAAATATATAACTGTGAGATTTTGAAATTATATTACAGTTTTCCTGCAAAAATATCCCTCTGCAGTACTGCCAATCTGTCACAGCGTTCATTTTCCTCGTGTCCTGCGTGTCCCTTTATCCAGTTAAAGGTAACCTCGTGAATTTCCAGAAGATCAAGGAGCCTTTCCCATAAATCACTGTTGAGGGCAGGCTTCTTGTCGCTTTTTACCCAGCCGTTTTTCCGCCAGCCCTTAGCCCAACCCTTTGTAACGCTGTCGACAACGTACTTGGAATCGGTCTGCAGTATTACCTTACAGGGCATTTTCAGCGCTTCAAGCCCCGTTATAACCCCCATAAGCTCCATTCTGTTATTGGTGGTATGGGCTTCTCCGCCTGAAAGCTCCTTTTCCCTTCCGTCACAGCGCAGGATTACCCCGTAGCCCCCCGGCCCGGGATTTCCCGAACAGGCACCGTCGGAAAAGATATATACCGTTTTTGAGAATTTATCTGACATCAGCCTTTTTACCTCGTTTCTGCCATAAATCTGTGATTTTTCTTGAAATAAAGCCCGAAACCGCCATAAGAAGTCCGCCGCCGAGAGCAACGGAAATAATCGTGATAAGCATATTGTCCGTTATAGCGGTCATATCGAAGAACCAGCCGAAAAGAAGCGTTCCGAGAGTAAATGCAGTCATAAGTAGCACCAGCATTCCGCCCTTCCAGGCCTTGAAGGGGCGGCAGCAGCTTCCGACTATCATAAATGACAGCGCCGCAAGAGTTATGGTAGCGGTAGTACTCATCTGTTCAACCGAGAAGCCGAAAATTCCCGTAAGAACAAGTACTGCACCCATAGAAGCAACTATCGATATTCCGTTAGGTACTGCCTTTTTCATAACGTTCGACACGAAGCTTCCCTTTATAAGCGACTTGTTGACCTGTAAAGCGAGAAGGAAGCTTGGGGCTCCGATAGTAAGAGCGTTTACGAGAGTCATATGAATCGGTTCGAAAAGGAAGGGCAGTCTTATTATTATAAACATCACCGCAAGCAGGAAGCTGTAAACCGTTTTCGACAGGAACAATACTGCCGAACGCTCAACGTTGTTTATAGAACGGCGGCCTTCAATAACTACCTTCGGCATCGAAGCGAAGTTGCTGTCAAGAAGCACAAGGTTCGAGACGTTTCTTGCGGCGTCGCTTCCGCTCTGCATAGCTATCGAGCAGTCGGATTCCTTTAAGGCGAGAACGTCGTTTACGCCGTCCCCCGTCATTCCTACGGTATGGCCCTTAGCCTTAAGGGCCTTTACAATTTTAAGCTTCTGGTCGGGGGTAACGCGCCCGAAAACGGTATAATCGTCGATAACCTCCGAAATATCCTCTACCTTCGAAGCGTCAATATATCTGTGGGCGTTTTCTACGCCTGCCTTTTCGGCAACAGCGCTTACCGTAACGGGGTTATCTCCCGAAATAATCTTGATTTCTACGCCCTGCTCCTTAAAATAGCGAAGGGTTTCGGGAGCCTCGGCTCTTATTTTATCGGAAATGGCTATAAGGGCTACGGGCTTTATATCCTCGGGCAGCTCCTTCTCCCTGAAAGGCTTGTCTGAGGAAGCGAGAAGAATAACTCTTCGTCCGCCCTGTGAAAATTCATCGACGGTATTACGTATCTCCTCGTATTTTTCTCCGAGGATGAATTCACCTGCGCCCATAACGTAGGTTTCTCCGCCGAATTCAGCACCGCTCCATTTTTTAGCGGAGCTGAAGGGCAGTATCTTCCCCGCCCTCATATCGCTTTCACCGCTCCATTTTTCCTTAGCGGCGTTAAAGGTAGGATTGCCGTCGGAAAGAGCGTTCATAAGAGCAGTCATAGCCCTGTCGGTTTCATCGGCAGTAGCCTTACCGAGAGGCTTTACCTCTTCGACCTGCATACTGCCCTCGGTAATAGTACCCGTCTTATCGAGGCAAAGCACGTCTACACGGGCGAGAGTTTCTATACAGTACAAATCCTGTACGAGGGTCTTATTCATAGCAAGCCTTATAGAGCTTACCGCTAAAACCACGCTGGAAAGAAGGACGAGACCCTCGGGAATCATCCCGATAACCGCCGCAACTGTACTTGTAACGGCACGGCTGAGCCCCTGGTCGGTGACGAAAATTCCGTCGTATATTAAAATCGCCATCATCGGAATAATGCATACCGAAACGATTTTCAGTATCTTATTTATGGCGTTCATCATTTTTGAATCAGTCTTTTTGAAATACTTGGCTCCGCCTGTGATTTTGTTAGCGAAGCTGTCCGAGCCGATAGCGCAGGCCGCCGCCCTCGCCTCTCCGCTTACAACAAAGCTTCCCGAAAGAATTTTTTCTCCCTCGCTTTTATAGACAGGATCGCTTTCGCCTGTAATAAGGCTTTCGTTTACCTCGCATTCTCCCTCGAGAACAACGCAGTCTGCCGAAGCCTGGCTTCCTGCACGGAAAATAACAAGGTCGTCCATAACTATTTCGGAAACAGCTATTTCGCTCTCCTCACCGTCGCGGATAACCCTCGCCTTTGGTGCGGAAATAAGGGTAAGGCGGTCGATTATACGCTTCGAGCGGATTTCCTGGATAATACCGATAGCCGTGTTACATATTATTACCATAGCAAACATAGCATTTTTAAGCTCGCCGAAAATTATTACGAGAATTGCGAGAGCTATATTCAGAAAATTAAAGAAGGTAAAGGTATTATCAAAAATGATACGCTTTATCGACTTTGTTTTTATATTCATATCCCCGTTTACGAGACCTTTTTCTATGCGCTCCTTTACCTCGGAGGAGGTAAGTCCTGTTTTTTTGTCTGTCATACTGCACCTCGGATAATAAGTTAATGAAATTATACTACAAAACCCATTTTTTGTAAACAGATTTCCTGTTTTATAAGGGAATAATTTACGAAAGGTATTGAAATAAGGCGTTTATTGTGTTATAATTGATTTATATTTTACGAAAGGATCGGAAAAAATGGAAAATAAAAATATATTCCCCGACTTAAAGAATGAGACCCTCATAGAAGCTATGAGAGCAGTAAATAAGGAAGAAAACCAGCAGACTCAGTCCGTTCTTATCGGCGAGGCTATTAAGGCAAGCTATTTTGCGCCCGTAGATATTATCGGAGAGGACGGAAACGTTCTTCAGGGCGACGGTAAAATGAAGATCCCCGAGAATTCGAAGGTTACCTTCAAGCTTATCAAGAACAGTAAGGACGAAAGCTACTTCGCTTTATTCACAGATATAAACGAGTTCCAGAAGTGGAACAAGTCCGAGCGCGTCAATACTATCGTTGTTGTATTCCCTCAGATCGCTCAGCTCGTATTCAAAACCACCGATGTGGCAGGCTTCGTTATCAACCCTATGACCGAAAATATCATTTTTAACCGTGACGCATTAAAGAATATCCTTGAAGTTATGGAAATGAAAATGAAGGAAATGCAGGAAGCCGAAGAAGCAAAGGCGAAGAAGATTGAGCTTAAGTTCGGTAAGCCCAATAACGTTCCCGATTCCGTTATTGACTCGATAAAGAAGTCTATGAAGAAGTATCCCGAAATTAAGGAAGCATATTTCTGTATGATGCTTGCCGAGGGTAAGGAGCATTACGTTTTCGCTATTGATATTGACGCCGAGCCCGAAAAGTGTAAGAAAATCGCCGATTCGATAGCCTCTACAGCAAGACTCTTCCTCTCCAAGTTCCAAATTCTCGCCGTTCCCGTTAATTCTCCCTACGGCGAAGGCGCAAAGAAGGTCACAGAGCCCTTCTACGTTAAGGAAGCATAATAATTATACCGCATTCCGAAGCTTTACGGAATGCGGTTTTATTTCGGAATATATAAAAACGGCAGTATCTTTAAAATACTGCCGTTAATTTATTAAGCGAAAATTGTTTTACCTTCGAAAACCTTTTCTCCGGGATAAGAGCCTGCATAATATCCTTCGATAACGTTATCCGTATCCATAACAAAATCGGATAATCCCTTAAACTCAGTGGTAGTAGTACCGAACCAGTAACAGCACTCTACCATAAAGTCGCTGTTAACCATAACAAAGATTATACCCTTCATATTCTCGGTGCCTGTGAAATAAAGCTTAGCACATTCATCGAAACGGTTAAACATTTTATCCTTATCATCATCGAGAGTTCCGTCATAAGGCTTAAACTCGTAGCCTACACGGTTGTATTCACCTGTCGCTACTACATTTCCCGCATCGTCAAGCTCAGCGTAAAAAACAAGCTTCGTAGAAATTCCGAAGGCCTCGGGATAAGCTATCTTGGATATAGCCATAGTGTCCTGTGCCTTATAGAAGAATTCCTTCGAAAGAGCGTCGCCCTTAGCGGGCTTATCGGAGGTAAACATAGTAGGTAATACCATAGCGAGAATTACGCCCATAATGGCCATAACTACTACGAGCTCTATAATTGTAAAACCCTTTTTACTCTTAAGACGATTAAATAACGATATCATTGGCTTTTCTCCTTAAAGTTTTTTATTTAAAGGACTTATTTAAGCCTTAAAGCTTTAAAGCTTAAATAAAACCTTTAAAATCACTTAATTCCCCGACGGTCTCCCGTCGGGGAAAATTAAGTTTTAGTTAGTCGTTAATCACAAAACGTCTTAATTCAATTAAGAGAGCTTTGTAACGAGCTGAGGAGATGTACCGAGAACAGCACCGTTCTTAGCAGTTACACCGTCAGTACCGGACCAAGCGTAAGGAGTTGCAGCCTTACCTGTCATCTGTTCGAATGTGGGGCATTCGTTGTCGCCAACCATTGCGTTACCGTCAGCATAGTAAACAACGCCTACGCACTTACCTTCGTTGATGTAAGCTGTGATAGCAACATTGTTGAATGTGTAGTCAGCTTCAAGCTTTTCTTCGAGGTAACCGAAGATGCTCTTGTTAGTAGCAGTGGAAGGTCCCTTGAGGTCTTCGCCAGCCTTGGAGAAGATAGTCTTATCACACTTAGTCCAAGAATCAGCAGCACCGTTTGTGAATGTGATTTCCCAAGTTGCCTGAGCAGTCTTAGCGTCCTTACCAGCGTTCTTTTCGATTGCGTATCCCTTGGTGTCCATATCTGTGATGAAGTTGTTGATGGAGTTCTTAACTTCAGTAGCAGTAGAGTTAGCGGACTGTACCTTGGAAGATGTAACGTATCCTAACATTGTAGGAATGAGGATTGCAGCTAATACACCGATGATAGCGATAACAACGATTAATTCAACGAGTGTAAAGCCCTTCTTAGCCTTAAGCTTCTGGAAAAACTTTATCATTGTTTTTTCCTCCTTGTAAAAAATTTTTTATGTATAATCCCGTAGGATTATATCCTTACTAACGAGATATTCTCTCGCTGTAATCACAGTATACTTGATTTCAAGCGGTTTGGCAATAGCTTTTTTAAAAAAATTTGTCAGAAAGACCAAATTTTATAGAAAATGCCTAAACAGGTTTTCCTATTTTGGACATTTTAACACCGTTCAGTTACAACAAATTATGACATTTTGGAAAATTTTGAAATGAAAACGAGTTACATTCCGAACAAGGTTAAAACTGTAACCTTTTTGTAATTTCACTTGTAATACTGCATAATTTTCGGCATTCATTTTTGACAAATGCCTGAAATTGTGAATTTTGTTTAATTTAACGTTCCTTTAACTGGTGGAAAATTTCAGCGTTGAAGGTACCGTGATGATCCTTTTTAGGCGGATCCTCGTTAAAGTCAACCTCCATTTCGTAAAGCACGCCCGACTCCCCGTTCTTTAAATAAGTAGCCACGATAGAGTAGGTATGGACGTCTCTTCCGCTTACCTCCCATTCAATCTTCCTGGTAAGGCTAAGCTCCTTTATCTCGGTCATATCGTCCTGTAAGGTTCCGTCGATATAATACTTAAGCTGGTACTCGCCCGAGAGATCCTCGGATTTAAGGGTTACGGAAATGGTGGTTTTACGCTCGCTTACTGCCGACTCGCCGCTTATTACTACCTCCACAACCGTGTCGGGCTCTACGGGAGTTTCGGGGTCGAGGCCCTGGCTTATTACCGTTCCGGGCTCCTGATCCGATTCGTTATCATAGCTTATGCTTAAGGTTACGCCGTTATCCTCCGCCGCCTCGGTTGCGTCCTCGATAGTCATTCCCACAAGGTCGGGCATTAAAAGCTCCTGTTCAGCGGAGCCGAGACTAACGTAACAGGTAACTATAGAGCCTTTTTCTACCTGTGAACGTGCAGGAGGATCGGTCTTAACGATACAGTTCACCATTACCTCCTCGTTCTCCTCCTTTATTATCTGACAGATAAGCCCCTGTTTTTCTATGAGCATTTCAGCGTCGTCGATATTTCTGCCCGTATAATCGTCGATTTCCACAAGCTTACTGCCGCTGCTGATTTTTACTGTAATTTCGTCAGCCTTATGTATTTCGGTATCAGCCTCGGGGGACTGGGAAATAAAGCCGCCCTCCGCTATGCTGTCGTTATACTCATACTCGGGGGTTATATTAAGCTTGGGGTATTTCATCTGTATCTGTTCCCAGGTTAATTCCGAAAAATCGGGAACCTTTGTTATATCGGGATCCTCTGTCGCAGCAGTAGTCTCCATAGGCTTTTTTTCTTCGCCGCCGCAAGCTCCTGCCGTAACGAGAAGGGCGGAAGCGAGAAGGGCTGTTAAAACTCTGTTAAACTTCATTTTCTTACCTCGGATTGCCATTGATTTAATATACGACTTAATTCTATCATATCACACATTATTTGTCAACGGAAAAGCTTCCCTGACCTCCGTAATGGGGCGGATTTGTCTTAACGGAGATAACCGCCTTGGTTATCGCCTTTACAACGTCGCTTCTTATATCGGAAGCGGCTTTGTTTACCGCCTTTTCGTCGGATTTACGCCTTACCTCGAGAATAAGGGGCGGAATAACGGAAAGGACCTCCTTCGTAACCGTAAAAATGCATTTTTCGCACATACAGCAGTTGAATCTCTCCATAATACCGCCGAGCTGTTCGTTAATGAGGAGAAAAACCACGTTAACAAGCTGTAAGCCGCCTGCGCTTTTTACGAATATAGGCGGTACAGCCTCTTCCTCGGGGGGAGTTATGATAGGATTTGAATGGGTCATTACGGGATTTGAGATTTCTCCGCTTTTTTCGCCGAAAAGTCTCATTACGTTGTCTGTTTTAGCGGAACGAGCCATATTTCATCACCCTCAGCTTAACTTCTGTCTGTTCTTGGGCGGGCGGCCTCTTCCGAGCTTCTGTTCCGTTCTCTTCGGCTTTTCGAGCCCTAAAACCTCGTACGTAAGATCCATATATTCTCTCGCCGCCTTCGAACGGGGAGCATATTCCACGATAGTTTTAGCGTGTGCAGGAGCCTCGGCGATAATAACGCTTCCGCTTATTTTCTGCTCAAAAACGTCGGTATCGAGCTGGTCGGCGATAATATTTGCGAGCTCCTCTACCTCCTTCGTAAGAACGAGTCGGGGCGAATATTTATTGAGCAGTATTCCTCTTATTTCAAGCTGCTTGTTGTAATAACGCTTGACTGCAAAAATAGTTTCCTTAAGCTGTGCTATACCCTGTAAGGAAAGAATTTCGGGTACCATAGGTATGATAAGCTGATGTGAGGAGGTATAAGCGTTTATTGTAAGGATTGAAAGTGCGGGAGGGGTGTCGATTATTATGTAGTCATATTCTCCCTCGATTGTGGAAATCTGTTCACGGAGTATATATTCACGGCCTACCGATGTAAGCTCAAGCTCCGCGCCCGAAAGAATTATATTCGAAGGAATTACGTCACAGCATCCGCAGTGCTGGACAGTATCATATATATCCGCATTCCCCTTGAACACGTCGTAAATTGTATAGGACGAGCCTGTATCGGCGCCGAGACTGAAGCTTAAATTTCCCTGAGGGTCAAGGTCTATGGCGAGAACTTTCTTTCCCATTTTCGAAAGACAGCCGCATAAAGCGGAACAGGTTGTAGTTTTACCTACACCGCCCTTCTGATTGGTTACTGCAATAATTTTAGCCATACTTTTTCTCCTCCAATACAAAACCGCCGCACCCACAGACTGTTTTTAAGCAGCTATGTGCCTGCGGCGGAATTATGCATAATAAATTAAAGTGCGTAGGAATGGTTGCCTTCTGTACCCTCGGAATCGGAAGGATCATAGATATGATAGTTAGCCTTACCGTTCTTCTTTACGAAGTACATAGCCGCGTCGGAGCAGCCTACGAGCTCTCTTCCGTCCTTACCGTGATCGGGGTAAAGAGCGATACCGATACTTGCCTTGATGTTGAGGGTTGTATCTACGGACTTGGAATAGTAACCGCTGTAAAGATCGTCGATAATATCCATAGAAAGAACTTCTACGTTCTCGATAAGCTTAGGATCGGAGATACAAAGAACGAATTCGTCACCGCCGAAACGTCCTGCAAAGCCGGAATCGCCCGCCTTGCTCTTGATAACATCAGCTACGAAGCGGATAACCTCATCGCCCACAGCGTGGCTGTAACGGTCGTTGATGAACTTGAAGTCATCGACGTCAATAAAGAGAGCCGCAACCTTGGCGTTGATGTTTCTGTCGAGCTCAGCCTGGAACTCACGTTCAAAGGTATTTCTGTTGTAAAGCTGTGAAAGGAAGTCATAGCTTGCTCTTTCAGCCAGCTTAAGAGTAGCATTCTTTTCGTTGTTGATATCTGTAAGGACGCCGATTACACGGAGAATTTCGCCGAGACGGTCTGTGATACAGTGCGCTCTCATAGAAACCCACATATCCTGACCCTGAGCGTTCTTGATCTGATACTCGCCGCCTACGTCATCCTTATTCTTGAAGAGCTGGTTCATATCGCGCTTGTATCTTTCAGCGTCCTCGTCGCTCATCATAGAATCGATGAATTTACCGTTGCTGAGAGTTGCGCCGGAAACGTTAAGACCAACCTTCTCCTTGAAGTTGTCGGATACGAACATAACTTCCTTTGCGAAATCCCACTCGAAAAGCATATTATCGGAAAGGTCGGAAATTGTCTTATGTAATTCCTCGCTTAATAAAGCGTCGTCCATCATATTGTTGAAGGTATCGGACATTCTTGCGAATTCACGGCTCATTGTACGTGTATCGATACGCCGGTCGTGGTCGCCGGAATTGATTTCCTTCATTGTACCGAGCATATCTACCATCGGGTTGATGATCTTCTGAATCATAAGAATCATTACCATTACGCAGACAAGCGCAAGCGCAAGAAGAACAACCATACCTACCACAAACACCATAAATACGGGAGACTGTGTTTCGGAAGCGGGATAAAGAGAAGTCCATACCCAGTCTGTTCCGGGGATATGACCGTAGGAGCCGATGTATCTGCCGGAAGAAAGAGCTGTGCCTGTCTTTGCGTCAACAGTAGAGGAAATCATATCGCTTACTGCAGGAGAAACGCTGGCTTCGAAATCGGTAGAGCCGATTGCGGCAGCAGCAACGCCGTTATAGTTGAGTACTGCATTCTTATCGACAACAACAAGTCTTCCGTGTGTAAGGAAGGTGCAGTTAGCAAGATAATCGGTTACTGTCTTAAGGTCAACTACAAGAGAGAAATAGCCGTTTCCCGTAGAATTTGTAACAACGTATAAATCCTTGCCGTATGTAGGCTCGCCGAGATAGATTCCCGAAGCGAAGGCGTCCTGCTTGGAGGACCAGGCTTCGTCGAATGCGAAGAAGGTTGTGCCTGCGGAGGAGCCGATAGAATCGTAAACTATACCGCCGTCCTTGTTTGTAACGACAGTATCAATAATACCGCCTCTTGCTTCACAGAGCTTGGTGAACTCCTTCATTTCGGCCTTATTGGAGTTAAGGTCGGTAACCGAGTCCGCAACAAACTTCATCTTACTCATAGACTTTACGTCCTCGAGATAAGCAGCTACAATGTTCTGTGCGCCTGCACTCTGAGCCGCGCCGACCGACATTGTCTCGCTGGAGATCATCTGCTTCGAGAAGCTGAAAATCTGAAGGGATGCAACAAGTCCCACAATAACGAGGGGAACTACAGTAGCACCGATTAAGATTGCCCTGAGGGCTGTTTTTACTTTGATATTCATACCATTACCATTCCTATCTGAATTTATTCAGCGCAACACGCCGTTTAAAATTTTATCCGTTACCCTGTCTGCCGAGGATTTCCGCTATGCGCTCCTCTTTCTCAGCCTTGGCTATACGCTCCTGAAGCTGTGTATCATACACAAACTTGGCGAAAAGAGCTTCCTGCCGCTGGTCTGCGTTGGCAAACTGACAGCCGTAGCCCACGACCTTTCCGTTTTCATCGTTCTGGACGCGGAGTATATTCACCATAACCGATATAAGCTCGTTATCAAGCTTGAAATTCGTGAAAATAACGTCGCCCTTTACGAATTCGCCTCCCGGGATTTCCAGGAAGATACCGCCGATACTGAAATTCTTCACCGCCGCAAAAACAGGAGCTTCAAGCTCATAAACCGTTTCACCCCGACTGAAGGCGGTTACTATACATCTTATGTCACACTGCACCTTGAAATAGCGGCGGCGCTCCTCCATAACCGTTCCGTAATCGTCACGTATCTGGACGTTGAGCTGATTGGGCAGGGACATCTTGATCCTGCCGATATATTTTATTCTGTCGCCGTTTTTCATATACGCGATGACGTATACGTTAAGATCATACTCAAGCTCGGGGAAGCCCGTTCCCTTGATGATCATAATGTTATTTACGGGAATATCGTCTATAAACAGGCGGGGGAAGGAGAATTGTTCCTTATCCGCCGATACAAGGGCTTTACCGTCAATGGAGGTAATGCTAACCTTGATAACTTTTGCCTTGTCAAGCATCGCAATTCCTCCTCCATTCTTGAATTTCGGAAGCTCACGAGGAGCAAAAATACTATAATCGCTTATTCCAATTATACATTAAAATGCACAAAAAAGTCAATACCGACAAAATAGTTTTTTTCGCAATAATCAAAAAACCGTCATTAGTTCCATAAAATTCGGCATTTTGCATAAATTATCGAGGTTTTATCTCCTGCATTACGCACATTTTTTGTGAATTTTACCCAACGTTATAGAAATTTTGCATTTATACTGTACAAGCGGCAAGAAAAAATGTATAATATATAATAAGGTATATGAGAGGAAGTGAGATATTGCGTTCGTATTTTCATTGTCACACCAATAAATACCGCCGAAGAAGTACGGCAGTAATTGTCTGTACCGCCGCCTTTCTTTCGGAAATCGCCCTTATCTCCTTTTTCGTACTCTTCTTCAATCTGTTCAGTGCGCCCGACCGTGATATTATTCTGCAGATGGCCGTTACAGCAGGCGCCTCCCTTTTCATCGGTCTTTCGGTGTGCCTGGCGGTATACGAGATAAACCTCAGGATAATTCGCAGAAAAAGCCGCTATACATACCTTGACATACAGCTTAAAGCCCTTGTGTACAGCCGATATTCGGGAGATTTCCGTATCCTCGGCCATAAAAAGATATACCGTGAGCTTTATATAATCCCCTTGAAGGAGTTCAGGTCGGCGGAATTTTACAAAAACGGTAAAAATATCCTGATAAAGGGAAAAATCCGCCATTATTCCCTCGAAAGCGACAATCTCGGCTATCATATCAGAAACGGCGAGATTGAAATGGATAAATGGTGGCTTAATTTCGGCGGCTTTTCCGAAGAGGAGAGCGTAGTTATTACCGACCGTTTCGGCGAAACAGGCCGTATTATCTCGGTTATAGAGGCTGCAAAAAAGCGCTTCGACGCCCTTCCGCCCCCTAAGGTTTACCAATTTAAGGAAGCGGATTTTATAAGAAAACGGCCTAAGCCGAGAGTTCTTCCCGACAGTTTCGATTTCAGCCGTACCTGGCAGTAAATTTTTTTGATAAAAATTGCCGAAACCCATTGAAAATTAACGGAAAATGATGTATAATGTTAATGCGTGTTTCTATGCCGCAGAAAGGGGTAATCTTATGGCATTATTTGACACAAATGCGTTTCGTGTTATGGAGCAGGGACTCAGCCTTTTAACCGTGCAGCAGTCCATCATAGCCCAGAATATTGCGAATCAGGACACACCGGATTATAAATGCAAATATCTTTATTTTGCAGGAGCATTAAAGGAAAAGCTTGACGAAAACGGCGAAAAGACTGCCAAGAAGCAGATCGACCTCGTCTCTACAATACATATTGATGAAAACACAAAGGATCAGCCCGACGGAAATAATGTTGACTCCGATACACAGCAGGCGCTTTTCGCAAAGAATGCGCTTCAGTACGAGGCTATCATCAATCAGATGAATTCCGAATTCAAGATGATGAGAACCGCTATGAGCCGTAACTGATAAGAAAGGATACAGGTAATGTCGTTTTTAAGTAACCTCGATATATCGGTTTCGGGAATGATTGCGGAAAGAACCCGTGCCGATGTAATCGCACAGAACGTAGCCAACGCCGACACCACAAGAACCGCCGAGGGCGGTCCTTACGTGCGTCAGTGCGTTGTTTTTACGGAAAACAGGGGCTTAAAGCCCAATGAGAACAGCAAGAGTAAAATCGAGTTCAGAACTGTCCTCGGACAGAAGCTTGAAGAGCTCAGAGGTCTTGCGGGAAAGGACCGCTCCTATGATTATGAGGGCGTGGTGCTTACCGAAATAGTAGAGGATGAAACTCCTCCTACCCCCGTTTATGACCCCTCCCACCCCGACGCAGACGAGGACGGATACTACTATCTCCCTAATGTTGACGTTGCGGAGGAACAGATTGATATGCTTGCGGCTACACAGTCCTACAGCGCTAACCTCACGATTTTCAACAGCCTTAAGACCCTGGCACAAAAGGCCCTTACCATAGGCAAGAATTAACCCCCTTATCGGGAAAGGATTTGATATATTATGTTTATTGTCCCTATGTCACCCAGCATCACAACCCTCGAGGCAGTAGATAAGGCCTTCGGCAATAATAATACTGCACAGAAAACGGAAGAAGCCCCCGAAGGCGGAACCTTCCTGGACGCTATGCTCGGCTTATGGAACCAGGCGGCAGACGCACAGGCGGCCAAAAGCGAGGATATGATGAATATTATGCTTGGTGATACCGATAGTATTGAACAGCTTCAGATAAATATAGCTAAAGCCGAAATCGCAACAGAGCTTCTCGTTAATGTGAAAAATGCTGCGGTTGACGCCTATAATGAAATAATGCGTATGAGCATTTAAGCGGAGATGTAAATGAGCAAGGCTACAGATAATTTAAAGAAGATTTTAGAGTCGATTAAAACTAAATGGTCGGCTCTCGATAAGAAGATTAAGATAGTCGCTATATCGGTAGTTTCAGTAATCATAGTGTCTGTAATAATCGTTGTTGCACTCAATTCGATTACGAGCTATGCCGTTCTTTACAGCGGTGCGTCCACAGAGGAAACCTCGGAGATAATCTCTGTGCTCCAGACTGAGCTTGGCACTACCGACGTAAGATTCGACCCACAGACAGGCGATATCCTCGTTCCTGCCCCCGAGGTGGAAACCCTTCGAGCACAGCTCAGCGTTAAGGGTTACCCGAAGAGTACCTTCAACTACGATGTATGGGATACCTCGATAGGTATGTTCTCTACGGAGTCGGATAAGCGCGTAAAGCAGATACAGCAGCTTCAGGAGAACCTTCGTGCCACACTTTCTTCCTTTAAGGGAGTAGATTCGGCAATAGTAATTCTCGGAATACCCGAGGACGATAACTATATGATCTCCAATTCGAGAGAGGAGGCTACCGCTTCCGTCGTTCTCCAGCTTAACGATACCCTTTCTATCGACAGTATAAACGGTATCTATAATCTTATAAGAACTGCAGTACCGGGACTTAAAACCGAAAATATAAGCGTAACCGACGGCTCGGCAAATCTTCTTACAACCGACCGTGTCGAAGAAGAAATCCCCGAGGACGAAATGGATATTTTCCAGAAGCGTCTCGAGTTCCAGAATTCTATCACAAAGATCCTTGAAGAAAATTTAAGCAGGGTTTTCGAAGGCGTATTCCCCGACTATAAGGTTGGCGTAGGCGTAACCCTTAACTATAACGACGAGGTTTCTCAGGTTGAGACCTATACCCCCTCGGTTGACTCCGAAGGAACAAGAGGCGGTATGATATCGAAGGAAGAATATACCTCGGCAGGCGGCGGCGTTGCCGAAGAAGGCGGCCTCGTAGGAACTACCGTTGACTCGGATATTTCCCCCGATTACCCCACCTTAAGCATATCCGACGGTGATGAATTCTATTATGAAACACAGAAAAATATCGAATATCTCGTAAATAAAGAGATAAAGCAGATTGAAAAGGACGGCTACAGCTACGATAACATTTCCGCTACAGTAGTAGTAGACGCTACCGACATAACACAGGCAGAGGTTGAGGAATGGCAGAGAGTTATCGCTACCGCTATCGGTACAACCGTAGATAAGGTAAGCTTTAAGGCGTATCCCTTTATGCTTGACAGAACAGGCGGCGGCGCAGGAGACGGCTCCGTTGTCGTACAGGGCAGCAGATCCTCCCTTGTATTTGCAATTGTAGCCCTCGGTATAATTCTCGTTATACTCCTCGTTATCGCTCTCGTTGCGGCAGGCTCCAATAAGCGCCGTGCCAAGGCGAGAAAAGCGGCGGCGGCAGCTATGGCGGCTGCACCCTCGTCTTCCGCTTCCGGAAGATTCGATATGGACGACTCCTCGGTACGCGACAACGACTCCTCCGACCGTATCGACTATGAAATCCATAGTCTTTCCGAAGAAGACGACAGCTCGAGAGATGTTGTACTTAAGCGTGAAATCAGAGAGTTCTCTAAGACAAATCCCGAAATCGTTGCACAGCTTATCCGTACCTGGATGAAGGGCGACGAGCCGTAATATAATTTATCGAAAGGAGAAATAAGGTAATGGCTGAACAGCAGGCGTCTATCGGCGAGCTTACTATGATGCAGAAAGCCGCTATGGTTATTTCTGCCCTCGGTACGGAAAATGCGTCCCAGGTATTCAAGTTTTTCAGCGATGATGAAATAGAAAAGCTGACTCTTGAAGTCGCAAAGATGGATTACTGGCCTATGGAGGTCGTAAGCGACGTTCTTAACGACTTCTATGAAGTGTGCCTTACCCAGAAGGTTATTTCCGAGGGCGGCGTCGAATATGCCAAGGAAATACTCGAAAAGGCCTTCGGCCCACAGGCTGCGGTACAGCTTTTCGAAAAAATTACGAAACAGCTTAAAACCAAGGCTTTCGGCTTCGTAAGAAAGGCCGACTATAAAAACCTTCTCGCTATCGTACAGAACGAACACCCCCAGACTATCGCTCTTATTCTTTCCTACGCCCGTAGCGAACAGGCTTCAGCTATCCTGTCGGAGCTTCCTAAGGACGTAAGAATCGAAGTAGTAGAAAGAATTGCTAAAATGGAATCCGCTTCTCCTGACGTGGTAAAGAGTATCGAGGCTACCCTCGAAAAGAAGTTCTCTAACCTTGTTACTACGGAAAGTATGGAGGTCGGCGGCATAAATTATATTGCTGACGTACTCAATAAGGTAGAACGTTCTACGGAAAAGTTCATTTTCGACGAGCTGAATATGAGAGACCCGAAGCTTGCGGACGAAATCCGTCAGAGAATGTTCGTATTCGAAGATATTATCCACCTCGACTCTATGTCTATTCAGGCATTTATTCCCCAGGTTGACCCGAAGGATCTCGCTATCGCTATCAAGGGCTCTACCGCTGAGGTTGCCGAAGCTATCTATGCGAATATGTCCTCCCGTAGTAAGGAATCTACCCAGACTGACGTTGAATATCTCCATAACGTTCGTATGCGTGACGTTGAAGAAGCACAGCAGCGTATCGTTGCTATCATCAGACGTCTCGAGGACGAAGGCGCTCTTACTATCTCCAAGGGCGGAGACGACGAAATTATTGCTTAAATCTAAAGCCGATGAATTTATCATCTATTCATCGGCTTAATTATTAGAAAGGGAGTTTTTTTGTGGCAGGAGTTATAAAGGGCTGTTACGGATACCGCTTTAATAACGATAACGAAGAACCCGTTATGCGTACGGTCTACGGAACCAAGCCTCCCGAAGAACCCGAACCTGAGCCTGAAGCTGCTCCTCTTCCCGAACAGAAGGCTGAAGAAATAGAGCTTCCCGACTTTACTCCAGAAGGAGCAGGCGGATCGGTTATCGAAGAGCTCGTTAAAGAAGCGGAAACGGTAAGCGTCGAGGAAGCACGTATAGAAAGAGAACTGCTTACTGCAGAATTCGAAGCTCTCCGCGACAGATATGAACGGGAGTCGGAGCGTTTCGTAATGAGAGCCCGTGAAAAGGCTACCGAAATATACGAAGAAACAAAACAGATGGCTGAAGAGCTTATCGCCGACGCAAAGGCAGAGGCCGAGGAAATACGTATAAACGCCGCCAAGGAAGCACGAATGAAGGGCTACGAGGAAGGTAAAAAGGAAGGCTACGACGACGGCTATGTTAAGGCTCTTAAAAAGTGTAAGGACTGTCTCGTAGAGCTTAAGGAGGCGGCTGAAAGCGTGGAGCGCGAAAAGACGGAAATCTTTATGCAGTATGAAAGAAAGCTTTTCGACGCCGTTTTCGAAATCGCACAAAAGGTTACTATCGACAGCCTCGCTCAGAAGGATAAAAAAATCATTACGAAGATGATTCGTGAAGCGGGAAAGAAATACCGTACAAGCAAGACTGTAAAAATAAGGGTTTCCGAGCTCGATATAAAGGAACAGGCGGAAATCGACGAGGATCTTCTTAAGGATACCTTCCGTAACTGCGAGCGTGTGGAAATCGAGATAATAAAGGACGCTCCCGAGGGTACGCTTATAATCGACGACGGTACGGAAATTACCGACGCAGGCGTTATGACCCAGCTCAAAATGATTGAACAGCTCGGTATGGGAAAATACCGAGACAAGACCTCCTCGGATATCGGCCGTAAGAAAACCGTAAGGAAGCCTCGTACACCTAAAAAGGAAGAGGAAGACGCTATCGATACCGATGAGCTTATAAAGGAGGCCTTTGAGCAGGCGCCGGAGGAGGAGCCTTCCGAAAAGGAAGAGGTTCCCGAAATAAATGATACTGAAACAGAATAATATGAAAGGGGGCGGACTGCCGTGGATTTAATGGGTTTTAAGGAAGAGCTGGCAGTATTCGACCCCTATCGTTATATGGGAAAAATTGAGAAAATCGTAGGTATGACTATCGAGGCCAGCGGCCCTGTCTGTAATATAGGCGATATCTGCCGTATTTTCTCAAAGGATATGAAAAGCTACGTTTATGCCGAGGTTGTAGGCTTCCAGTCTGAAAAGGTGCTTCTCATGCCCTATACCGATATCGAGGGTATAGGCCCGGGAAGTATCGTGGATAATACAGGCGATAAGCTAAGGGTAAAAACAGGCGACGCTCTTATCGGCCGTATAATCGACGCAATAGGTCAGCCTATCGACGGACTCGGCGATATCGATTATACCGACAGCGTTTCAATCACAGGTATCCCCACCAACCCCCTTACAAGACCGAAAATTGCGGAGCCTATAGAGCTTGGCGTAAAAGCGATAGACGGCCTACTTACCTTAGGAAAGGGCCAGCGTATCGGTATTTTCGCAGGCTCGGGCGTTGGTAAATCTACCCTTATGGGTATGATTGCACGAAAGGTAAAGGCGGATATAAACGTAATTGCTCTTGTAGGAGAACGAGGACGTGAGGTAAGAGAGTTTATCGAAAACGACCTTGGCGAAGAGGGTATGGCTCGCTCCGTTGTGGTTGTCGCTACCTCAGACCAGCCTGCTATGATGAGATATAAATGCCCTATGACCGCTACCGCTATAGCTGAATATTATATGTCACAGGGTAAGGACGTACTTATAATGATGGATAACCTGACCCGTTTCGCTATGGCTAACCGAGAGGTAGGTCTTTCTATCGGAGAGCCGCCTATTGCAAGAGGCTATACACCCTCGATTTATGCACAGATGCCTAAGCTTCTCGAACGTGCAGGCTGTTTCGAAAAGGGCAGTATCACAGGCATTTACGCAGTTCTCGTAGAAGGCGACGACACGAACGAGCCTATCGCCGATACCGTAAGAGGTATTATCGACGGTCATATTATCCTTTCGAGAAAAATCGCCGCACAGAACCATTATCCTGCAATAGACATACTCCCGAGCGTTTCCCGACTTATGTCTATTATCGCTACCCCCGAGCACAAGGAGGCGGCAAGTAAGCTGAGAAATCTGCTTGCGCTTTATAACAGCAACGTTGACCTTATTTCTATCGGCGCCTATAAGCCCGGTACAAATCCGAAGCTCGACGAGGCTATAAGTAAGATTGATAAAATAAACGGCTTCCTGCGGCAGGGTACTTCGGAAAGCTTCTCGCTTGATGAAACGGTAAAAATGCTTATGGAAGCGGTTTCGTAAATTTACTCTGCAGGTGATAGTATTTGAAGAAATTTCAATTCACACTGGAACGTGTGAAACAATACCGTGAACAGGTTCTTGATACCGAAAAGGGAACTCTTGCGGAAATAAGAGCCGATATAAATAAGCTTCAGGCGGAGCTGCAGGATATTTTAGAGGAGCTGGCTCGTCTTAACCGTGAGCTTGTGGCACTTTACGAAAAGGGGACTACACCCCTGGAAATTTCCGTTCATAAAAGATATATAGCCGCTAAACAGCAGGATCTCCATATGAAACGTCATCAGATTAAAATGAAGGAGCGTGAAGCGGAGCAGCAGCTTTTAAGAGTTATCGACGCTACTCAGGAGGTTTCCAAAATGGAAAAGCTCGAGGAGAAGCAGATTGAGGAATATAAGGCGGCTGAGCTTAAGGAAACGGAGGCATTTATCGAGGAATTTGTCTCCAACGCCGATTGGCGGAAGAATAACGGGTAATAACCGAGGTAAAATATGTACCTTATAAATTACGACTTTCACGATTTATATGCTCTTATTGTATTTTTTCGCAATAAGCCCGAGCGTTTCTCCGCTTATGAACAGGGTGTAAAGGATATTATTTCCTATATAAATTCTCCTCCCGAGGGAAACGGTTTAAATGAAAACAATATCAGGAAAATTCTAAGAACCTGTTATGATGAACAAGACGAAGCCCTTTCATGGATAGCTGTTGATAATCGTTATACCGCAAACCTTGTAATAATTAAAAATAATTCATATTATCAAATTATTACAGCAATTCTTAACGAAATGATTCAGTTTTCCAACGATACATCCCGATTTTATCTGTTGTGTGACGCTTCGCATAATATACCTTTAATTCTGACGGATAGCCTGTCTAAGAAAAATAAGGCTATCAACTCAATGATTAAAGTGTACAGGAATAAATATAACAACAACTTCCTAAAAAATGAACTGAAGGAAAAAGTATAAGTTTCTCAATAAAACTAAAAATCCAGAGAAGAATAAATCTTCTCTGGATTTACTTGTTTATTGCTGATAATCTCGACAAACGAGAACAGGGTGCCGAGCTTCTCGGTAAATAATGTTCAATTCTCACCAAATTTACTCCCTCGCCGTTCCGCTTCGCCCGTTAAAGCTGAAAAGCTCCAAAAGGCGAGAATAGGGCGCCGAGGCACTCGGTGGTTTATTCTCAAATCTATGAAAAGTCACTCCCTCGCCGTTCGTCTGCGCTCGAAAGCTCTGATAACTTTTAAAAGGCGAGAACAGGGTGCCGAGGCACTCGGTTAGTTCATATATTCGCCGCTGTATTCGAGAAGTGTAACTGAGCTTACGTTTTCGATACCCTTGAAGCGGGAAAGAGAAGCGGTATCGTTGTTCTTGATTTTTACCTCAATCGTAAGCTCGGTATCGGAGCCCGACTGGGTCTTATTCTTAAGACGGTACTTCATTCCGCCGAGAACGGCGTTTACGTTGCTTTCGGCGCTCTCGTCATAATGAATAATAAGAAGATAGTTCTTCTTCTGCTTCTTGAGAAGGCTGAAAACTATGTAAATTACTGCAATAATAACAGTACCGAGAACGGCAACAAAGTAAAGACCTGCGCCTGCGGTAATGCCCGAAGCGATAGCCCAGAAAAGGAAGCCAATATCGAGAGGATCCTTTATTGCAGTACGGAAACGCACGATAGAAAGCGCACCCACCATACCGAGGGAGAGTACCACGTTAGAGCTTATTGTCATAATGATGAAGCCCGTAATAGTTGTAACCATAATAAGGAGAATGTTGAAGTTGTCGCTGTACACGATTCCCCTGTAGCAGAAGCGGTATACAAGATAAATTATGATTCCGCATACGAGAGAGGAAAGCATTGCCGCTATAATTCCTGCAGGAGTCAGTATCGAAAAATTAAGATTGTCGCTGAAAAGCTGTAAGGTTTCGTCTATAACGCTTAATAATCTGAAATTCATTATATTTTATTCCTTTCTTATATACCGTATCGGATTAAATTAAGCCTGTCTCGGCAGTAGGCATACTTTGAAACCGCCTCCTGGATAATCGGGAACCCCGAAAGAAGCTCCTCAATATACATCGGAAGGAAGTTGTCGTACTTTACCTCGAGTATTACCGTCCCTTCGGGAAAAACAGGCGAAAATACCATTTTTTCATCAAATATATCGAAGTTTTTGCTTCCTGCTGAAATTTTCATATCGAAGGTAATACGTATATTACCGGCCTCACAGACGTAAGGCTCTCTTATATAATCCACAATTACCGAGGGCTTAAGCCCCACAGTAGAAGCCGAAGCGAAAAAATCTTCTCCTGCTGTTTCGGAAAACCTTTCATCAGCGAGAAAGGCGTAATCTCCGTGAATCATTTTTTCATATTCTTCGAAGGTAAGAACAGCAGATTTTTTATACCCTACGTTATTATCCTTGCGTTTTTCTTCTAATCGTATAAAATTTTTGTCGAAATTATAGGTTCTTATCCTGTATTTTTTACGGTTAAGTACCCCGTTCATCTTGTCATTATAGCCTGTCCCGTAAATATCATCAAAGTAAAGGCTTGTTATACGATATTGTCCGCCGCTTGTATGAGCGTCGGGCTTCAACGCCGCTCTGAACCTTTGCCGCAGGATATGGTATGTACCCGTATCTATACGGTATTTAAGCTCGTGACGGTATTTCTGTTTATTACTCATTAAAACCACCAATCTGCTCCGCAATTGCTTCTGTGATTTCTTCTATACTTAAGCCGAGACAATTTATTCTTATGTCCGCATATTTCTCGTAATATTCCCTGCGTTCATAAAATATATCCTCTATACCCATTCCTTTGGCGGCAGATATTCCTCTCGTCTTTATATTCGTAAGACGTCTCGAAAGCTCGTCGCAGGGTACCTCAAGATATATACATATTCCGCTTTTCTTAAGATGCTCCATTCCGTCCTTACAGAATACCGCACTTCCGCCTGTAGCGATAACGGTGTTTTCTCTGTTGTTTACGGAAAGAAGTGCTCTTTCCTCGAAGGTTCTGAAGCGGTCGGTACCGAATTTGTCAACCAGACTCTGAAGCTTGTCCCTCTGCTGAATCTGGATAATTAAATCCGTGTCTATAAAGTCCATACCGAAGGTCTTGGCTAAAATTACGCCTACTGTACTTTTTCCACAGCCCGGCATTCCTGTAAGAATAATATTTTCCATTATTGCCTGCCTTAATACCAGGACGGTATCATACCGTCATAGCCGTTATATTCACGTGCCGTCTTTTCGGCAGCCGCCTTAGCGGAAGCAATCGCATTCTCTCCGAAGGGATAGGCGTCACAGACCGAACGGATTGAGTCAACCGCAGTATAAAGCGCCATAAGAGGAAAAAATCCCATAGGCACAGTTCCGCCGAAATAACCTAAAATCTGACCTCTCGAAAAAGGAATACTGCAGGAACGACGGATACACTGGAAATCCATATATGGGTCGCCCCAGCACCAGCGGTCAAAATCTATAACCCCGTATTCTCCGTCCTTATCGAAAACGAGATTACCCGAACGGAAATCTCCGTGAAGGGCGGTCTGAGGCCTGTCCTTTAAAAGTCCGCGATTTGCGTTGATGAAATCTATTGCCGCTTTATCGCCCTTAAAGCTAAGCTTATAACGCTCATAGCGTGCAAGGGTCTCATCAATCTTTTCATTGTAGAACTTGTCCCAGGGGAGAATATCCTCGGGGGGATTTACGCTATGAATCTTTTTAAGGAGCAGTCCTGCCTTCTCGCCGCATTTCGCCTGCTCGGGGGTATGCATATTAAGTATACGCTTATCTGCGTCAACCCCCTCAACCCAGCTGTAAAGGGTATAGGTAAGAGTATCATTACAGCAGGCCGCTACCTCAATCGGAACATTCATATTAAGGTCAAGCATAGTATGGATATACTGAGCGAAAACAGCGCTTTCACGCTGACGCTTATACTTGCTGATATGGGTAGTTCTGAGGATAAGCTCTACACCGTTATTTCTTATAATATGATACTTATTGTCTCCCGAACGTCCGAGCTCTATAGGAGTAATCTCGAGCCAGTTCGGAAAATCGCTTATATCGTAAAGCTCAGGGAAATCCATAGCTATAGTCCTTCCTTTGCTGTTAATCAGATATATTCGTCGAATATCCTGTAATTTCCGCTTAAAATAAGTCGGCAGAAGTCCTTCTCGTCGGTTATTACCGAATCGGTGGTAATTCCCGAAAGCCGCGTCTGATTAGCGCTGTGGTTATCGCTTCCTGCAGTAACCTTTATGCCGTACTGGTCGGCGTAAAGAGCCGCCATTTTGTTTTCGAAGTCAGTCCTGCAGGCATTTATAACCTCACAGCCGTCACATTTTCTCGGAATAAGCCTCAGCATATCTATATACCAGGCTTCACGAAAAGGATGTGCGTGAACAATAATTCCGCCGTCATTATGTACTGCGTCACAATAAGTATTAAAGTCCCAGTCCAACAGCCCCGGATTATCGAGAAGCCATTCCTTCGAAAGGCCGTAGGTAAGAAAATCCGCACCCCGACAGGAATATTCCCAGCCGAAAAATACGTCAAGTCCTATCTTATCGCCGCAGGCCTTTGCGTTACTGTAGCCCGAATAAAGTAGCTCTACCTTCTCCGCCCAGCTTAATCCCGCAGGAGCGCAGGTATTACCGTTAAAGAAATGGTCGGTAATAAAAATTCCCTTAAAGCCTCTCGACTTATAGAAAAGAACCTGATCCTCGCCCGATGCGCTTGCACAGGCGCTTGCCTCTCTCGTATGGCAGTGTGTTTCATACTTATTCATATACTGTTTTAACCTCTATAATTCTGTCATTCCTTACCGCTACTCTCGGAACTCTCTTTCCTATAAGACAGAGAAGCTCATATCCGATAGTACCGAGCCTGTCGGCTATAGCGTCAACCTTTATTTCATCTATGCTGTCGGAATAAAGCTCGGCGATATCTCCTACCTTAACCTCAATATCCGTAACGTCAACCATCATCTGGTCCATACAGACCCTTCCGCATATCGGAGCAGGCTTTCCGTTTATATAAACCACGCCCTTGCCCGACAGGAATCTGCTGTAGCCGTCGGCATATCCCGTAGGAATTACCGCAAGCACCGTTTCTCTTTCGGTTACAAAAGTACGGCCGTAGCTTACGGGAGTTCCCGAGGGTACTCTCTTAAGCTGACAAACCTCGGCTCTCAGTCTGAGTATAGGCTTAAGCTCCGAGGGGATACTGAGAGCGCTGTTCGGCATACAGCCGTAGGTAATTATTCCGCTTCTTACTATATCTGCGTCAAAATCGGGGTGGTAAAGTATTCCGCCGCTGTTCTGCGAGTAAACGGGGACGCCCTTTTCACGTAAGGGTGCGGCAAGCTCCATAAGCTTATCCTGCTGTGCCCTTGTATATTCGATATCGGAGGGAGAAAGACTGTCGGAAACGGAAAAATGGGTATAAACTCCGCAGATTTTCAGGTTTCCGAGACTCATTATCTCCTCAAGCTCCTCCTTCGTATCTATACCGATACGACCCATTCCTGTATTTATTTTTATATGTACGTCTATTACACGATTGGTTTTTCTTCCGTATTCGGAGAGAAAACGAGCCGATTCGAGACTTCCTACCGTCTGTTCGAGCTTATAGGAGAAGATTTCCTCCTGCCACTCCTTGTCGCAATAGCCGAATATTACTATTCTTCCCTCGGGCAGTATCTTTCTGAGCTCTATACCCTCGTATACGTTGGATACTGCAAAATATCGTATCCCCATTTCGTAAAGCTCTTTTGAAACGATTTCAGCACTGTGTCCGTAGGCGTCAGCCTTGACTACTGCCATAACGTCCTTGTTCCCGGCGGCCTTCTTTATATATTCTATATTACTGTCAAGCGCGTCAAGGTCTATCTCCGCCCATACACGCCTTAATAGCTTACTCATCGGTATTTATTCCTTTCGAAGATTATATACCAAATTTAAAAATTCTATTGTATTTTGTAATTTTTTGTGATAGAATAAGATATATGTATAAAATTATTACTCACCTTATATTATATACTCTTTAGTGGATAATTTCAACCTATTTTTTTAATTTTCGGAGGAAAAATGGCTGTAAAAAGAAAAAGTAACTGGTATATATATCTTATTGCGCTCATAATATCCTTTGTAATGCTGGGTCTGTTTGTAAGCAGTATATGGGACTCTCTTTTCCCAGCTTCCGACGATGCGGCGAGCTACTCCGTTTCCCGCTCCGACTTCCGACCCTCCGCCGATATTGAGCCTACCTTCCTGCTTATGCTTTCGGATATGAAGGCGGCTACTCCCGTGTATTATATGCTTGCGAATTACCGTCCCCGTGACGAAATTATAGTTTTTGTCCCTCTGCAGGAAAATATGAAGGTTTCCTACGGCGGAAACGAGGGAAGTCTTTATGAAATGTACGATAACTTCGGCGCAGAAGCTGTAGTCGGCGGCATTAAAAATACCCTCGGCGTTGAATGCGAGCATTACGTCAAGTTCGACCGCCTTTCCTTTATCGATTTCGTAGACCTTACGGGAGATGTTTATGTAAATATTCCTGCGGATATTACCGAGGTAGTTACAAAAACCGTTCTCGAGAAGGAAATTGTTGAGGTAGACGGCGAGGAACAGGAAGTAACCCGTCAGAAAAAGAAAACCGTAGAGGAAGTTGTATTTCCTGCAGGAGCCCAGTACCTTAACGGCGAAGCTCTCTACAGCTATATAAATTATGACTTCGGAAAGGGCGTAGATTATAAGCTTGCAGTACACGGCGCTATGGCTATGAATATGCTGAACAAGAATTTCCGTAACCTTTCCTCTACCGAGCTTCAGCGTTATGCTGAAAAAATCATTTCAAGCACAGATACCGACATAACCTTCTCCGACTATGTAGAGTATCAGTCAGTCTTACAGTATACCACCGAGAACACAATAAACCCCTGTGAATATTATATGCCTTACGGCGAAAACGACGGCGGTTATTTCATAATCGCTGAGAATTCAAAGGCTACTATTCTCGACCGACTTGATATAAAGACGGAAAGCGAAGAGTAAAACAGAATAAACGAGACCCGTGAATTTAAGCTTCACGGGTCTTTTCTTGTGATTTTATTAGACAATTTGTATATTTGATATCGAATTATACCGATAGTTGCCAAAAATGGGATATTCCTCCGCAAAATGTTCATATATGTTGAAAATAGGAACTATTTCAGTACTATTCCCTTATTGTTTGCCTGTACGGTAGTTTTACCTCTGTCGTGGTCGATAACCTGTCTGAACTTACCCATTTCTATGGTAACGCCCATATACAGGTTGGATTTTACGAAAAGTGCCGCTGTCTCCGCTACCTCAATTGCTCGGTTTACCTCTCTTAGCTGAGCCATTATCGGTCTCTTATCCTTTTCCTTTCGCTCCTTTATACGTTCCGCCGCCTCAATAAAGCTCTTATTCTCGACGGTTGTCTTTTCGCCTCTGTCGAGAGCCTTTATTCTTTTATCAATCTTCTCCATCTCAAGCTCAATACGCTTAAGAGCCACATCAAGAGCATATCTTCTTTCGTAATATTCGGAAGGGTCTCCGAGATAGAAAAGAGTCTTGTCACGATGACGGTTTCCCGCAACATTACAGAATACCTGCCCCATACAGTCTACGGAGCCGCCGCTGATTACCCCCTGACCGTCGGTACAGCGTATAACGTTTACCGCCTTGGTTTTACATCTGAACATAAAGGCTGTTTCTATATCGGTGCCTGCGGTAACGACGCAGTTCGTAAAGCCCTCGCAGGTAATTTTTCCCGATTTCGAGGTAATTACACAGTCCATAGCCTCTCGCTCCAGGATAATATCCTTTTCGGCTTCTATTACCGCCCCCGAACATTTTCCCTTTATAACGAGGCTGTTTCCTGCCTTTATATAGGCTCTTTCGCCTACACCGCCGTTTATCACGAGAGAGCCCGAAAAATGTATCGGCCCTCCTGCGCTTGTAATATCTCTGTCGATGACCTGTTCGTTTACTATACTGTAGGAGCCGTTCTTCTCGTGAAGAGTTCCCGACTCTGTGGCAATAATATTATCTCCTCGGATCTTGATATTCTCTCCTCTCGGAATCCTTACGGGATTACCCATTTCCGATTCAAGAGCCTCGCCTATTACGTTCATACCGAACTCGCCCTTAGTAGGCTCAACAATCCTGCAGATAACATCTCCTGCCGAAACGGTAACCTTACCGTCTTCTCCTGCTTTGTAGCAGGGCGAAAGGTGGCCGTCCTTACCCTTCTCGGGCTTCGTTCCGTAAGCGATAGTAACCGCACGGTTGAATATCTGGCGATTCGCCATCTGTACTATAGAGGGGGTATCCACGCCGTAAATTACGCCCGCCTCCGATACTGCATTAAAAATATCCGCCATAGTAAAGGGCTTATGCTTTTCCGTATGGGAATTTACTATAACGGAGGCCGACATCTTATCCTCCGCTATCTTTACCGATATAACAGAAACAGCGCCGTCTATACCGACGCCGCTGCTGCTATTTACATCAGCGAAGGGGTTTTTAAAGCTTCCTTTTCTTTCGGGATGCTTTATCTCATCAATAATGCTGTCGAAAAGGTCTTCGAGAACTCTGAACTTTTCCTCCATGCACTATCCCCTCCTATGTACAATTAAATTATGATTTTGCCCTTTATTGCGGAGCTTACTTCAACAGCTCCGTTATCCGAGGTAAAGGTTACGGTACGGCCGTAATTCTTTCCTGTATCCTCGGCGATTATCGGAATGCCGAGAGAGGCGAGAGCCGCCTTTACTGCAGCAATATTACGCTCGCCGATATTGAATGCGCCCGAGCTTGTCTGGAACATAACCGCACCGCCGGCAATCTTGGCGGTAAGGCCTGAAACTGACGCTCCGCGACGTCTCATTTCCTGCACCATATCGGGAATAGCCGTATCAGCGAATTTCATTCGTGTACTTCCGCCGTCGGTTATAGCCTTGCTATCGGGAAGCATAATGTGGGAAAGTCCAGCGATACCTGTATTACGGTCGTAGATACAGGTCCCTATACAGGAGCCGAGGGCGTAGGTAATAAGAATATCGGGATTCCTACAGATCTTCCAGTCGGATATACCGACGATAAGCTTTTCTGCCATCACATTACCCCCAACTTTCCAAGGAGATTTCCGAGAGAATTGATAGTAGGAAGAAGGAGCATCTTAGAGCGAACGTTAACATTACCTAAAACGATATTGTTATCGATATAAAGAAGCTTATCTCCCATCTGTCCCATCTGTGACGCAGGAGCGCTCATAATCGCGCCCAGCATATCTACCGCCATATAAGGAACATCGACCTCAATAAACATATTTGCAAGCTGGGATATTGCGTTTACGTAGGATGAGGCCATAATATTACCTATCTCGTGAAGCGCCGATCTCTCCGCTTCATCAATATTTATAAGATCGTTAAGCTCGTGGCCGAAGAAGGTCGAGGTAATAACCGAAACAAGCTCCTTCTCGAAAAGGAACATAATCATTCCGTCTACATCGCCCTTTATACCTACAAGTATACCTGCAATAATCTTTTCGGGGCCGCCTGCTGCGTCAATAGCCTGCTGGAAATCGAGGATTTCTACAATCGGAACCTCGATATCAACAAGAGTATTGAGCATCTGGGAAAGGGCGGTAGTAGCATTTCCCGAACCAATATTTCCTATTTCCTTAAGAACGTCAAGCTGCATAGCGTCAAGATCGTCGTAATTTTTAAGTGCCATAATATCGCTCTACCCCCTGGTTATCTTAAATTATTAGCTATATTCATAAGCTCATCCGAGGTTGTTACAACCTTTGCGCTGAGCTGGTAGGAACGCTGTGTCTCAATTAAATGTACCATTTCGGCAGCAAGATCTACTGTAGACATTTCAAGCGCACCGCGCACGAGCTCCTTATCCTCGGAGGGAACGGGGTCGCCCGAACGGTCGGTTAATACGAAATGGTTATCCTCGCCCTGGTCAAGTCCCCAGTTGTTTGGTACGGAATACTGTCCGATAAGCTTTTCGAGGGCATTATAATCTATAGTCGTGGTATCGGTATCCTCTGTACCGATAAGTACACCTTCATCGTCATAGATTTCCTTTGTTTCAACTACGAAAGGAACGGTAATATGATTGCCCTCATTATCGAGGACGAACTCGCCTCGTCCCGTTACAAGCTCCCAATGGTCGCCTATTTCGGTAATCTGGAAGGAGCCGTCTCTTGTAAGGTAGTTATCTCCTCTTTCGTCGGTAACCATAAAGAAATTATCGTTTGCAATAGCAAAATCGAGGGGCTGTTCTGTTGCAACGAAGGAGCCCTGTTCCCAGAGGAAGTCGGTCTTCATTACATACTGGCCGTGACCTGTCTGCCAATCCTCCTCGGTAGCTCTCTGAATCGTATAAACACAATCCGCAAAGCTGGGACGGAGGGACTTAAAGCCTACCGTATTGACGTTTGAGATATTATTGGAGTATATGTTCATTCCGTGCTGCTGGCTTATCATTCCTGCGGCGCCGGTATAGAAGGATATATTCATAAGTAATCGCCAAGCCTTTCTTAGAATACTGCATCAAGCAGTTTCAGACTTAAATATTACTGCACGACAGCAATATCCGCAGCCTTAGTATTGATATTATCGAGAGCCTTAAGGATAGCACTGTTTGCCTGATATAAGCGCTGTGCCTCCATCATCTGTGTAACTTCCTTGTTTCCGTCTACATTGGAATGTTCCCAGCAGCCCTGGATAACATCGAAGATTTCGCCTTCGGGAAGCTGTGCGTCGCCCTCGTAAAGCATAAGATTATTACCAAGCTTATCCACGTCCGCGTCGGGGGGAATATAGGTAAGTAAAAGGCGGTCAACAGGCTCGTTATTAACCAGTATCGTACCGTCGTTCTTAATGATGAAATCGTCGGTTCCGAGGTAGATATCGCCGTTCTGACCCTGTACACGTCCTGCCTTTCCGAGAACGAGATAGCCTTCGGCGTCAAGCTCCCACTGGCCGTTTCTTGTCTGATAAACTACGCCGTCCTTTGCGGCAATATTGAAATACATATTACCGAAGATACCTACGTCGAAGGTGCTGTCGGTAAAGGTGAAATTACTCTGTTCGAGATTGGTTTTTGAGATATCCGCATAGGTCTGGAGAAAATGACCCGAGGTTTCTTCTCTTTCGTTGACGAGAATAAGCTCATCCATAAAGGTGTTTGTAACTATTTCGTCCTTTTTATATCCGGCAGTATTCATATTAACGATATTATTGCCGATAGCGTCAAGCTGACGTTGTTTAACAAGCATAGCCTGTGCCGCATTATAGAAGCCTCTCAGCATTCTGCGCACAACCCCTTTCTTAACTCTTCATATACTCCTCAAGCTTATACTTTAAAAGGAGCATTGATTTGGAATGTATCTGACAGACTCTCGACTCCGAAACGCCGAGAACCCTCGCTATTTCATTGAATTTAAGCTTTTCGTAGTAATAGAGCGTTACGACCTGTCGGCTTTTCGGGTTAAGCTCTTCTATCGCTCCTGCGATAACCTGTTTAAGCTCCTCGTCGTAAAGCCTTGTGTCGGCCGCCTCTCCTCCTACGGTATCGAAGTTATCCTCGTAAAGAAGCTCTTCGAAGGAGAGGGTTATAGCTCCTGCCGCCTCGGCCATAGATTTATTGAGCTTTTCCTTTGTTACACCCATATGCTCCGCCAGCTCCTCATTCTTCGGGTGACGTCCGAGCTTTCCGAAAAGCTCGTTATAGGCAGTATCAAGCTCCTTACCGAAATGGCGTACGTGGCGGGGAACCCAGTCCTGTTTTCTTACATAGTCTATTATAGCGCCCTTGACCTTTATATTAGCGTAGGTTTCGAACTTTACGCCCTTATCGGGGTCAAAGCTGTCTATAGCGGACATAAGAGCGATAACGCCCTCGTTTATTATATCATCGCTTGTAGCATATTTTGAATAGATGTTCCTTAAGGAAACTGCGATAAGACGGACAAGCTCAAGATAACGGAGAACGATATCGTTACGAAGGTTAATATTTCCCGTGCGTTTATATTCGGAAATGGCCTCAATAGCGTCAAATTCACCCTTCATGAGCAGCCCTCCTTTCAGTTTTTCAAGTAAAGCTTCCTGTCGTCCGCTCGATCCTTAAAGCGAGATACTTCCGACGGACTGTATCTGTGTAGTGCTGTCGATTTCGCTATAGGAAAGAACAGTAACATTCTGCAGGAACTGGTCAATAAGCTTTTTAAAATATACTCTTACGATAGGCGAGGTAAGAACAATAATATTCGGGATAACATCCTTTATCTTATTGACCTCTTCGGTAGTTTTATTTACAATACGCTGAATCGTTTCGGGATCCATAGAAAGATAGCTTCCCTGGTCGGATTTTTTTACGCTGGCTACTATCATATCCTCTATCTTCGGGTCGATAGTAAGAACTCTGAGGGAATTTGCCTCTGCGAAGCGTCTTGTTATGGTACGCTTCAGAGACTGACGTACATATTCTACCGTAATGTCGATATCCTTCATTCCGGCAGTATGATCGCCCAGGGTTTCCAGGATAGTTTCCATATCCCTTATCGGTACGCCCTCTCTTAAAAGCATAGAAAGCACCTTCTGGAGATAGCCGTAGGAAACGATATTCGGGATAAGATCCTCCACGATTGTGGGATTTGTTTTCTTTATATTCTCAACCATCGTCTTAACATCCTGACGGGTAAGAATTTCGTTGCAGTGAACCTTGATAACCTCGGAAAGGTGGGTTATCATAACGGAGACGGAGTCGATAAGGGTGTATCCTGCCACATCGGCGGCTACCTTCTTATCCTCGCTTATCCAGCGTGCAGGAATACCGAAGGCGGGCTCAATCGTATCAATACCATCAACAGGCGTAGTCACGTCGCCGTTATCGAGAGCGAGGTAATGGTCTACGAGGATTTCGCCTCTCGCTACCTCTTCGCCCTTTATCTTGATTATGTACTGGTTCGGGTTAATATCGGGATTATCTCTCATTCTTACCGAGGGAATAACCATACCCATATCCATAGCGAACTGCTTTCGGAAGAGTACTACTCTCTCGATAAAGTTACCGCCGCTACGCTCGTCTACAAGGTGGAGAAGGCTGTAGCCGAATTCCATTTCGATCTGTTCCACGCTTAAAAGCTTGAATACATTATCGATATCCCTGTAGTAATCGGTATCGGTAGTAACCTGTTGCTGTGCCGATTCGAGCTTACTCTTTGCCTCGGCGGCAGCCTGTGCCTGAGCGAGCTGTTTCTTCGACCTTCCCATATATACCGACGCCGCAATAAGCGCCGCACCCAGTATAAGAAGTATAGGCTTCGGGAAGCCCGGTATAAGCATAAGCACCAGCATTACTATACCGGTAATCATTATAACGGTAGGATTCTGTGTGAACTGAATCTTAACGTCCTCGTTAAAGCTTCCTGTACTTGCTGTTCTTGTTACAACCATACCTGTCGCAACAGAAATAAGGAGTGCGGGAATCTGTGAACAAAGACCGTCGCCTACGGTTGCGATAGAGTAGGTGTTAAGAACTGTACCGAAATCACCGCCGTTTATCATTCCTATAACCGCACCGCCGATAAGGTTAATAAGGGCGGTAACGATAGAGATAATTGCGTCACCCTTTACGAACTTGGTAGCACCGTCCATAGCTCCGAAGAAATCGGCTTCACGCTGTACGTTTGCACGGCGTATCTTCGCTTCCTCGTCGGTTATTGCTCCTGCATTAAGATCGGCGTCGATAGCCATCTGCTTACCGGGCATAGCGTCTAAGGTGAATCGTGCTGCAACCTCGGATACACGCTCCGAACCCTTAGTAATAACAAGGAAGTTTACTAAAACTATGATAATGAATATGATAAATCCTACTATCGGGTCGCCGCCCATAACGAAGTTACCAAAGGTTTCGATAACTGCACCTGCGTAGCCCTCGCTTAAGATACCACGAGTCGTAGAAATATTTAGCGAAAGACGGAAAACCGTCGTAATAAGAAGTATCGTAGGGAAAATCGAGAAATCGAGAGCTTCCTTTATATACATCGTAATAAGAAGTATAACGAGGGAAAGTCCGATATTTACGAGAAGAAGAAAGTCAAGGAGCGCACCGCCCATAATTGAATTGAGCGGTATAATAAGCGCGAGAATAATAAAGATTACGAACACGGCAAAAACATTGCTGAACATTTTCTTGACCATTGTTTAAGCCGCGCCTCCTTTACCTTTTCCGCTTCTCAAGAGCTTCTTCGGGAACATTAAGCTTCTTACCCTTAGCGTTATACATTTCTGAAATTACTACCGCTACCGCCGTAAACAGCGAGGCGGGAATTTCGCTTCCTACGGGAACCGTATCATAAAGCGTACGTGCAAGCTGTCTGTTCTCCGTTACATATACATCATTATTCTCCGCTATCTCGACTATTTTAAGAGCGAGATTATCCTGTCCCTTAGCGACAACTACGGGAGCGGCGTAAGCGGAGGAGTCAATATCATATTTGAGGGCAACCGCATAATGAGTAGGGTTTCTTACAACAACGTCGGACTTCGGTACCTCGTCCATCATTCGACGCTGTGCCATCTCACGCTGTTTCTGCTTGATTTTACCCTTTATCTGGGGGTCACCTTCCATCTGTTTATATTCGTCCTTTACCTCCTGCTTCGACATACGGAGATTTTTTTCGAACTGCCACCACTGGAAGAGGAAATCTCCTGCCGCAACAAAGACGAATATTATACACATAAGCATAACTATGCTGAAAATAGTGTTGGCTATATAGGCTACGGCGTAGATAGGCTCTGTATCCACAAGGCTTATAATTTCAGCCATTCTGCTTTCTATCTGTCCGTAGGCTACTATTATTACTGCAGTAAGCTCGATAAGACCCTTTACTATTCCAACAACGGACTGAAGCGAAAAGAGCTTCTTAATTCCGTTAAGGGGGTTAAGCCTCGAAAACTTGAAGCCGAGGGGCTTCATAGTAAAGAGACCCTTTGTCTGAGCCATAACGGTTATAACAACCACAAAAGCCAGTATAACCGCCAGAGGCAGTATTATCATAGCGCTATCCACAATAACATCCAGGAAAATGTCTGTAAATGTGCTTATATCGTTAACGAAGGGCTCTCCTAAAACGGAAATCCCTTTTTTAACAACATTCTGAAGCGATACAAACATATAGGAGCCGAGGGCTCCGAGCGCCGCAAAGGAACCAAGAATGGAAACTGCGGTTACTACCTCGTTACTCTGGAGTACGCTACCTTGTTTTTCTCTTGCGTCACGCCTTTTTTTCGGCGTGGCTTTCTCGGTTTTGTCTTCGCCTGCCATTTAACCACCACCAGTATCAGACAAAGCTTCCCGAAGCGGCATAAAGATTCTCCCAGAGAATTCCGAGAAGTCCCTCGATAAACTCCGCCATAGGGCGGGCCGCCGCAAGCAGGACTATAAAACCGACTACAACCTTAAGCTGGATATTTACGACGTAAACCTGGATAGTAGGAATTGCCTTCATCATAAGGCCTACACAGACTTCCGTTATAAGCTCCGCCGCTATAATCGGAAGGGCGAATTTTACTGCAAGAGTCATAACCGTTCCGAAATAGTTCACTATAACGTAGGTAAGGTCTACTGTTACTGCAGTAAAATTATACCCGAGAGGTATCGTTTCATAGGACATAGCAAAAAGCTTTATATAGCTTAAATGGCCGTCCGTAAGGAAAAAATATAATATAAAAAGATAATAGTAGAGATTTGCGAAAAGAGGCATCGTAATACCGGTATTCGGGTCCATAGTCTTAGCCATACCGAGACCGGTCTGTGTATCTATAATTTCGCCGGCATATATTATAACCGTCATTATAAGATTGGTAAAAAATCCGAATACGAGGCCTACGAAAAGCTCCTTTATTACAATAAGAAAGAAGCCGATAACGCCGTTGAACTCGGGTACGGCAACCTTACCGCCAAGCGACATCAGCATAACTACCGATAAGGCTATGGACATTGCCGCCTTTACCCTGTTGGGGACGTTACTGCGGGAAAAAATCGGATTAAAGGTAAACATTCCCGTTATTCGGCAAAGTACAAAGAGGAACCCTGTAAAATCGCCGATAACTGTATTCAAAAGCTCCATTTTACAATCCCGTTTCCGCCATAAGCCCGACTATATAATTGAAAAAGTCTATTATACTGTTACACATCCAGGGCCCCATAGCCAGAAGTCCGAGAGCTACGACTATAGCCTTCGGCGCAAAGGTAAGGGTCTGTTCGTGAACCTGTGTAGCTGCCTGAAGGACTGCTATAACGAGACCAACAAGCATAGCTATCAGAAGCGTGGGCACAGCCAGCTTGAAGGCCAGCATAAGCGCCTCGGTAAATATCTCAAGTACAAGCTCTTCAGACAATCAAAGCCCTCCTTTTCCAAGCGTCAGACATTAAACGAACTAACCAACGTGCCCACAAGAAGCTGCCAGCCGTCAACAAGGACGAAAAGCATAACCTTAAAGGGCAGCGAAATCATCGACGGAGGAAGCATCATCATACCCATAGCCATAAGCGTCGATGAAATTACAATATCTATTACAAGGAAGGGAATAAACAGTAGGAATCCCATCTGGAAGGCGCGGGTAAGCTCGCTTACTATAAATGCAGGAATTACCACCTCAAGACCGAGCTGGTCGTTAAAGGAGGTAAGCTCCTCTGTCGTTTCGTTAAGATTAACCGCCTCGCCGAACATATCGGGTAAAGGCTCGATAGGCGCAATCGCCGAAGAAGCCTCGGATACAGCCGCTGTCTCAGCCTCCTGCTCCTCGTTATTCTCATATACCGTCTTACCCGATAAATCCAGGAAAAACTGCATATTCGACTTCGAGGTATTTTTCAGCATAAAGGTCTTAAGAGAGTCGGTAGCCCTGTCCGCCATTTCGTTAAGCTCTATTTCGCCGTTAGAATAGGGGGTATAGGCCTTATCGGCAATCTCCGTAAAGGTCGGCCACATAACAAATATCGTAAGAAACAACGAAAGGCCCGTTAAAACCGAGTTTGGCGGAATTGACTGGGTCTGCATTGCATTTCTTAAAAAGCTGAAAACTATGACAATTCTCGTGAATGAGGTTACCATTACGAGAATTGA
>JAZNMN010000012.1:0-14808 GCA_045579625.1 Ruminiclostridium sp.
AAATCAGTCCTGCCACAGAGGGTACAAAGGCATTACTTCCCGGGCTCTGCTTTTTTGCCGCTCCGCTTCTTCCCTCTACAGCATTATCGGTACGCTTTTCCGTGGGAGCTATGGGCTGTTCCTTCGAATAAACAACCTTAAGCTTCTTAACTCCACGCTTTTTAAGCTCATACCTCATCACCCTTGCTAAAGGACAAACGCATGTCTTATAGATATCCGTAACCTCAAAGGCGGTAGGGTCAAGCTTATTTCCCGCCCCCATAGAACAGATTATCGGCGTTCCTGCCTCCTGTGCCTTTAAAACAAGGCCTATCTTCCCCGTAACCGTATCTATAGCGTCAACAACATAATCATAGAGGGAAAAGTCGAACTGCTCCGCCGTTTCGGGAGTGAAAAAAACTCGGTGCTTGGTTATAACAACATCAGGATTTATATCCCTCAGTCTTTCCTCCGCCGCGTCAACCTTATAGCGTCCCACCGTGCTGTGGGTTGCGAAAATCTGACGGTTAACGTTGGAAATAACCACCTTATCATCGTCGATTATATCTATAGCGCCGATACCGCTTCTTACTAAAGCCTCTGCAGTATGCCCTCCCACGCCGCCTATGCCGAAAACCGCTACTCTGGCTTTACTTAACCTTTCCATAGCCTCTTCGCCCAGCATAAGCTCCGTTCTTGTAAACTGTTCCTTCATTTTTACTCCTGCTTCAGTACTTTCTCTCTTATAAATTCTTCGAGCTCAAGCGCCATTTCTTCCTGCTCGGTAATTCTGGGATGTCCTGGGGTAGCGGCTCCGTTACGTCTGAACATATAGTGATATACTCCCTCGCCAAGCTCCTCGGCAATTTCGCCGATAACTCTGTCCCATTCGGGGTTATGCATAAGCACGGTAGTTATAAGAATAAATTTCGGCGAGCCGTATTTCTTCTTTATATCGAGAGCTATCTCCTTATATTTTGCCTTCCATTTCTCCGCATATTCCTTATTGAAAATTGCGTCGGGGTCGGGATTAGCGTCATTCTGTCCTATAGCGAAAACAACTATATCGGGAGTATAGCGCGAAAAATCCCATTCCGAAATACCGCAGGGCGCATAAGGCACATAGCTCATCTTATCGTATGTAAATTCGAGACCCTTCATAGTTTCAAGCTCAGGGCCGCAGAAATAACCCGTTTTATCGAAAAGCGCAAGCCCGCCCTGAGAATTGTTGTAAAATTCGGCATTAAGCTTACGTGCGAGAGAAAACGTATAGCTGAAATAGCTGTTGTCGTAAAAGCCCCTATGATTTTCGGGGTCGCAATGTCCCTCGTAGAATACGGCCTCCGTAACCTCTCCTGCCGAAACGCTGTCTCCGTAAAATTCAAGCTTCAAATCATACTTCTTGTCGTAGGGCAGTATTTCTCCGTCAGTTTCGAGAGAGATAAAGCTGAAATAATGAGCCGCCCCCATTCTCTTGAAAAGTGTGAAGCTATGCTCTCCCTCGGGAAGCTCTTCCGCTACGGTTAAAAGCTGTTCGTCGCTGTTGCCTTGAAGCTCAAGCTTATACTGAACCCCGTCAATTATCGCTCCGACGGCATAATACTCGCTCATCGGCATATTACGCAGCCTGAGCTTAAGGTATGTTCCCGTAAACCTACAGGTCATATTGCTTCCTGCATAGATAAAGAGCGCCTCCGCACCCGACCTGTCTATTCTTCCCATATAGTGAAAAGCCTTGTTATCTGCATTATAAACCGCCATTTTAACCCTCTTTTCCGTGCAGTACCCTGCACCTTAATTATCATCTTTATAATAACATATCTTTTTTAAAAAGGCAATAATATTGCAAAAAACTTAATTACCGTTGACTTTTTAGTTAAAGAGTGATATTATTAAAGTAAATTTGAATAACAGAAAGGATAATACTATGAAGAAATTTTTGACAGTCCTTCTTATGGGCGCTCTTGTTTTGTCCGCATCCGCTTGCGGCGGTGACGCTCCTGCAGAAACAACACCTATAGAAATTATTCTGGATGATGATGAGCTTTTCGAAGATATTACCGAGGAAGCTGAAATCGTTGTTCCCGAAAAGGAGATACCCGAGGATATGGAATATAAAATCGAAAACGGTATTACAGAAAGAATGAAGGCTCTTTCCGAGCATATCAGCGGTAATAAAGCCCGTCTTGCCAAGGTGTTCAAGCGTGCGCAGGCAGGCGAAGAAATTACGGTAGCTTATCTCGGCGGCTCTATAACACAGGGCTCAAGCGCAGGTAACGAGCGCTGCTACGCAAAGCTTACAACCGACTGGCTTAAGGAAAAGTTCCCCGAGGCGAAAATCAATTACGTTAACGCAGGTATCGGCGCTACAGGCTCCTACATAGGCGTTTTCAGAACTGACCGTGACGTTCTCGTTCATAAGCCCGACCTTGTATTTATCGACTTCTCCGTAAACGATACAACCGAGCATACACAGCGTAATATCGAATCCTACGAAGGCGTATTGAGAAAGCTCTGGCTTTCCGAAAGCGCTCCTGCCATAGTAACAATAGCTATGACTCAGGAAAACGGTACAAGCTTCCAGAAACAGCACAGCGAAATCTGTATGGGCTATGATATTCCTATGATTTCCTATAAGGACGCTATTCTCGACGTTATCGAAAACGGCCATATCGTATGGAAGGATATCTCCGACGATAATATCCACCCCAATGTACCCGGCCACGCTGTTCTTACCGAGCTTATTACCTCTTATTTACAGGGAGTTATCGACGAGCTCGATACAATAGATACAGAAGCTGAAAGCGACTTCTCCACAGTTATTTCAAGCGATAAATATTCTACCGCTTCTATAATCGTCCCCGAAAACGATACTCCCGTTGACGCAACAGGCTGGGAAACAAAGCTTGATATTTTCGGAAACTTCGGCGGTTATTGGCAGGTTCGCTCCGCTGAAGGTACATTCGAGGGAGTTAATCCTCTTAAGTTTGAGGTAGAAGCCAAGTCTATCGGTATTTTCTACGGAAAGCTCACAAATAAGGGAGCTACCTTTGATGTTATAGTTGACGGTAAGGTTGCCAAGACTATAAACAGCGATTTCTCAGGCGGCTGGGGAAGCTACGTTGAAGCGGAAGCTGTTATCGACTTTGATGAATGCGGAACTCATACCGTAGAAATCAAGCCTCAGACAGGAAAGCGCGGAGTTGCCCGTATATCGGCAATAGCAATAACAAAGTAACCAAGAATAGTTAAGCCCTGCGGTCAGTATTCCGACTGCAGGGCTATTGCTTTACATATATTTCCGTATCAAGCGGAGAAGAAGCCGCCGAGAGTTCCGATAAGCGCCGCCACATCTATAGGCTTCGACAGGTGTCCGTTCATTCCCGCCTGCCTTGCCTTACGCTTATCCTCGTCGAAGGCGTTGGCGGTCATAGCTATTATAGGAACCTCTGTCGCTCCCTCTACAGGAAGAGCTCTTATCATTTCGGTAGCCCGATATCCGTCCATAAGCGGCATCTGGATATCCATAAGGATTATATCGAAATGACGAGCGCCCTTATTCTTGACTGTTTCTACAGCTACCGTACCGTCGTCGGCAGATTCAACCATAAAGCCGATTTCGGTAAGTATCTCGGTAGCTATTTCCCTGTTAAGCTCGTTATCCTCAACAAGAAGAATACGCTTACCCGTAAAGTCTGCAAACTCGGAGCTTTTGGTGCTGTTATCCGTCTTTATATCTGAAACAGCAAACTCAAACTGAAGCCTGAATTCTGTACCCTCGCCAAGCTTACTGTTGCAGGATATAGACCCGTTCATAAGCTCTACGAGCCTCTTAACAATAGCGAGACCGAGGCCTGTACCCTGAATACCGCTTACGGTACTGCTTCTTTCACGCTCGAAGGCTTCGAAAAGATGAGTCTGGTATTCCTCGCTCATTCCGATACCGTTATCCTTTACGGCAATCGAAATAATCGCCTTACCATCGTCGGTACGGCCTATCTGGTTATAGCTGAGGGATACTGCCCCGCCTTCGGGAGTATATTTATGAGCATTACTTACAAGGTTGGCAATAATCTGGTTAAGACGAACCGAATCCACGGAAACGGTGCTGTCTGTAACGGTGCAGGATGTGGAAAAAGCTATATTCTTCTCGTCCATAGAGGAACGGAACATAGTATCTATAGCCTCACAGTTATCCTTAAGGTCTACGTCTACAAAGGAAAGCTGTACCTTACCGCTTTCGATTCTCGCCATATCGAGAACGTCGTTAAGAATATGGAGCATATGCTGACTGGACACGTCAAGCTTATCGAGACATTCCTCAGCTCTTTTCGTATCGGTTCCGATATATTTCTTAGCCATACCCGTAAAGCCGATTATAGCATTCATAGGAGTACGTATATCGTGGCTCATATTCGAAAGGAAGGTAGACTTCGCACGTGTAGCGGCTTCCGCCTTATCGAGGGCTACGGAAAGGGCAGCCTTCTGCTCCTCGTCCTTAGATACGATATCCTGAATACTTCTTACCGTCATAATGCCCGAAACAGGCGCATCGCCGTCATATTCGAATACGGTAACCGTAAGGAGACACCATTCATACTGACCGTCATTGGTAAGGCGCCTGTATCTTACGTCTATTCTGTCTCTTCCGTCTATAAGCCTCTTTACATTATCATAATCCAGGAAGCCTTCGATAATTACGGCGTCATCGGGATGAACGACCTTACTTTCAATACTGTTTTCGAAGGTATCCCTGTTTCCCTGTACGGAATCTCTGTCCTGTAGCTCGGGATAAAGCATACGGCATTTATCCTCTTCGAGACGGATATAGTAAACCGCCCTGTAGGCGACGAGCGTAGATTCAAGAGCCTTGATAAGAAGCTTATCGTCCTCTCTCTGTCTTGTTTCCTCGGTAAGATCGTTTATGTAAGCGAAGCCGATAATATCGCCCGTAATCTCGTCCTTGGATATCATAACGGTAAGCCTTACGTAAAGAAGCCTGTCAATAACGTCAGTTGTCCAGAAGGTAAGGCTTATCTCCTTTTTGCCTTTTTTATAGCAGGCCTTCAGGTTATCGATACTGAATTTTTCGATAAACTCATCCTTCTCGGTAACTACCATACTTTCGTGCCACTTGCTGATATACTGGTCATAATTACAGTATTCGTCAAGTCCGAAGGCCTTAAGTACGGAAAACTCCTCGCCCTCGATAATCTGAGTAACATTGTCGATTAAGAAATTACGGCTTATATTGAATTCAAAGAATGAGATAGCGTGAGAAATTATAGCGAGCTTGAACTGATGCTCCTTACGGGTAGCGAATTCGGAAATAGCCTCCTGACGTTCGAGAGAACGCTGAAGCTCTCTCTGCTGCATTACCTCTGTTTTTGTAAGCTCCTCTATACTTTTTATGGTAAGGATAACATTAACAGGCTCGTTATCGCTCCATTTCTGAGCAATTATCGTAACGAGACACCATTCAATACTGCCCTCGGGAGAATAACGCTGGTAACGGTATTCGAGCTTGTCCCTCATTTTAAGTCCTGCAGTAATATTCTCCTCGCTTAAAAAGTTTTTTATTTCCTCTTCTCCTAAACGAGGGATTTTACCTGTACGGAAATGATTATCAATAGTTGTCTTATAATCAGTATACTGCTCCACAGTTTCAAGAATAGGATAAACCGATCGACAAAGGCTTCTCTTAAGGTCTATATGATAAATTTCCCTGTAAGCGTCAACAGTAATACCGAGAGTTTTTTCAAGAAGCGATACCTCGTCCTCTTTATCCTTTTCGAGCTTTGCTTCGTAATCCTTGGTGATTACATTTATGAATATCGATACTACTCCGAGAGTAAAGCCTATGGAAAGATAGGGCTTATAGGGGAAGTAGAGCTGTAAAATACCCATTATAAGGGGAAGTCCCGAAAAGTACAGTATAGACATACATCTTCTGATGTCTCTCTTTTTCTGACGGAACATCCTGAAAATTGTGTTGACAATGGCAAATACAAAATAGCCATAGGTAAATATTACCGTAACGGGATAAAGAATACCTCTGTTGTAGGTGAAATCGGGATTTATTGTAAAAAGAATTTTTGTAAAGGGGTTTATTATTATAAGTACAGCAATAAAAACTATCGGAACAAGGGTTATGAGTATACGGGAGCGCTTTTCGATAAAGCTCGAGTTATGAAGCTTAAGAGTATATATGAGCCAGGCGTAGGATACCGCCCCGGTCATAACCGTATGTACGGAAGCGATGACGAAAAAGCCCTCGCGGGTATAATAGCCAAGAGAGCCGAAGCACCAGAACATCTCCATAAGGCTGAAGGCCATAGAGGACGCCGTAAGAAATATTAAATGAAACTGATTCTTCCTCATCTCCTTTGAAAAAAGGATACGGAAGAGAATCAGGATATGTATTATTATACAGATAAATGCAGTCTCTGAATAAAAGGGATTAGCCATCTGTACCTCCGTAAATATTCCTAAGCCTTCACTGTCACATACGTTTTCCGATTAAAGAATTCCGCCGCACAGCAGGGCCTTTCCACCCTACTCGTGCAGCGGCATCATTTCATATTAAAAAGCGCCTGTTATCTGAACTCACTAACAATATTATCCATTCTCGAAGCATTATCCGATACGGAAGCCGCAACTCTCGCACTTTCCTCCGCAGTCTGGGAGTTCTGAGCGATAACCTGAGAAATAAGCTGGATACGCTCCTTTACCGAGCCTATATTTTCAACCTGTCTGCGGGTCATCTCATTTATTGTATCTGCGTGGTCTTCGCTGTCCTTAACAGTCTTCATAACAGAATTAAGCTGTTCCGCAACCTTATCCACAGTAGCCTTACCTCTCTGAACGGATTCGATAGAGCTGTTGATAAGCTGTGTGGTGTTCTGCGCCGCGTCAGCACTCTTGGAAGCGAGGTTTCTTACCTCGTCCGCTACAACTGCGAAGCCCTTACCTGCTTCGCCTGCTCTTGCCGCTTCGACGGAAGCGTTAAGGGCGAGAATATTTGTCTGGAATGCTATATCTTCGATAGTCTTTACGATAGTCTGAATCTTTTCGGAGGAATCCTCGATCTCAGCCATAGCCTGAAGCATACGCCCCATTTCGCTGTTGCTCTGTTCAATGAGACTTGTACTCTGTTTAGCGACAGCAGAAGCCTTTTCGGATTCCGCAAGACTGCTTTCAGCCTCCTCCGTAATTTTTATAACATCGCCGCTGATTTCTGTAATGGTAGCCTGCTGTTCCTCGGCGGAAGCGTTTATAGCTTCGGCAATATTCTTCATATTTTCGGAGGACTGGCTTACATCGGAAGAAACCTTGGCAATTTCTGTTACTACTCTTGCCTGGCTCTCTGTAAGAGCTTCGCTTTCGGAAACCTGAATCTTGACCTGTTCGAGAAGTCTGTTGGCCTCGCTCTGTGATTCGAGAGAAACCGCTATAAACTTGATACAGCAGTTTACGAGATACATAATCATTGCCGCACCGATATTAACGCCTAAAATTCCCTTTATGAGAGCTTCTATCGTTGCAGTCTCACCGTAGAAGAAATCCTTGAATAAGAATCCGAGTGCACTGGCTACATCTATCATAATTGTCTGTGCAATAAGACATTTCTTACTATAGTAGATTGCTGAAATAGCCATAGCGGCAAGCATAAGAGGGAACATACCGTTCATCTCGTGCTTCGCTACCGACATAATTATGATAATGGACATTGTTATGATAGAGAGCACAACGCCTCTTACCACAAGAGGAGCGCGGTTCTTTATAATAAGAGCTATCGCCGCAGCAACAAGTCCTACTCCTATAATCGCAAGTCCGAGACCTAAAAATCCTGTAATAACATTTATAACACCGAACGCCGCACATACTGCAATAATAGCAATCATATGTATGGTAACCATCTTTTCGGTTATAAAGCTTCTTGCGTCATCCTTAACAGCCATAGCTATAAATCCTCCTGATAACATTTCTGTTATACTATTATACCTAAATAATGGGATAAAGTCAATATTTAAAGGCGTTCGGCTGATTTTTTCGAGAAAATACATAAAAATCCTTTCGCAAATTTAGACAAAATGCAAAAGGATTTTTCATATTATGTTCAAAAACCGTAAATTAACGCATTATTACTGTTTTTCGTCGCCGTAGCGTATTTCGAGCTTCTCGAATACTGCAGTATTCTTCCCCTGAGCGTAAAGCCCCAGCATTACGCCCGTAAAGCCGCCGCAAACCTCGCTGGACAGGTATTTTGCGGAGCCGCCGCCGAGCATAAGCATTTCTTCACCCGATTTTACGCCAAGAGTATAGCCGAAATTGTCCGCCTTTATTATAAGCTCGGCACTATTGCTGTTTACGGGGAGTACTGCCTGTTCGTGCTTTATGCCGCCTATATTGAGCCATAACACCGCCTCAAAGCCGTCGCTGTTTTTACGGAGAGCGATATCGTAATGCTCGTTTTCACAGTGATAAACGGTAATTCCCGCCTCTCCCCCGTCGATAGTTACCTTAACGCTCATATCGAAGAAGAAATCCCTCTGTCTTAAAGCGATAAAGGTAGGGGAATCGGTATCATTAAGGGTTATATCCGTTCCCTTAAGAATAAATCTGTCCTTTTCGAAGGTATAGTTATCCATATCGGGATGTCTCATAAAGGACCAGTCTATACGAGGGTGGGTATTCCCGAAGGTATAAAGCTTCTTTTCCTCCTGAGAAAAATCTCCCTGTATTTCATATTCCTTATCTGTCGTACCGTCCTTTCCTGCAGTAAACCAGCCGTCCTTGCCGAACTGCACGGGGGTAAGGAAAACCTCTCTTCCGAGATGATGATAAGGCATCCACATATGCATCTGTCTGAAGCCGAGACAAAGAATGTGCCAGTCGCCGTATTTGTCACAGATAAGGTCGCCGTGGCCGATACCCTGAATGATTTCGGGAGCCTTATTCCTGTTGGTTAGGACAGGATTTTTTTCATACCCCCTGAATTCTCCCCAGGGGCTGTCGGCTCTCGCATAGGTTATCATATGGCCGTATTCGGTACCGCCCTCCGCCGCCATAAGGTAATAACCGCCGTTGATTTTATACATATGGGGGCTTTCGAGATAGCGTCCGCCCGAGCCCTGCCATATACATTTTCCCGAGGTAAGCTTTTTACCTGTGGCTATATCTATTTCACACTGAATAACGCCGCTTTTACCCTCATCGTCGGTTCCGTTGCTGATGAAATATGTATGACCGTCGTCGAAAAGGAGAGAGGGGTCTATTCCGCCCTGGTCTACGTATATCGGGTCAGACCATTCCCCATAGATATCATCGGTATAAACATAAAAATTCTGATGTGTTGTATCATTGGTGGTAACCATATAGAAGCGTCCGTCATTATAGCGGATAGTTGGAGCGAATACGCCGCCCGAGCTGTTTATTTTATCAAGCATTACCTGATTTTTACGGGTAAGGACATACCCAATCTGCTTCCAGTTTACAAGGTCGTCGCTTTCGAAAAGCGGAACGCCGGGAAAATACTGGAAGGAGCTTGAAACGAGGTAATACTTACCGTTTGCGAAGCATACCGAAGGGTCGGGATAAAAGCCTTTTATTACAGGATTCTGATATTTCATAATTTTAATTTCCTTACTGATTTATAGTGCAGGCCTGCTGCCACTATGAGTATATCATAAAGCTTACTGCATAAACATAATATTAAGGACAAAAAATAGCATTTTTAAGCCAAAAAAATCCGTAAAAAAGAAAGCATTTACAGCCATATATTACCGCTCCTTATGTATATTTACCATTCAATGGATAAAAAGAGTGCCTTACTGTGGTAAAGTTGATAAAATGTAAATATACTGATGATTTTTTAGAAAAAACAGTTGACAAAGCCGCTATACTATGCTAAAATTCATATAAGATAGAGGCGCGGCTTTGATGAGTAGCATTAACGTTAATATTTCAACATATTGTTAATGTGAAGGGCAAATCCGCCGAAGAGTGTACAGGTTGAAATGTATTCGTCTGGTTGTACGCTGAATAAGCGTATGATTGTCATCTTATCCGATAAAACGGACGATGGAGTGCTATCGACATATTGTCGTAATTGCAAATTATTGTCAGTTTATCGGTTCAGAATTCTGAGCCGATTTTTATTTTAAGAAAAAGAAAGGAAAGAACTAAAATGAAACAGTATAAGGTAGGTATTATCGGCGCAACAGGTATGGTAGGACAGCGTTTTGCGATTCTTCTCGAAAACCACCCCTGGTTTAAGGTTACAACTCTTGCTGCGTCTCCCCGTTCAGCAGGTAAAAAATACAAGGATGCAGTAAAGAAGTGGCTTATCGAAGAAAAGCCTATGCCCGAATCTATGGCTGATATCGTAGTTATGGACGCTACAGCCGACATCGAAAAGATTGCTTCCGAGGTTGACTTCGTATTCTGTGCGGTAGATATGAAGAAGGACGAAATAAAGGCTCTCGAAGAAGCTTACGCTAAGCACGAATGCCCCGTTATGTCCAACAACTCCGCTCACAGATTTACAGAGGATGTTCCTATGATTATCCCTGAAATCAACGACGCACATCTCGAAATCGTAGAAGCACAGAAGGCTCGTCTCGGTACAAAGAGAGGCTTTATCTCCGTTAAGTCCAACTGCTCTATCCAGAGCTACGTTCCCGCTCTTTCTCCCTTAAGAAAGTTCGGTATCAAGAACGTTCTCGCCTGCACATATCAGGCTATCTCCGGTGCAGGAAAGACCTTCGAAACCTGGCCCGAAATGGTGGATAACCTTATCCCCTATATCGGCGGCGAAGAAGAAAAGTCCGAGCAGGAACCCTTAAAGGTATGGGGTACAGTTGAAAACGGCAAGATCGTTAAGGCTGAAAGCCCCTCTATTACAACTCAGTGTCTCCGTGTTCCCGTTTCTAACGGCCACTTTGCGGCAGTATTCGTAAGCTTCGAAAATAAGCCCTCCAAGGAAGAAATCCTTAAGATCTGGAAGGAATTCAGCGGCGCTCCCCAGGAGCTTCAGCTCCCCTCCGCTCCCAAGCAGTTCTTAAACTACTTCGAAGAGGACAATATGCCCCAGGCTAAGCTTCACAGAAACTTAGAAAACGGTATGGCTGTATCTATCGGCCGTTTAAGAGAGGATACACAGTATGACTATAAGTTCGTATGTCTCTCTCACAACACCTTAAGAGGCGCAGCAGGCGGCGCAGTTTTAATGGCTGAGCTTTATGCAGCAAAGGGTTATTTTGACTGATTGACCCCTGACCGCCATTTGTGAAAGGAATGGTTACTATGAAAAATACAATCTTTACCGGCGCAGGAGTTGCTATCGTAACTCCTATGAACGCCGACGGTTCAATAAACTACACCTGTTTCGGCGAGCTTATCGAGGAACAGATTAGCGGCGGCACCGACGCTATCGTAGTAGTAGGTACAACAGGCGAAGCCTCCACAATGACTGACGAGGAGCATATCGAGGCTATCCGTTTCACAGTTGAGAAGGTAGCTAAGAGAGTTCCCGTTATTGCAGGAACAGGAAGCAATGACACAGGCTACGCTATCGAGCTTTCGAAGCTTGCCGAGGAAGCGGGCGCCGACGCACTTTTACAGGTTACCCCCTACTACAACAAGACCTCCCAGCGTGGACTTGTTGCACATTTCAACGCTATAGCCGAATCGGTAAATATCCCGATTATTCTCTATAACGTTCCCTCGAGAACAGGCGTTTCTATCTCCATAGACACATACATTGAGCTTGCTAAGACTCCCAACATCGTGGCAGTAAAGGAAGCAAGCGGAAACCTCTCCCTCGTTGCACAGATTGCCGCACACACAGATTTAGACATCTACAGCGGTAACGACGACCAGGTTTTACCCGTACTTTCTCTCGGCGGAAAGGGTGTAATCTCCGTTTCCTCTAACGTTATCCCCCGTGAGAAGCACGATATGATAGCTCTATATCTTGAAGGAAAGACCGCCGAAGCCCTCGAGCTCCAGAAGAAGTACCTCGATATGGAAAATGCGCTCTTTATCGACGTTAATCCTATCCCCGTAAAGGAAGCTATGAACCTTATGGGTAAGAATGTAGGCGAATGCAGGCTTCCTCTCGTAAAGATGGAAGAGGCTAAGATCGAAAAGCTCAGAGCTGAACTCAAGAAGGTTGACCTTATTTAAAATAAGGAGGACGTTTAAATGATTAGAATTGCTATAACAGGCGCTAACGGAAAAATGGGTAAGGTTATCGCGCGTCTCGTATCCGAGCGTAACGATTGTACCGTTTGTGCAGGAATTGACCTTAACGATACTCCCTGCGACGGCTTTCCCGTTGTAAAGAAGCCCTTCGACCTTCCTGAAAAGCCTGATGTAATAATCGACTTTTCACACCCCAGCGCTTTACCCGACCTTATTTCCTACTGCACAATGAACGGAGTTCCCCTCGTAGCCGCAACAACAGGCTATTCCAAGGAGGAGATTGAGGAAATAAAGAAGGCGGCGACGCAGATTCCCGTGTTCTTTACCTTCAATATGTCTCTCGGAATTAACCTTCTTGTCGAGCTTGGAAAGAAGGCTGTAAGCGTTCTCGGAAACAGCTTCGATATCGAAATTGTCGAAAAGCATCACAATCTTAAAAAGGACGCTCCCTCGGGAACGGCGATTATGATTGCCGAGGCTCTTAATAATGAGCTTGACAACAAGATGACCTACGTTTATGACAGACATAACGTAAGAAGAGCGAGAGAAGCCAACGAAATCGGAATGCACGCAATAAGAGGCGGTACCATAGTCGGCGAGCACGACATAATTTTTGCGGGACACGATGAAGTAATTACTCTTTCTCATTCCGCCGCTTCTAAGGAAGTGTTTGCAGCAGGCTCAATCAACGCCGCTGCATTTATCGCAGGAAAAGAAAGCGGTCTCTACGATATGTCAGACCTGCTGAAAAATGCATAAAATAATGTAATACTAAAGCCACACAGGATATTAAAACCTGTGTGGCTTATTTTTATGGAGGTATTTATGACTGAAATAATCCGAACCGAACAAGTATCAGTAATCACCTTCGGCGGTATACCTGCCGAAACCGAAAACGAGTTCATAATGTCGGTTTTCAAAGCCGCCTGCGAAGAAAGCATAAATATAGATATGATATCTAAAGCTTATCTTTCAACAGACTGCTCCTCGGTAGGCTTTTCTGTAAGCGACGAAGTGATCCCCTGTCTAATAAAAGCATTTAAGACCCTGAAGCTTCAGAAGCCGCCGATGATAAGCTGTGGAAATGTAAAAATAGTTATCAAATCGAAGGCTATGATAGATGAAAAAGGCTTTGCTCTTTCAGTATTCTCGCTACTCGACTCCCTAAGAACAATCCCCCTTCTGATTACTACGGCAGTTGATGAAATATCATTTATTATCAGGGAAACTGAAAGCGAAGAAGTGGAAAGAAGGCTTAAAAAGCTTTTCGGTAAAAAATAAAACTCACCTGCAGCTTATGTCGGCTTTAAGCATCTCCCAAATTCCACGGGTAAACGTTCGTCTGCCGGAAACCCAAGATTAACGATTCCTGAGTCAACATTGCAAGTGAGTTTATTTGTTAAATTAAATCAGCAATAAATGGTTAAGAATTATTCTACAACCTTTGTGATAACGCCGGAACCTACTGTTCTACCACCTTCACGGATAGCGAAACGTAAGCCTTCTTCGATAGCGATAGGAGTGATAAGTTCAACGTCCATTGTTACGTTATCGCCGGGGATACACATTTCCTTGTCAGCGGGAAGAGTGATAACGCCTGTAACGTCAGTTGTTCTGAAGAAGAACTGAGGTCTATAGTTAGAGAAGAAAGGTGTATGACGACCGCCTTCTTCCTTCTTTAATACGTAAACCTGACCGGAGAACTTTGTGAGGGGCTTGATGGAGCCGGGCTTACAAAGAACCTGACCACGTTCGATTTCGCTTCTCTGGATACCACGGAGAAGAGCACCGATGTTATCGCCTGCTTCAGCGTAATCAAGAATCTTACGGAACATTTCGATACCTGTAACAACTGTCTGCTTAGGTTCGTCTGTAAGACCTGTGATTTCAACTGTATCGTTTGTCTTAAGAACGCCTCTTTCAACTCTACCTGTTGCAACAGTACCACGACCGGTGATTGTCATAGTATCTTCTACAGGCATAAGGAAGGGCTGGTCTGCCTTACGGTCAGGAGTAGGAATATAGCTGTCAACTGCATCCATGAGTTCCTTGATGCAAGCGTATTCAGGAGCGTTAGGATCCTGGCTTGTGCAGTCAAGAGCAACCTTAGCGGAGCCGCGAACTACAGGAATATCGTCTCCGGGCAAGTCGTTGTTGGAAAGAACGTCTCTGATATCCATTTCAACGAGGTCGAGAAGCTCAGCATCGTCAACGTCATCACACTTGTTGATGAATACAACCATAGCAGGAACGCCTACCTGGTGAGCGAGAAGGATGTGTTCTCTTGTCTGAGCCATAGGGCCGTCTGTACCAGCAACTACGAGGATAGCGCCGTCCATCTGAGCAGCACCGGTGATCATGTTCTTGATATAGTCAGCGTGTCCGGGGCAGTCAACGTGAGCGTAGTGACGGTTGTCAGTTTCGTACTCAACGTGAGCTGTGTTGATTGTGATACCACGTTCTCTTTCTTCGGGAGCCTTATCGATCATATCGTATGCTTCGAACTTAGCCTGACCCTTCATTGCAAGGTACTTAGTGATAGCAGCTGTTGTTGTTGTCTTACCGTGGTCAACGTGACCGATTGTACCAATGTTTACATGGGGCTTGGTACGGTTAAAATGT
>JAZNMN010000013.1:0-19979 GCA_045579625.1 Ruminiclostridium sp.
AAGGCGTTTCAAGAAAAAATTACCGTGAAAGGATAAATGATATATGAAAGCAACGGGAATTGTCAGGAGAATTGACGACCTCGGCCGAGTGGTTATACCTAAAGAGATAAGAAGAACTATGCGAATTCGTGAAGGCGACCCTCTTGAGATTTTCACCAATACCGACGGCGAGGTAATTTTCAAGAAATATTCCCCTGTCGGAGATATAACTGAGCTTGCGAGCCAGTATGCAGAGGTTTTGTCGAAGATAGGCGGTTGTCCTGCCGCAATATGCGACAGGGATCACGTTATAGCAGTTTCGGGAATGCAGAAAAAAGAGGTTCTCGAAAGGAGAGTGTCGAGCTCTCTTGAGGATCTTATCGAACAGCGTAAAAACCATATCTACACATCCTATGACGATAAGCGTATAAATCCCATAGAGGGCGTTGATAAGTACGCTATCGCCTGTGCGCCGATAGTGGCTCAGGGTGATGTGAACGGTGCAGTAATTATGCTTTCGGGGGAAGGAAATGAATATGCCACACCCGAACAGACTGCCCTCGTAAAGGCGGCGGCAATGTATTTCTCGAAGCAGATGGAAGAATAATGAAGAAAGCCCGACTCTTCGGGCTTTTTACTGTTATCCTGAAATCGGGCTGATGTTCGTTTTAATTTTTTTGTAAAAAAATTACTGCATTAACATTTCGTAAACATTTCGAAAATATCTTGAAAACATAATAGCCTTATAATAAAGTCGTAAGGAAAAACAAAATTTCAGGAGGACTTTATTATGAACAGAAACGATACAGAATTTATTGTGCAGAAAATCCGTACCCAGTATATGGAAAAGGAAACAAGTCAGAAAAATCTCGATTTGCTTCGTGAGCTTGACGCAGAAGTAAAGCGTCCCGCAAATGTGTTCGGTTACGTTTTCGGAAGTATCGGCGCGATAATAATGGGGGCGGGAATGAGCCTTGTAATGACCGATATCGGCGCACAGCTCGGTATTGAAAATACAATGCCTCTCGGAATTATTGTGGGTGTAATCGGTATGCTTATGGTGCTTGTAAACTATCCGATATACAAGAACATTCTCGCTTCGAGAAAAGAGAAATATGCCGAAAGAATTTTATCTCTCAGCGAAAAAATTATGGCTGAGGAAGTATAACGATAGAAGCCGTGCTGAAATATTTCAGCACAGCCTTCTCATTTCATAAGCTCGTTTGTAAGCTGTATAATTTCGGGAGCAATCTTCTCCCTTTCCTTTCGTATAATGTAATTATACAGGGGATAGGTTATGGAAACTATCGCTATTCCGATTATTCCCACAATAATTCCGGGAATAAACAGCTCTGTCCACACGAGACACATAGACATTCCCGTTCCGAGTATAAGGGCGCCCAGAATTCCGAGAATCAGGGAAATAACTGTACCTTTATCGGTTACGCTTTTATCGAGCCTGCGGAGCTGTTCCATTTTATCGGCTTCTTTAGGCAGGTATTTCTCGCGGATTTTCTTGATTTCCTCCTGCTGCTTAGCGGAGTAGGTGTAGTTAAAGGTTTCTTTATTCTGCATAATCCTTGTTCTCCATAATTGTTCTGATTTCTTTTGAATTTTTAACGATACTGTAAACCGACATAGCAACGATAATAATGCTTACTCCCGCACCTGTCAGGGCTATAAAAAGCTGTCGGCTTTCGGGCAATAATTCAGTGCCGAATTCCGAAAGCATTGCCGTTTCAAGGGACAGCATCGAAACAAGCGCCGCCGCCATATTTATGATTTTCGCCATTGACATAACGGGGCTTCCGAGCTTCCTGTATTTAACGAGATTTATTATTGCAAGAGTTGTGATATAGAAGGTGTATACTGCCATAACGTAAATAAGTATTCCGTTATATTCGTAGCCCTTGTTCCTGTACAGAATCATCAGCACCGCACCCGAAAGAGCAAGATTAACCGTCAGCAGTATGTATCCGCAAAGCCTTGAACGGCGAAGCTCTCTGAAGCGGTTCTTTCCGATACCTATACGGTTTGTGAAGCGTAAAAGCAGAAAGCGCATTACTGCAAGAATTGTATAGTAAAAGCTCAGCACAAAGAACCAGGCTGAATCGAAAAGAAAGCCCGATACCGCATTCACAATTACATAAAGAATATTTATTCCGAGGGAGCTGTAGAGAGAAATATGCGTGCGGAATTTCATATCCGTCATAAAACGGCTACCCACAGGATTGGAATAAACCCTTTCCTTAGCGGCACGATATCGTTTGGGCAGGAATCTGATAATCCTTATTACTGCGGCAGTAAGCGTATAGAAGGATAAAACGTACAGTACGTATGCGAGGGGATGCTCCTCGTAGCCTCCCGTAAAAGTAAGGACAAGTCCTGCCGTACACAAGGGTACAAGCAGAATTATTACCCATAAGGGCGGATATAAAAGCTTAAGTATTTTCTTCAAGTCCAACGCCTTCACCCCTTCTGAGCTTTACGGTAAAGGTACTGCCCTTTCCGACCTGACTTTCTACGGCGATTTCACCGTCCATAATATCAATCACACGCTTTACAAGTGCAAGCCCGAGACCGTTGCCCTGCGTAGCGTGGGAGGTGTCCCCCTGATAGAATTTTTCGAAAATGTGTATGCCTGTTTCCTTCGGAATTCCACAGCCCGTATCGGAGATTTTTACTGTCGCAGTCTCCTTATCGGCAGTAAGCGACAGGGAAACGGTACCTCCGCTTTCCGTGAATTTGAAGGCATTGGAAAGCAGGTTGTTCCAGACAAGTCCAAGCAGTTCGGAATCGGAGCTTATATATACCTCGTCCTCGATATCGGTTTCGATATCGATGCTTTTCCGTTCCCATATTTCCTCGAACTGTAAAAATGAAGCGCAAAGCTGTTCGCTTAAATTGAAGCGCTCATAGGCGGGGAAAATCTGCTGGTTCTCAAGCTTATTGAGCTTAAGGATATTTGTGATAAGACTTGCGAGACGTCGGGAGTTATCGGTAATTCCCTTTGCGTACTCGATGCGTTTCTCGTCGGGTAAATCGGGAGCCTGAAGCATTGTTCCGTAATTCTGCATTACTGCAAGAGGAGTTTTAATCTCGTGGGAAACGTTGGCGATGAAATCGGTGCGAAGAGTTTCAACGCTTCCGAGCTCCTCCGCCATTTTATTGAAGCAGTCGATTATGCTGTTGAAGCTTTCATAGGCACAGGTATCTCCGAGAGGCTCGATACGTGCGGAGAAATCTCCGCCTGTGATTTTTTCTCCTGCGGAAACTATGCGTTTTGTGGGGCGGTCTACCATAATTTTTCTGCGCACTGCGTCAATCACGGTAAAAAGCAGGCTTATAACAACAACGTTTCCGAAGGTAAGCTTAGCCGCCGAAGAAATATTCTCTTCCGTAAGCTCAAGCCCGAGGGTAGCGGACATTACCGTAATGAAAAGGGTCATACAGCAGGTTACCACGAATGCCGCAAGAAGAAAGAATACAAACCAGCTGCTGAGTGCGTGGAGTATTTTCTTAATGCTCATTTTATCACCGCCTTATAGCCGAGCCCGTGAACCGTTACGATTTCGAAGTCATCGCATTCCGACAGCTTCGAACGGAGCTTAGTCATATACACGTCAACCGTACGAGGCCCCGAGGCTGTATCTGCGTCCCAGAATTCATCCATAAGCTGTGTACGGGTAAAGGTCTTTTTCGGGTAGGAAAGAAGCTTATAAAGTATGGAGAATTCCCTTGTGGTTAAGGGGATTTCTTTATCGCCGAGATAGGCGGTATGCTCGTCGGCGTCCATTACGAAGCTTCCTGCTTCAAGCTTTCTGCTTGACGCAATTTTCGCACGGCGGAGAAGTGCGCCGATACGGAGAAAAAGCTCGTCCAGGTCGATAGGTTTTACCATATAATCGTCGATTCCCACACGATAGCCCCTTTGCTTTGAGGCGAAATCATCACGGGCAGTCATAAACAGGATCGGGATCTCGTTATCGAGAGAGCGTACTGTTTTTACGAACTCAAAGCCGTCGATATCGGGCATCATTATATCGGATATAATAATATCGAAAACATTTTCATACATAGCGTCATAGGCTTCGTTTGCGCTGAGGCAGCCTGTGGCTTCGTAACCGCTGTTGTTCAGAAAGGTACAGACGGTACGGTTAAGCTCACGCTCATCCTCAACAACCAATATCTTGAACACGGAACCACCCCCCATTTTCAGTATTGTAGCATATAAATGTTAAAGTTTTGTTAGCGTTTAAGCTGTTTTAAAAATTTTATCAGAAAAATTTCCCTGTGTCAACACAGCTTTTAGGGATAAACCTCCTGCAAAAAAACGCTTCCCGTTTCAGCAGAACTGTTTACGGGAAGCGTTAATGTCAGATATTATGAAAGCTCAAAGTTTTTATAGAGCCAGAGATTGAAATGGAGCCTTTCCTCGGGATTGTAATTTTCGGGAATAAGAGGAGGATAATCAACGATACTTTCCCTTAATAATACGGTAGCCGTTCCGCCGTTCAGTGTGACGGTGCAATCGCTGTGGAGCGTTATATAGGTGAAGCCGTGGTCGGGGATATCGAAGGTCTGCTTCGTTATTCCGTCGTCAACGGTAAAGGATTCCGCGTCCTTTGCTTCGAAGGTGAGGGAAATCATAGACCTGTCGTGGGCGCGTTTTACATTAAGAACATTACCCTCCTTGGCAGAAAGTACAGAGATATCGAGGGGCAGCCTTTCCGTTTCACAGATATATCCCCATTCGTCCTCGTCATAATGCATTTCGGGGGCGTATTTTTTCAATGCCCTATAAGCGCTGAGGTCGGATATGTAGTAGTTGGAGTAGTATTCATTATCGGTAACGTAAATGAGTGCGTCATCGTCGATATCGTCGAAGCCCCGACCGAGATCGGAATGTATATCGGGAGGAGTAAGGCTTACGGCGAGGAAAACGATAAACGATACGGCAACAATATGAAGAGCGCCGACCCAGCCGGGAACAGGTTTGCTCTTATCCTTTCTTAAAAGGGCATTAACCGAAAAATATCCTCCTGCGGTAACGATATTACAGCTTACACCGAATATCGCAAGGGCAAATATAACCCCGAAAATGTATGCCATACCGAGACCGAGAGCAGATACTGCAAGAGTTATAATCGGTATTACAACAGGAAGATAAAGCGCCTCCGCAAGAAGCTCGAAATGATAGCCTTCAAGCTCGGGCTTCAGAGTAACCGCAACCTCGTTTATTATCAGCATTATTCCGCTGAACATAAAGAGATAGCTTGCGTCGGGGAGGAGGAAGGTAAGAACAATTCCGAGTAATATATGGATATAGGAGAAGGCTCTTCTTATATCCCCCGCTTCGGTCTTAAGAAGCTTACAGCCCAGACAGGCGGAAAGAGCTGTTATACCAAAGGCGAGAACTCCGATACCTATAGTTATAGCGGTATTTGAATAATCAACATCGCCTATTATGTTGAAATCGATAGCTCCCGATAAAGCGGCAATAAGCTGGAACAGGTAGTAACAGCCGAAGGTGACGCCTGCGGTAAGCGCAAGGCCTATGATTATAGTAAGTATTGATTTAAGGGTTTTAACGAGACGCTTCTTTTTGTAAATAACAGAAAGAACTATATTGGCAGTAAGAAGCAACAACCCGATTACTGCCAGAGCAATTGAAAAGGCGTGATTATATACGACGTCACCGATGTTCAGATATGAGAAGAAAATCGCATTTTCTTCTGCCTCGTAAAGAAGGTCAAGGTCATAGCTTCCGAGCTTGTCCAGGAGGTTGTTTATAATCTGCGCCTGCTGTGTGAGACAGCTTTCCTTTACATTTTCGGGGCTGTCGTTCTGAGTGTGGTAATTTTCGCCTTCTGCGATATTTGCCATATTGACGCCCTGGTAATGGGTTTTGAGATTGGAGAAATCGGTACCGTTGGGCATCATATCGTAAATCATTGTAGCGATAGAGCAGGTGAAAAGATTGTTGTTTACCTCGCCGAACAGCTTTACCGTGTTATAGTTATTTTCGGAGGTTTCAAACATTATCTGTGTACCTGCCGTGCCACGTGCTTCGAGGTTTATTGCGAAATTTATACGCTCAACAAGCTTATCGAAGCCGTTAAACTCGTTCATAAAGGCTTCCGAGCCACAGAGACCGTATTCCTCGCCGTTTACAAAGCAGAAAACAAGGTCATTTGTTATGGTATAACCGTTATTCATTCTGTCGAGATAATAGCGTATCGCTTCGAGCATTGTACCGCAGGCTAAGACGTCGTCGGAGGCACCCTGTCCCGTAGGAACGGAGTCGAAATGCGCCATCGTCATAACCGCCTGATTTGTCTTTTCGGCAGCATTGGCAGGAATATGCACTATGATGTTATCGAGATAGAAGGCCTGATACCTTCTTCTGTTTGTGACAAAGCTCTGAACGAGATATGCGGGAGTCTCCGTCGTATCGGAATTTATAATCCCAAGCTTTTCAAGCTCGGATATGATATATTCCTGCACAAGCTTGTTTTCCTGCTTGTCGATAATTGAGTGAGGTCCTGCCTCGCACATTCTTTCCACGTGGGAACGGATATTACTGTGGTTAAAGTCCGAGGTTGTGGGCAGTTCGTTTGTATCGATGATTGACAGTACAAACGAAAGACACAGAATGACTGAAAAAATAAGACAGATTATTTTCTTCATTTCCATAAGCTCTCCCTTTATATGATGATGCATAATTATACCATAAGCTTCGAATGATGTCAAACTTTAAATATACAGAACAATCCCTTCGGATTACAGAATGATTTCCTTATTTCGAAGGGATTAACTATATTTATCATTTCATAAAAACAAAGCTTTCAAGCTCGAAAAGATTTCTCTCCTTGTACCAGTCCACAAACCAGCCTGTATAATTATGCTCGATCAGGAAAAATACCGAATGTGTGCCTGTGACGTTTTTTACAACAGCGGAATATGTTCCGTCTGACGCACCTACTGCACAACGGCCGATTTCCGTACCGTTCTCTCCGTCAAGCATTATTCTTATAGTGGAGCTACAGCCCGAGCCCTTTACCTTTACGGCGAATTCCATAGTTTCCGAGCCGAAATCCTCGCCGAAGTCGAAATACTTGTACCCGATAACGGAGTCGGGCTTTATATTTGTAATTATTCTCGTGAAGTAATCAAGCTCCGTCACGAAGCCTCCGCCCTTAAGCACACAGGCGATATCGGCGGGTGTTATCCTGTATGGGTTAAGGGCTTTTTCGAAGCCGAGAGAGGTCATTTCAACCTGCGGGATTGTACCGTCGGGCAGTATCTCTATCCTTTCGGCACAGGCACGCCGCGAGGTAATGGTGGCGTTGGTCATTCTGTGGTAGAAGATATACCATTGACCGTTTATACAGCATATTGAGCCGTGGTTGTTTCCTGCGGGATAATCGATACCGTTATCTATAATTGTTCCTCTGTATGTAAAGGGGCCCGAGGGGGAGTCCGAGGTCATATATTCGAGGCGGTTACCCTTGTTCGGGGAGTAGATAAGGTAATATGTACTTCCGACCTTGCGGATTGAACAGGCCTCGAAGAAGCCCTTTTCGTCGCTCTTATCGGCAGGAATTATATCGGGGATATAGCTGTCGCTTATTACCTCGTACATATTGCTTTTAAGCTCCGCCATATATGACTTTTCAAATCCGCAGTATATATACACTCGGCCGTCGTCATCCACCAGCACCCCGGGGTCAACGAATACTCCGTCCTCCACAAAATTGTCGGGAAGGTCGTACTTGTATTTCGAGAGCAGCCTGAAGGGGCCTTCGGGCTTTTCGCTTACAGCTACACAGCCTTTATTCCAGAGGATATAGCAGTACAGGTAATATTTCCCGTCCTTCTCCACAACGTCGGGAGCGTAAAGAGGGTAGTCTGTCCAGTCCGTATCGGTGGGGTGGTCTCTGTCGGGGCGGGTATGGAAAATATCGCCGTGACAAACCCAGTTGTTCAGGTCGTCAACAGGCGCAGACCATACCTTAAGCTTGTAGTCACAGAAGCTGTCCGAGCCTGCTCTGTCGTGTGAGCCGTAGATATAGACTCTGTCGCCGAATACTCTCGGTTCTCCGTCGGGAATATACTCCCAGCCGGGAAGAAATGGATTTGCCATAGCGCTCTCCCTTCTGCCGTTCCTGCGGCAAGCTTATTTATCGGTTATTCGGAAAGCTTCGAGATAAGCTCTCTGTCGGAATCGTTTTTAATACTGCAGGAGTTACGGTCATAGAAATTATTGCTCGTGTCCCAGAGAACGGGTACAAAGCCGTTTTCCTCCAGCTTATCCAGTACTATTCCGAGACATTCCGTACTGTCTGTATGTATTGCGTCGGGGGCGAAATTGCTGTTGGGATAAATCGAGGTTGTCTCCCCTAAAAATACAGGTATACCCTTGTCGGTAAATGCCTTTTTAAGAAGTCCGCACTGGCTGTCGATATAGTCGAGCCATTCCTGAGCGCCGATTTTATTGCTCCAGTAAACTGCATTGTCAACATAATGTACCGAAACCATAATTCTGTCGCTTACAGTATCCTCGGGAACGATAAATTCCTCCGAGGTTGTAAGATCGATATTTGTCCAGTAGCCCGAAACGATAAGTACACGTTCGGCGTTGTTTCCGCCTGTTGCACGTACTGCGTCAACGAAGGTCTGATTAAGTGTGTTTACCATTTTGAAGGCGTCGGCTCTTTCGGGCTCACTGAGCTTTCCGTTTTCGTCGAACTGACTTCCGCCAAGATATTCGTTATAGCCCTCGAAAACGAGAGTATAGGGATAATCCTTGAATTCCTCCGCTATCTGGGTCCAGAGGCCTGTGAATATCTTTTCGCATTCCTCAAGGGAGTTTCTTCTTATGATAAATTCATCGAAATGGTGAATGTTTATTACGGTGTAAAGCTTTGCTTCCTGTGCGTAATCGACGATTTCACGGACTCTCGCCATATAGTCGGGATTGATAGTATAAGTACCGTCGTTTTCCATCATATTTCCCCAGAAAACAGGTATACGTACAGTATCGAAGCCCGAAGCCTTTATTCCTTCTATTGCTTCCTTCGTAGTGATTGGCGCGCCCCACATTTTTTCATAATCCGAGGGAGTATTGCTTCCGCTTACGGGTATCCACTTATATTCTGCGGTTTCACAGCCGCCTGCGTTATAGGCTTCCATCGTATTACCGAGGTTAAGTCCTATTCCCATTTCCTCGGCTGCCTGTGTGGCGGTCAGCGGCTTTGCGGCGGCTTCGGAGGAACAGCCTGCGGTTATTGCTATTGCGGCAGTCATTACTAAGGATAAGATTTTCTTCTTCATAAAAGCTCCTTTCAGAATCGGGTGAATTTCTGTTTTTATTATACATAATGATTTATATGTACGCTAATCATATATTGCTGTGTTTTAGGTCAAAAATTGCTGTTTTATTATTGAAAACCTGTAAATTATATGATATAATTTGCCTGTGACAGCAATTTTTGAAAAGAGATGATGAAAATGCAGGAAAATCACAGTACTGCTCCCGAAAATATAATATTCTACAAGACTCCCTGCTTTCTTATATATGACAGCCCCGAGGTAAAGGAGTATCCGATGCACTGGCATAATGCAGTGGAAATACTTATGCCCGAGGAAAATGATTTTCCTGTGGTATGCGGTGACAGGGAATATATTCTTGAGGAAAACCATATCCTTATAATTCCTCCCGGAGAGCTTCATAATCTTAAAGCGCGGAAGGGAAGGCGTATAATTATGCTTTGCGATAATTCGATGCTTAATGATAATCCCGCTCTGAGCGAGCTCGGCTCGGTTTTTACGAAACCTTTATGGATTAACGGAGATTATGACCGGGGCTTCCTTTTACAGCTTAACGATATCATACTGGATATGCTGAGAATATTTGACGCTTCGCCGCCTTTCTGTGAGGTTATTCTTTATCAGAGGTTTATTACCCTTCTTCTGAAAATTGCAGAACACATAAAGCACAGGGAAAATGAGGAAAAAAGTAAGCTCTCCGATAAAACGGAGCTTATAGGAAAATATATTGACAGCTTCTATATGAATCCGATAACTCTCGATACGCTTTCGGAGGCCTTAGGCTACAGTAAGTTCCATATATCGAGACTTCTTAGCAGCAGCGGTCTTTCCTTTTCGGATATGGTAAACGAAAGGCGGATAAGAGCGGCGGAAATCCTTCTCCGAAACGACAGCCTTTCGATAACGCAGGCGGCGTTCAGCGCAGGCTTTTCAAGTATTACTACCTTCAACCGTGTATTCAGAAGGCTGAAGGGCTGTACTCCCACAAGGTTCAGAGAGCTTTATCGTGAGGAGAATATATAAAGCGGGGCGGTTTTCTTCGGTTGACTTTTCTATGGAAATATGATATTCTTTCAATATGTTTATTTTTTTATGTATTATTCGGAGGTGCTGTAATGGCTTGGTATGATGAGGCGGTTTTTTACCACATTTATCCGTTGGGGATGACGGGTGCGCCTAAGAAGAACAGTTACGGAGAGCCTGTATCGAGGCTCAGTACTCTTGTTCCCTGGATATCCCATATAAAGAAGCAGGGCTTTAATGCCTTATATATAGGTCCGCTTTTTGAATCGGTAGGTCACGGCTATGAGACTACCGATTATAAAAAGCTCGACAGCAGACTCGGAACAAATAAGGAGCTTACCGATTTTGTGGCTGAATGCCATAAGCAGGGGATAAAGGTCATATTAGACGGCGTTTTCAATCATACAGGCCGTGACTTCTTTGCGTTCAGGGACATTAAGGAGAAAAGAGAGGCTTCGGCGTACAGGGATTGGTACTGCAACGTTAATTTCGGCGGAAATAACGAATACAATGACGGCTTTTCCTACGAAAACTGGGGCGGATACAATCTTCTCGTAAAGCTTAACCAGCATAATCAGGCGGTCAAGGACTATATCTGTGACGTTATCCGTTTCTGGGTAAAGGAATTTGATATTGACGGTATACGTCTCGACGCCGCAGATGTGCTTGATTTTTCGTATATGCAGGCTCTTCGTAAAGTCGCAAACGAAGTTAAAAGCGATTTCTGGCTTATGGGCGAGGTTATTCACGGCGACTACAGCCGCTGGGTAAACGAAGGAACATTACATTCCGTTACCAATTACCAGCTTCATAAGGCGCTCTATTCAGGTCATAACGACCACAATTATTTCGAAATCGCACATACTGTAAAAAGGCTTTACGAAATAGGCGGAAATAAGCCCGACGGACTTAAGCTTTATAACTTTGTCGATAATCACGATGTAGAAAGAATTTATACGAAGCTTACCAATAAAAAGCATTTCGCTCCCGTTCATATTCTTATGTATACGCTTCCCGGAGTTCCTTCCGTTTATTACGGCTCGGAATTCGGTATTGAGGGAGCGAAGCAGAGAAATTCCGATGATTCCTTAAGACCCTTTATAGATATTGAAAAATATATGGCTGAGGCGGAAAATAATTCCTTTGTAAGACTTATTTCTGCCTTAGGAGAAATCCGACAGAAGACAAAGGCGCTCTCCTACGGAAAATACAAGGAGCTCCTTCTTACAAACAGGCAGTACGCTTTTTCAAGGGATGATGTAATTGTTGCGGTTAATAATGACGACAACGAGGCTGAATTATCCCTTGCCGCAGATTGTAGCGAATATATCGGAGCGCTTTCGGGCGAGAAAATTACTGCAGTCGGAGGAAGAATAACATTCCGTATTAAGGGAAATTCGGGCGAAATATGGGTTCCCTCCGATAGCGGAGAGGTATATGAGCCTGTGAAAGCCGTTGTCGAGGTCAATACTTCCGTAAGAGCAGAGACTGCTCCCGAAATAAAGCAGGAGGAAAAGAAGGAGGCTGTATCCGAAGAAAAGTCCTCGGCGGAAACCGAAAAGACAGTCGAAATTCCCAAGGATAAGTCCTACGAGGAGATGACTGTTGAGGAATTACAGCTTTGTATCCTTGAAAAAATGAGAAGGAACGGGCCTGTTACCGAAAGAATGGCGAAGGACGTGTATGAAAACAATCATCACGGCTCCCTTATAAGCTGGGTAAGAAGCTTTAATTGATTGAGCGGATAAAAAGAAAATCTGCATATTGCTTAATGCAATATGCAGATTATTTTTATAATGTAACAGAAATTTAGGCGGTGTTATACTGCCTCTACGTAAACGTCCTCGCAGTCATCGGCAACCTCGTGGGTAACACGGTCAAGCACTTCGGCCTTCTTCGCATTGTTGAAGCGGTCGAGAGTACCTACGAGATAGCCTGTGATACGTCTTATACGCTCGAAGGGCCTGTCGTCGTAGTTGTATTCCAGGTCAACATATTCGCCGTCCACGTTAATTTCAAGGTCGGTAAGCTTCTGATTGGGCTTCTGAGCTCTGCCTCTGTCTACATAAGCCTGGATTTCTGCGTCGCTGAGGGTGCCGCCGTTTATTGTGATATTAACATTTTTCATAGTAAAACACTCCTTGAATAAGTACATATTGTTGTTCCTATGATATTATACCACAATATATAGTAAAATGCAATAGTTTAAGAAAAATTTTATTCTTCTTCGGAAGCTTCTCCCACAGTACCCTGTTCAACGGAGGTTTCCGCTTCTTCGGGAGGAACCGTTGTATCGGCGTTTTCATCTGATGTATCCGATTCTTGGGGCGCTTCTGTTGCAGTAGTTTTCTTCGTCTTTTTAGTTTTCTTGGTTTCCGACGACTCTGCTTCTGTTTCGGGGGCGGAGGTTTCCTCGGTTGTAACTATCGTTGCATTTCCTTCCTCGTCGTAGACCTTTCCGTCAACCACTCTTTCGCAAACCTGATACAGCATCGCATAGTAAGCGGCAGGAGAAAGGTGAACGCCGTCGCCGCCGTTATAATCGGTTTTAAGGGCATTAGCGGAATTTTTCAGCTCTCTCGTTATATCCACGTATGTCCATTTTTCGCTTTCGTCGAGAGCTTCCTTAAGAGCCGCATTAAAGCTGTCTATGTTTTCGTTTGTGGTAAATTTAGAGTCTACGGATATCGGAGTAACTGCACATACTATAAGCTTTGCGTCGGGGAGAAAGCCTTCGGTAAGGCTCAGAAGCTCCTCGTAGTTTTCACAGAATGCCTTTTCCGAGGTAATGTTTACGTCGTTCATTCCCATAGAAAAAACTACGTACTTAGGCTTAAGGTTTACAAGCGCCGAAAGAACCGAAAGCTTTTCCTTACCTACCTTGAAGGTGAAGTCGAAAATGTTTCTTGCGGCTACGTTGCCCTGTGCCACTACGTTTTTCGAGGGCAGTATCTCGTAAAGCTTAAGGCCGCTGCATATACTGTCCCCCACGAATACGCAGTCCGAAAGGAACTCATTGTATTCGTCGGAGAAAATAAAGCTGTTATAGTCCTCTATTATCGGGATTGTGGTATCCGTAGTTTCTTCTGTTGTTTCGGGGGTAGTCGTTCCCGTTGTGGTAATTTTAACTGTAGTAATAATTGGCTTCTTCGTGGTTGTTTTTGTTTTTTCTGTTTCTGTAACGCTCTCCTGAGCAGCTGTGGCGGTATCTGTAAGACTGCGCTCGGAAATATTTCCGTAACAGCCGCTTGTACATATTATGAAGGCGAGAGCAGCCGCAATAATACTTTTTCTATATCCTTTAAGCAAAAAAATCGCCGCTTTCTTTATATTATATATATTATGAATTGTATATCTGTCAGTAGGTTTTAATTGTAGCATATTGCGACATAAAAGTCAATAAAAATACAAGATTTTCAAAACTGCTCCATTAGTTTTACCAAGTATTGACAAAATGTAACCTTTGTGCTATAATCTTATGTGGTGAATTGTATAAATTTTATTACAATTTATACTATTTTTTATGCGTTTTTTCGGGACGGTGATATCTGTGAGGAATGGGAAAAGAATAATCGGCGTATGTCTTACGAAGGTTAATGACGACTTCCGTACCCATTTTGTTGATTCTCTTTTTAAAAAATCACGCTTCTCCCAAAATAAAATACTTGTATTCAACAGCGTTCTTGACTTATACAACAATGATGTATACGACGAGGGCGCAAAAGCTATTTATAAATTTATAAATTTCGACCTCCTCGATGTTCTCGTGGTTCTTAACGAGTCCTTCCACGATAAGACAGTAGTCCGTGAGCTTATAGCTTCTGCGCAGGAGCGTAATATCCCCGTTATTCTTGTTCACGGCGAGGCCTATGGCTGTTACTGCATCAACAGAAGCTACGAGGACGCTTTCGAGCGCGTCGTAAGTCATATCGTCGAGGATCACGGCCATAGGGATGTATTCTTTGTGGGCGGACTTGAAAACGAGGAGAATACGGTAAGACGTCTCGAATGCTTTAGGCGAGTTATTGAAAGAAACGGTATCGAATTCAATAAAGAAACAATGGTAGGCTACGGCGATTACTGGGCTATTCCTACTATGAATCTTATACAGAGTATCTATAACAGCGGGCGTACTATGCCTACCGCATTTATATGTGCAAACGATTCTATGGCTATTACGGTATGCGATACCCTTAAGGGCTACGGCTACCGTGTTCCCGAGGATATAGCGGTAACAGGCTTCGACGGAATGAGAAGCGCACAGTTCTTCCTTCCCGCTCTTACTACCTGCAGCGAAAATCTCGAAGGACTTTCCGAGCTTATTTTTAAGATTATAGAGGGCGCCTCCGACGGAAGCCTTAAGCCCGGAAGCTACGACCAGGAGTATAACACCGATATACGCTGTTCCTGCGGCTGCGGCGATATGAATGACCTTGATTACAGGACGCAGGCCGACTATCTTTTCCATATGATAGACGATATGGACGCACACGAAATGCACATTTATACCTGGATGGACAGGGTGCTTGAATGTACGGATATCAGCAGGCTCGGAGCGGCTCTTTCTTCTTACGCTCTGCCTAATTCCTATGTCTGTATCAGAAGCGACCTTATATCGACGGTTGCCAATATTGAAGACAGCGCTTCGGATAGGCCTCTGCCTGATGACGTTATAATTTTCTCTTCGAGAAATGTTGATTATACAATCGGCGTAAAGCGTAATTTCAGTATCAGCGAAATGGTTCCCGACCTTGACGACTGGCTCGAGGACGATACAGTATGTATTATGAGCTCGATTTATGTCCGCGACGAGGTATGTGGCTACTATGCGGTAAAGACCTCCGATATATGCAGCTCCGCACATAAAATAAACCGTGTTTCCAAGACGATGAATATTGCTTTCACAACGGTAGTGAACCGCCTGAGACAAAGCCGTATGCGTATGAGTATGGAAAATGCGGTATATACGGATACCGTAACGGGACTTATGAATCTTAAGGGTCTCGAAAAGTGGTTCGAAAGCTTTTCCTCTCATATCGAAAACAGGAGAAAGATTCTTGCCGTATCGGTATACGGCGTTCCGAAATACAGGTATATTTACGAGAACTACGGTATCAATGATATAGAAAATGCAGTATTGACCGTAGCTCAGACGCTTCAGCTTGCAAATGCCGAAAATTCCGTTGTAGCCCGCACGGCTGACGATGAATTTACCGTGATAAATTATATTGACGCAGGGAATAATATAGGCGACGTAATAAATTCGGCTACCTCGATTTTCTTCGGAACGATGGAAAAGTACAATGCCGAAAGCGCAAAGGATTATTACCTGGAGGTAAACTGCGGCTGTACAGTGGCTCAGCCCGAATGGAACAGTACCCTCGTGAACTTTATAAAGCTCGCCAGCGGTGAAATGTATCTTAACCGTCTCAAGTCGGGAAGCGGCCCCGTTCTTAAGGAGAAAAAGTCCAGTAAGGATAAATACGATACCTTTAATATTCTTCTCAGCAAGAACTTATTTACATATTTTTACCAGCCTATTGTTGACGCACGCTCAGGCGAAATCTACGCCTACGAGGCTCTTATGAGAACTACCGGCGGAATCAAGCTTTCTCCTCTTGAGGTGCTTGAAATAGCGGCAGACTACAATTGTCTCAACGAACTTGAAAAAATAACAATGTATAACATTATGGCGGGCTTTGCTGACAATTTCGAAAGCTTCGGCGGACGAAAGCTCTTTATAAATACGATTCCCGGCTGTATGCTCGAGGAAAAGGACTATAACCGTATAAATGAGAAATATTCCGCCTATTTTGAGTACTGCGTATTTGAAATAACCGAACAGGAAAGCCTTACCGATGAGGAGCTTCACGCAATGAAGGGTCTCAGGGGAAGCGAGCTTGCGGTAGACGATTTCGGTACAGGTCATTCCAATATAGTTAACCTGCTGAGATATGCGCCTCAGATTGTAAAAATCGACAGATTCCTTATTACCGATATCCATAAGGATCAGAATAAGCAGATGTTCGTTTCGAGTACGGTAGAATTCGCAAGAATGAATAATATCAAGGTAGTAGCCGAGGGCGTCGAAACCCTTGACGAGCTTGAGACCGTTGTGCGTCTCGGCGTTGACCTTATACAGGGCTACTATACTGCGAAGCCTGCACCCGAGCCGATAAGCGCTATTCCCGACCAGATAAGGAATGAGATTATTATGGCGAATTCGGCGAGAGTATGAAAATAAAATTAACCGTTCCTTTATGCAGTAAGCGTAAGGGAACGGTTTTTGCTGTTATTTGAAGAATTTACTCTTAGCGAGGATTACTGCCGCTATAGCCGCCATCACCACCGCCAGTATTGACGGGAAAAGGGTGACGGGGAAGGGAAGATCGGGAGTATTCATTCCGTAAAAGCTGAAAATAATGGTAGGAATTTCCATTATAATAGTAAGTACGGCGAGAGTTTTCATAGACTGGTTAAGGTTGTTGGAAATGACGTTTGCGTAAGCGTCCATTGTTGTGGAAAGAATGTTTGAGTAAATGTTACTGGTTTCGATAGCCTGTTTAACCTCGACTAAAACGTCCTCAAGAAGCTCCTGATCCTCGTCGTAAAGCTTTATTATTCTTCCTCGGAGAAGCTTTTCCAGTACCGTTTCGGTAGATTTAAGGGATGTGGAGAAGTAAACCAGCGATTTTTCCAGTCCCAGTAACTGGATAAGGGATTCGTTCTTCATTGATTTATGAAGCTGTTTCTGAACGTGGTTGAAGATACGTTCGATCTGCTTCAGGAACTGAAGGTATTTTGCGGCAATGCGAAGCATAAGGCAGAATACGAATCTTGTCTTGAACTGTGTCCTTACATTTTTAACGATACCCTTTGAGAAATCCTCGATAATGCTGTTTTCCGTAATACATACGGTAACAACGTTTGTATCCGTAATGATGATACCCATAGGCATTGTTGAATAGGTAAAGGTATTATCCGCCTCGTTCTTTTCCGCAACAGGGAAGTCGAGGATTATAAGAGTATGATCCTCTTCGCTTTCGATACGGGAGGATTCCTCTTCGTCGAGGGCGGAACGAATAAAGTCGCGGTCGATATTAAGCTCGGTTTCAAGCTTCGATATCTCCGCTTCGGTAGGTGCAACAGCAGAAATCCAGCAGCCTGTCTCAAGCTCCTCGATTTCAGTCATACTGCCGCCGTCAATGGTTTTGTAGAATGTGAGCATAGCGTTCTCCTTTTACGGAGACAGCTATACAGAAAGGACTGCCTCCGTATTTATTAAATTTCGTTTTCGCCCGTTAGGGTCAGCAGCCATTTCAGTATCATTCCTTTCGTGTATTCTTAACGCTTTTTATTAAAGCGCACAATTAACAAATGTATTTTACCATAAAAAGTATAATTTTGCAATAGATTATAATGAAAAAATCCTGCAAAATTATATAAAATTTAGCCTTAAAAGGTATTTACAAAAGAGAAATTTTGTGTTATAATATGTAAGCTGTTTATGTGCAGCAGATACATATACCCGGCCTTGTGGTTTATGCTCCGACAGGAGACGCACTGTTACCCGCTGCTAAGTATATGCAAAATATTTTTAAAGAGGTGTATTTATTATGATGCTCAAGGACGAAAAGACAGCCATTATCGAGGCTAACCGCACAAGTGAGAATGATACAGGTTCTCCCGAAGTACAGATCGCTATTCTTACAAAGAGAATTGCTGACCTTACCGAACACTTAAAGACTCACTCTCACGACCATCACTCAAGACGCGGCCTTTTCAAGATGGTTGGTCGCAGACGTAACCTTCTCAATTACCTTCAGAAGAAGGATATTGAACGTTACCGTGCAATCATCGCAAAGCTCGGTATCCGTAAGTAAGAGCAACCAGGGGCGGAGCAGTTATGCTGTTCTGCCCTTTTGCGAATTTTAAAAATCAGAAGTGGGAGTTCAGAGGCTTTAGCATTAAACTGAGGATTGACGGGTCAATTCTGAGTTTATTGCTAAAATCTGTGCTCTCGTAAACGAAAAGGAGGAACAGATATGTTCGAAAATTACAGAACCTTTAAGACAACCTTTGCAGGCAGAGAGCTTATGGTTGAAACAGGTAAGGTCTGCGGTCTCGCAAACGGCTCCTGCTGGATCCATTACGGAGAAACCGTAGTAATGGTTAACGTAACCGCAAGCCCCAAGCCCCGTGACGGCGTTGATTTCTTCCCTCTGTCCGTTGACTATGAAGAAAAGCTTTATGCAGTAGGTAAGATTCCCGGCGGCTACCTCAAGAGAGAGGGCAGACCCAGCGAAAAGGCTATCCTTACTTCCCGTGTTGTTGACCGTCCTATGCGTCCTCTCTTCCCTAAGGATATGAGAAACGACGTAGCTATCGTTATGACAGTTCTTGCGGTTGACCCCGAAACACAGCCCGAAATACTTTCTATGATCGGTGCGTCTATTGCCGTTACTATTTCCGATATTCCCTGGAACGGACCTATCGGCGGTATTTCCGTCGGTCTCGTAGATGGCGAAATTGTGCTTATGCCTAACGCAGAGCAGAGAGCAAAGTCCGATTTACAGCTTACAGTAGCTTCCAGCGAAAAGAAGGTAGTAATGATTGAAGCGGGCGCCAACGAGGTTGACGACGATACAATGCTCAAGGCTATTATGGCAGGTCACGAAGAGATCAACAAGTCTCTTATCCCCTTCATCAAGGAGATTCAGGCTGCAATAGGCAAGCCCAAGTTCTCCTTCCCCTCTATGGAAATTGACCATAACCTTATCGACGCTCTCCTCGAAGAATTCGGCGACCAGGTTAAGTTTGCGCTCGATACAGACGACAAGAATATCCGTGAAGCAAGACTTCAGCCTATCAAGGACGCTATTCACGAAAAGTATGATGAAATTTATCCCGACCAGGCTTCTATGATTGACGAAGCTATCTATAAGCTTCAGAAGGTTATCGTTCGCCGTTGGTTACTTGACGAACAGAAGCGTGTTGACGGAAGAGGTATGGACGATATGCGTCCCTTAGCTTCCGAAGTAGGCCTTCTCCCCAGAGTTCACGGTTCCGGTCTCTTCACAAGAGGCCAGACACAGGTTATGACTGTAGCTACTCTCGGCCCCGTAAGCGATTCCCAGAAGCTCGAGGGTCTCGACGACGAGGATACCAAGAGATATATGCATCACTATAATTTCCCTGCATATTCCGTAGGCGAAACAAAGGCAAGCAGAGGCCCCGGAAGAAGAGAAATCGGTCACGGCGCTCTTGCACAGAGAGCTTTAGAGCCTGTTCTTCCTTCCGTTGAAGAATTCCCCTATGCAATCAGACTTGTATCCGAGGTTCTTTCCTCTAACGGCTCTACATCTCAGGCTTCTATCTGTGGCTCTACCCTCGCTCTTATGGACGCAGGCGTTCCGATTAAGGCTCCTGTTGCAGGTATTTCCTGCGGTCTTATCACAGAGGGCGACCGTTGGATGACAATGGTTGATATTCAGGGTCTTGAAGACTTCTACGGCGATATGGACTTTAAGGTAGGCGGTACTCATAAGGGTATCACAGCTATCCAGATGGATCTTAAGATTGACGGTTTAACTCCCGAAATTATTGCCGACGCATTCGCAAAGACACATAAGGCAAGACTTAAG
>JAZNMN010000014.1:0-61849 GCA_045579625.1 Ruminiclostridium sp.
CACCAAGAGGAATAACGAAAACAAGCGTTGCGAGGACGATATAAAGTGTATTTAAAATATCGGGGAGAATACCTATTCTTCCGCTTATGTAGCTTGGCTTTGTGGATAAAAGCTCCCAGGAAATATGAGGAACACCCTTGATAAAAACATACACAACAAGAAATATCACAAGCGCCGCAGTAAGTCCCGTAGAGATATACATTGCGGCTTTCATACCGCCGATATATAGCTTTCTATTTTTATTAAGCATCAGTCTTTCTCCTTTTTCAAGAAAAAGTTAAGCGTTGCGTTTATAAGCATTATAAACAGGAACAGCACAAGTGCTATTGAGAACAGCGCCTGTTGTTGTAAACCGCTTGAATAGGACATCTCGCTTGCAACTGCTGTTGTGAGGAATCGCACACTCTGGAAAAGCGACGGCATATTCGGAACATTTCCCGATACCATCATAACAGCCATAGCTTCGCCTATCGCACGTCCTACGCCAAGCACCACAGCCGCCGCAATACCGCTTTTTGCGGCAGGTACAGAAACTCTGAAATATGTTTCGACAGGAGTTGCGCCGAGGGCAAGAGATGCGTCTTCGTATTCTTTCGGTACAGCTTCAAGGGCAGTCATTGAGACCTTTATAATAGATGGGAGTATCATAATTGCAAGTACGATTATCGCTGAAAACAGGCTTGCGCCATCGGGAATATCAAATATCTCACGCACAGCGGGCACAAGCACCAGCATACCCACAAGACCATACACAACCGACGGGATTCCTGCAAGCAGACTTACTGCACCTTCCATAAAGGCTTTTACCTTTGGATTTGCAAGCTTTGAAAGGTAGACCGCCGCAAAAAATCCTATAGGAACGCCGATAAGAATTGCTCCTGCCGTTCCGTAAACGCTTGTCAGGATAAAGGGAAGTATTCCGTAGCTTGGCTCTGCGGCGGTAGACGCCCACTCTGTACCGAAAAGAAAGTCGAAAAGACCGATTTCTGTTATAGCAGGAATGCCTGAAATTACAAGGTAAACTGTTATCAGCAGAACGCAACCGACTGTCAGCAGTCCGAGTATCAGAAATACGCCGTGAATGGCTCTTTCTATCATTATATTTTTCTTCATAAGTTTGCTCCGTTTTCGAAAACAATTTATACGTTCAGAAACCGCCGCACAATGCAAGCCATAAATACTGCTTGTTTATCGTGCGGCGGAACTGCCCGAAGCGGCACGCTTCTTAGCTTGCCGCTACAACACCTGCGGAGGAGATAGCTTCTCTTGCGTTTTCAGAGGTGATGTAATCAAAGAACTCCTGTGCGCTCTCTGAAAGCTCTGTATCAGCCTTTGTTACCAGTACGAAGGGACGCTGAACAACATAACTGCCGTCCTTGATAGTGTCCTCAGAGGGAGCAACACCGCCAACTGTAAGCATCTTGACGCTGTCCTTTACAGACGCTACCGAAGCATAACCGATAGCCGCAGGATTTCCTGCAACAGTTGTGATAACGTCGCCTGTGGAGGTAAGCTCCTGACGGTACTTGCAGTTGTCCTCAGTGTCTGTGATACTTTCAAAGCCGTCACGGGTACCGCTTCCTGCTTCACGTCCGATAAGTACGATTTCGCTGTCATTACCACCAATTTCGTTCCAGTTTGTGATTTCACCTGTGTAAATCTTTGCGATTGTTTCAACATCAAGGTCAGAAACGGGATTTTCGGGGTTTACGATAATTGCAATTCCATCGTAAGCGAGAACGGTTGCTGTAAGTCCCTGTGCCTTTTCTTCTTCCTTGTGGTCACGGCTGGAAAGCCCGATGTCGCAGGTTCCTGCGGCAACTGCCTTGATGCCTGAGCCTGAACCTGTGGGGTTGTATGTAACTGTAATTCCTGTGTCATTTTCGAATGTTTCGCCAAGAACGCCGATAACCTTTTCCATTGAGGTAGAGCCGTCTGTTGCTACTGCTTCCTTTTCAGAGGAACAGCCTGCAAAGGTACTGCACATAATAACTGCTGCGGTAATAATGCTGATAATCTTTTTCATAATTACAAGTCCTTTCAGATGTAAAATTGATTGTGTTTTTTGTTTACATCCGAATTATACAGCTCTATTGTAAAGTCGGAAACAGGAGTTTTGTAAAATCTGTGTCAAATTTTAAATAAATTACAATTTTCCTTTTGTTTTTAGCTTAAATAAAAAAGAGCAGTATCGCTTGATTTTACGATACTGCTCTGTTTATTTTATTAGCCACTGATTGTCTCAAACTATTTGGGTTGAAAACCTCTCTGCGGCTTACGTCATTTTTCGGGTACAGGTTAATTATGCTGTTCGGTAACTGAATTTACTTAAGAGATAACAGTTTATCTCTTATCCTTAAGCACGCTTCAATATGCATAATCCAGTGCCTTGAAAAGGGCATTTGTATCAATCCCTTTATATCCTTTCCGCACCAGTAATCAATTAACCAATATGCGTTTTCGTCGTCGCTTACCACATTCAGCGTCTCCAACCGCTTTCTTTTTTCGGCAGTTATTTTCTCCTTGATATCGCTGTATGTAAGAGCTTTTAAAACCTGTGTTGTAGATGTATCAACATCAGTTACGTAACTGTATAATTCTTCAACAGACAGCTTCTTTGAAAACTCACTTATTTCTTCTTTTTCAAGCTCGTTTGCAGTTGTAATAATCGGAGAATTTGTGCGTTTTTGATAGTCTCCTTTAAAAAATACCTGTTCATCATCTGCAATAAGCGTATGTGCAACAATATCCTCAATGCGGAAAATATGCCAGAGTGAATAAGCAATCGTTTTACTGTGATAACCTTTTGCGTTCATATAAGGCATGGCACAAAAGTCGTCAGATGACAATTCAGTCTTAAGCTTAAGAAGCTGTTTCATAAGCTCTTCACGGAGCTTAAGCAATGTATCTATACCTGATAAAAAGGTCTCTTTTTTCTTAATCTGAAACTGCATAGTCTTATTCATTTCCGACCATTCTTTATTCATAAAATCCTCCGTAAAATACTTATATATCAATGATGATGGTGGTGATGATGATGTCCTGAAGACGCTTCAAATTCCACGTGACAATGCTCTTCGTGACAGCCCTCGTCCTTACCCTCAAGTTCTAAGGTTGCGTGGGAAATGCCGTGTTCTTTAAGCTCATCCCTGATTTTATGCTTTATGCCGTGAGGCTCAGCCTCTGTAACTATGTGCATTGTTGCATAATTATTGTGGCCGTCCATACTCCATATATGAATATGGTGAACATCTAAAACGCCTTCAATTTCAGCTATATGAGCTTTGATTTCTTCGACCGAAATGTCGTGAGGAGCTTTTTCAAGGAATAAATCCAGTACCTCCTTAAGGTTTCTGATTGCATTTACAAGAATGAATACTGCAACCGCAATTGACATCACAGGGTCGATAATGGAAATGTCTGTAAAACGCATAACCACCGCACCAATCAGAACAACTACCCAGCCAAGAACATCTTCCAGCATATGCAGATTTACTGCCTTCTGATTGAGAGAGTCACCCTCTCTGGTAAAATACGCAGCAACAAAATTTACAACAACGCCGAATACTGCAAAAATAATCATACCGTCATAATTGATTTCCACAGGGTTGATGATTCGGCTGATGGAATTAAAAATAACCATAACCGAGCCCACCAGCAGAATGAGTGTGGTGATAACACTGCCGATTACAGAATATCTCGCATAGCCGTAGGTGTAGGTTGCATCAGGCTGTTTCTTGCTTTTCTTTTCAAGAAAATAAGAAATACCAATGCTGATAGCGTCGCCTATGTCGTGAATTGAGTCGGAAACGATAGCTACGCTGTTTGTAATCGTACCGCCTATAAACTCAAAAATTGAGAATGTAAGATTCAGTATAAATGCGATTAAAATGTTCTTTTCGGTTTTCATATTTTGCTCCTTCAAAGGTATCTCATTGTGTTTTTTTCTTATTATGTTTTCACCTGATGTATTGTGCAGTTGTTCTTCCTATGAAAATCTACCTATAGCTGCCCCTCTTATTCCAGCGGACAAGTTATATGGAATATCTCTTCGCAGATACGGTGTACATAATCCGCTACCTGTGTATCCGCAAGCTTGTAGTAAATTTCCTTACCGTCTCGCCTGCTGACGATAAGGCCTGTGTTTTTCAGAGTTCTGAGATGATGTGAAACCAGAGGGTCGCTCATTTCCATTGCAGCCGCAATATTGCTTACACATTCTTCACAGTGGCACAAAAACCAAAGGATACGAAGCCTTGTGCCGTCGCTTATCTGCTTGAATATCTCCGCAACCATTCTGCATTCATCAATGGTGGGCAGGTTTTCAAGAACCTTTTCTTCATTATGACTATGATTATGGGGTAAAGCTTTTTTATCCATTATATTTCTCCTCAGTAATTCATTTCAATATTTAAACAACCGTTTAATTGTTAAGAACATTTTAACATACGTTTAAATGTTTGTCAATATTTTTTTCAAAATTTACTGTAAAAATCTGCTGTGCTTTTTTCTTGACACAATCCTCAAAAAATATTATCATAAAATCATCGAATCAAACCGCAAAAAATGCGACTTATAAGTGAAAGCTTTCAAAAACATCTTGAAAACCGCATAGCGGAATGCAGAAAGTACAGCTGTTATGCCTTTCCTATGGCGGTTATGAAAATAGCTATGGAGAAGGGGGATTTTTATAACGAAAACTGTACACCGCCTATGGTTATGGTTATTGAAGAATAAAATATTTCCGTTTCCTACGCCCTATTCACAACACGGAAAATATCACTAACGATATAACTCAAAAACAGGCACTCGGTTAATTTCCGTGTGCCTGTCTGCATATTATATGGATTATAATTCCGATTTGCAATACGCTTTGACGCAAGTGACACTTTCGAGGGTCTGAAATGCACTATAATGAGAAAAGCCGCACCTGTTTTCGGGTACGGCTACTCATATTATTTATTGTTGCTTGAATTAAAATTAAATTTCATATTATGATATTTGGAAAGTACATCTTCAAATCCAAGAGATTTGTATAAAGGATATCCTGAATCTGTGGCTTTAAGTTCTACAAAATCAAGTTTTGATGTTTCCGCTTCATTAAGCAGCATTTTAATAAGCTTTCCTGCAATTCCTTTTCTTCGATATTCCGGCAAAGTATAAACATTAAGAATTGTACCTGTTCTACCGTTTATAAAAGACGGATTTGACGGTTTTTCTGTAACACATAAAAAACAGCAACTTACAATTTTGTCAACATCTCTACAAACAAAAACCAGTAAATCATTGTTCAAATGTTTTTGAAAGTAACTGTTCAGGTTATTGGTTATCTCTTTGATCTTATTTTCGGGTAATTCTCCATAATCTTCAAGCAAATATGCAATTCGTAAATTGATTAAAGATGACAAATCATTCAAATCTGCCTTTTCAAAAACCATACGTTTTACACCTCACAAATCGTCAATGTCATAATTATACCACACACCATCGCTTGTATATTTGTTAATAAAGCTCAGGCAAGGCTTCCTTTGTAACTGCATAAGGACTGTCGTACATTTTCTTCAGTGCTTCCTTTGTGGTATATTCCTCGCCTATGCAGAATTCGTGCGACCAAGTCATATAGCTTGCCCAGCCGATTTTTTCCTTTACGATAGCTTCTGCGGAGGGAATAGTGCCTGTCTCGCCGATAAGCACGATTTTCGGCTGTTCGGTTATCTTAATAAGCCCGTTATACATTTCGCTTCTGCTGTTATGCTCGTGTGCAGGCGGATACATATCCCTTGAAATGATGTCCACCACATCGTCGCCCGGATATGCTTCGGGAAGAGGAGAATTCCACACCCAGATAAGATTGTTCAGCTTATGTACATTAGTGTAACGCTCATACATTATCCGCCACAGCTTTTTAAGAGTATCCTTGCCTTTGGCTCCCCACCAGAACCAGTCGCCCTCGCCCTCGTGGAAAGGTCTCCATAAAATCGGTATCTGCTTATCACAGAAGGGACGGAGCAGTCCTGCCATCATATCCATATCGGAAATAAGAGCGGTATTTTCGGGCGTACCCTCAATTACAGCCTTGCTTGCGTCGAAATCCGTGTTGCAGGTGAAGAAGGATTTGGAACGACCGCCGAGAGGCGAAAACCAGTGCCAGGTAAAGGTGATAAGCCCCTTTTTCTCCGCCCATTCCCAGGCTCTTTTCAGTGTGCCGTAATTTTCAGAAACCTCGGTCATACATTCCTCATCGGTATCGGTATAATTGATATTCGGCGAATAGGAGAGAAGCTCAAAGCCGAGAAGTGCAGGCTGTTTGCCTGTTACCTCCTCGATATAACGAAGCTCCTCCTGAGCCATAGACTGGGTATGCTGACCTGTGATCACCTTTTCGTAGGTAATATCGGAAAGATATTTCATAACATTTTTAACGCAGTCCTGCGCGTTTTTATTCTGTGGCGTAAAAAGCTTGTCACTCATGATGAATCCCCCTTTTCGATGTACAGACATCGAATGATTTTTCTAAATTATATCAGTGGTGAATATGAAATTCAATTGTATTTTAAGGCATGAAATATTGTAAATTATAGCGTTAAAAACACCTTTTATTTGCTTCATTTTAATTGTGTAGCAAATTAGATTCGTCCTCCAAAATCCACGGAATATGAAATGCAAAATCCATAATTATCGTTGGTCGGGTAAATTCATCCGATAGCTCTGTATCTGATATATCGAATGAAACGTAATAGCCTTTTTCTATTTCATAAGCCTTATTTTGCTCCCAGCTTGAAACGGTGCCTGAAACAGTTTCAGTAGTATTTCCCCATGCAGAAACTCCCTTTATTACAGTTCCGCATAAGAAATAGAAACCACCATAAAAACATTGTCTGCCTTCACACTCACGGCAATTTTCATATGCTTCATCAGGCTTTCTGCCGTCTATGCCAAGGTTTTCAAAAAACGCCTTCACTTTTTCAGGAAACAATTCGTACGCCAGCAGATAATTGCGACAGCCGTCACAACAACAACCATCAGTAAGCAACATTTGGTTCTGATAACACATTCGTGTTTCTTCTACATCAACATCAATTATGTATTGTCCAAATTCAAATAACATAATTTCTCCTTTTTACCATTCAGACGAAAAGAACTCTATATCTTCTCCAAGCGGTCCTTTGCAGAATGCTATTGTTGCGTGAAAATTCGTGTCGCCGCCCACGTCTACCTCCTTCATTGGCACAAACACTTCATATCCTGCTCCGCTTACAGCGTCAACACAGGCTTTAACATCATCAACCGCAAAGGCAAAATGACGGATAACACCTCTGACGTTTTCTTCCGTGCCGTTACGAAATATTTCAACTATGCCGCTTCCTGTATCAAGCAAAAGACAGCTTTCACATTCCTTTATAATTTTTAAACCCAGTACTTCCGAATAGAATTTTTTTACCCTTTCATATTCGGTGTCGTTTCCGGTTTTCATTGAAACGTGGTGTATTCCTTTTATCATAATATAAACCTTTCTGTTTAATTCAATATGTATTCATTGTTTTCAACTAAAAGACAACATTCAGGCGATATATAACATTTACGAAGTAATTTCTTCCCTTCGTAAACAGGATTGATAACAAAGGCTTCTATCTCCCTGCTTGGTGCTACTTTTCTTACAATGCGAGCTAATCTGTTATACACTTTTGTAAGCATATCGTTTCTCGGTATCCATTCCCCGTCTTTTTCATAACGCCCTGTGATAATATAAAGACGATTTGAGTGAATACATTTCTTTTCATTATCCGTAAATGAAAAGCCAGCCTCTATCACGAACAACCTTGTATCTTCACTTATGTGTTGATTTCCATTGAAATCATTAACTGTAAATTCGCCTAATTCGGGAATATGAAAAAAATAATTATTACAATCAGGAACTACTATATTAATAGTTGTTCCTTTTAATAATTTATAACATCCGTTTACAAACTGATGACGGTAAATTACACATCCGCAGTCAAGCGCCGCCTGTGCAACCGATAAAAAATCATTATATCCCATATAATAATTTATCTGCTTACCCATATCAATTCACCTCTGTTTCTATACTGATTATACTCCCAAAGCAAAGGAAAATCAAGTAGCAAGACTAAAGACCTGCGTTTTTTCGCAGGTCTTATCTTTTCAATTATCACGCCGGGAAATTAAACAGCTGAAAATATACCACAAAGCCTGTAACAAACAAGTTGCAGAGCACGGAAAGAGCATATCTTACACGGGCAAGCTTCTTCATTTCCTTTTCGGTGAAAAGTGCCTTCACTGTAAATACTGCGGAAACAAGGCAGGCAACCGAACATAATGTCACAAGGAAGCAAAGAATTCTGAAAAGGTCAAAATCAAAAGCTATCAAGCTGATAATTAGCGCAACCCCCGCCGCAAGTCTCGCAAGCTGACCTGCGAGAACCGCTTTTCCTGCAGGAATCGGCTCATAAAGCTTAGCAAGCTTCTTTACGCCCTTTGCGGTAAGAATAAGAAGTGTTGCAACTACAATTACAGCGAAAACTATTACTGCAATAAATTCATTTTCAACCGTATCACTCCTTATATATGCCATTGAGGAGTATTCAAGGAGAGTATTTCCGTCGGAGGTTTTTGCTTCGTAGAGAAATTCTCCTGTATCGCCAATCAGATAGATATTGTCGGAGATTCGTGTAAGCGCGGGAATACCACCCTGAGTATAGGAATCGGGAGAGTCCCCCTGAGCTAAAGGAAGATAACCGAGACAATTGGATATCTTCATAGCACCTTCAAAAATGCCACGACTTAAAACATAATTGCCGCTTATATCGTTACGCTCGGTAATTGAAGCGTTGGTATAAATCGGATTGTTTTCAAAGAAGCCGAAGATAAGCTTCGGAATTTCAAAGCAGAATACGCCCTCGCCCTGCTGATTTGTAAGAACAACAACACCCGTTTTTGATTCCTTGTCAATAACAAGATTTGCAGAACCGCCGTTGGTATTTCCGCCGTGTCCCATTGTAGTTACAGCATATTCCATAGTCCATAAACCGTGGCAGTTCTTCGGTATATCGCTATCGCCATAATAATCACTTGCAGAAAGCAATAAATCAAGGGTTTCCTGCTTATCGAAAAGCGGACATTCATCACTTACCAAAGCCTGTGCGAATTTTGTCATATCGGCAAGTGTTCCTGTTACAGAGCCTGCGGGATAGAGAAGGATAAAGCTCATAGCCGTACCTAAATCTTCATCCATAACCATTCCCACTTCAGGTTGGTTCATTATAAAATAAGCTTTTTCCTTTTCACGCTGTACTCTTACCCACTCATTGTCACGGTAATCGGCAGAAACAGAGGTATGCTCCATTCCCAGGGGCTCAAGTATATTCTTATGTAGATATTCGGCATAATCCATGCCGCTGACACGCTCTACTATGTAGCCTGCAAGAGCAGCACCCCAGTTTGAATAGGCAGTAATTTCGCCGGGCTTAAATACCTGTATAGGCTCGGTTTTTCTGAGTGCTTCTTCGAGGGGAATAATTTCCGCTTCTTCGTATACCTCAATTACCTCGGTTGTTTCCTGCCAGCCTGCATTATGATTCATAAGGTTCATCATTGTGATTGGCTCATCATATTTCAGTCCGGTAAGAAAGCCTTCAGGAAGATATGTCTTAATGTCTGCGTTAAGGTCAAGCCTTCCCTGTTCATATAACTGCATAGCGCTTATCCAGATAAATAATTTTGAAACGCTACCCCATTCGTAAACAGAGTTTTCGTCTGCCGCAAGCCGGTTTTCACGGTCAATGTAACCGAAATGCTTGCTGTAAAGAACTTCATTGCCGCTGAATACAGCAGTAGCAAAGGAAGCAAATCCGCCCTCGTTCTCCTTAACAAGAGCTTCGATTTCAGAGTCGATATTATCATAGGAAACACCTGACGGTGTTGTTTTTTCTTCGGCAGTAACAGGCGTGCAAAGCATTGATAATGCTGTTACAAATGAAAGTATTGCTGTTAATATTCTTTTCATAGTAACTCCTTATTATACCGTGAGTTTCGAGGATTTCATCCTTATACCCCGAAAGCAGTATTTTTCCCTTGTCGATATATGTTATACTGTCGGCAATTTTTTCAAGATCGCTGGTAATGTGGGAGGACATAAGGATACTGCAATGCGCTCCTTTATTTCCTTTTCATTCTTTATATGGTCAAGGCCGAGAAGCTTTACTTCGCCGCCGTCCGGAGCCACAATATTCAGGAGACTGCGGATTGTGGTGGACTTACCAGCACCGTTCTGACCGATAAAGCCCATAACACTTCCCTTCGGCACGTCAAAGCTTATGTTATCAAGCGTGAAGCCTTCGTATTTTTTGGTAATGCCTTTAATTTCGATAGCGTTTTCGTAAGTGTTCATATTCAGGAACCTCTCTTTTTTACTCATTTACAAGGTCAAGCAATTCGTGAAGCTCAGACATTGTGATACCGCATTTTTTCGCCTTGTCTCCTGCCTCGGAGAGAAGAGCTTCAATAGCCTTAATCTGCTCCTCACGGTAAAGCTCCATATTCTGTGCCTTTACGAAGCTTCCTCTTCCCGTATAGGATTCGATAAATCCATCACGTTCAAGCTCCTCGTAGGCACGTTTCGTTGTCATAAAGCTGATTCTTAGCTCTGTTGCAAGATTTCGCATTGACGGAAGGGCGTCACCTTCCTTCAATTTACCTTCAAGAATCAGTGTCTTAATCTGACTTACTATCTGAAGATAGATAGGCTCGCCAGACGCGTTGCTGATGTTAATATTCATTTGGTGTGCACTCCTTTGGGGTTTAATAGCGTAATGAGCATTTCGAACTACTCAAAAGCTAAAATTGTATAACCTCGATGTATACAACTATATCACCTGATATATACATTGTCAAGGGGGTATTAAAAAATTTTTACAGCAATAAAAATACCGCACCTGTATTCACAAGTGCGGTCAAACTGTTAAAAATGCTTATATAAGCGAGCAGATCAGCTCATTGAATCTTTTCGCAAATAACGGCGGGATATTATGTCCTGCCTTTTCCCAGATTTCATACCTGCAGTTTTCATTCATTTCGGACATTCTTTTCACGCTGTCGTGGACTTCCTTCTGTTCCTTTGCTCCTGCAAGAGCTATCACGGGAATTTTTACCTTGGAAAATGCGGGGACGCTGTCAACGGTTATCCCGTTATCAACAACATTCCGTACTGTTTCTTCCTTAACGTTCTGCATCTGTGCAACAAATTGCTTGCGCTGTTCGGAGGGCAGTCCGTTCATCATACCCACGAAGCTGCACATACATTTATTTTTAAGCTGTTTGAGCTGTTTTATATTAAGCTCCGATATTTTCGAAAGCATAGGCTCTTCCTTTATAAGCCAGGGGCTTACAAGGATTGCCGAATCAAACAGCTCCTCATATTCGGAAACCAATTTAAAGCCCAGCTGTGCTCCGAGAGAAAAGCCTACAAGCATAACCTTCTTCCCGAGCGTCCTTATGTAATCCGCAAGCTCCCTTATACATTCCTCAGTCTGAAAAACCTTATCGGTATGATCTCCGTAGCCCATTATGTGGGGAACGATGATATGATACTTTTCGGCAAGGGGATACTGTCTTCCGAAGGAATGAACAAAGCTTGCTCCGTGAAGCATTACTATTATCTTTTCGTTACCTTTTCCGTATTCTTCCGTTTTCATTTTTACCTCCGTAATCCTGCAGTTATTCGTAATCCGCCAAAACGCCTTCAAGAACTTCAACTGCGCTTCTTATCATTTCGGGGCAGACAGTCCCGAACAGATTCTTCTCCTTTATGCAAGCCGCGTCCTCAGGCTTCGTAAGGTCATAGCCAAGTAAATCACGGCATACAATTGAGCCGTTAAGCTCCTTGAAACGCTTTGTATATTCGGTTGCAATAGTATAAGCACGGGATTTCTGTTCGGTATTTTCAGCTTCAAAATGGCCGTATTTAAGCCCGAGAACCATCAACGCTCCCGATACTGCCCCGCACATTTCAGCATTTCTTGCACCACCGCCGAACTGAGTTCCAAGCATAAGCGCAAGCTTTTCGTCAAGTCCGAAATCAGATGCAAATGCGGTAAGTACCGCCTGTGAACAGTTAAAATTGTTTGAGAATAACTCCAATGCTTTTTCTGCTTTCGTCATAATTATATACCTTTACCTTTCAGATAATCGAGATATTCCTGTGCTTTTTCCAAGCCTATGTCAGAAATGGAATAGTACATCCATTTCCCTTCCTTTCGCCCGTTTACAACTCCGCTTTCCTGCAGAATTTTCATATGATGGGAAAGAGTCGGCTGTGTAATATTGAGCGCTTCTAAAAGCCTACAGGCACATTTCTCGCCGCTTTTCAGTATCTGTAAAATCCTGATTCGGTTTTCATCACAGAATGCCTTGAAAATAACAGCTGTCTTTTCAGAAACAAATTCCATAAGCTCACCTCATATTGATATTTTTCTATATTATATACTACATATTGAAATTTGTCAATATGTTTATCAAAAAAATCCGCACCTGTTTTTCAGGTACGGATCAGATGTTATTTTATCTCTTTTTATAAATCACAAGCTCGGGATTTTCTCCGTTTTCTTCATAAGTACAAACAAGAAGGAAATCCATATTCGCAACAATACCGAAGCATCTTCCGCCGAATTCACATTCAAGCTGATTACCCAGATATGTAGCGTTATCATCAAGATACTTCACGGTTCTTCCGTTGGGAAGTCTGTATTCGAGATTGACGTAACTGCCCACAAGAGCGTTAAGGGCTTCTACCTTCGGCATTCCTTCGATATTAAGAGCGTTGAATTCCTCGATAAGCTTACTCTTGAATTCCTCAAACTTTTCTCCGCCGCCAAGCTCGGAATAGCGCTTCCAGTAATTAAGCTTCGGAAGCATATCCTTCATATGCGCTCTTACCTGTTCGGAAGTCCAGTGTTCATTAGCCATATGCTCGGCGCAGAAATCAATCAGCTTATCCATATCGTCATAGGTATACTCACCGTCAGCATAACACCATTTACAGTATTCCTCGTTAAAGAGGCCGTCGGTTTCCTTGCTTATTACGGAATCCTCAAGAGGCATTCCGCAGCACTGGCAGATAAGCTCTCTCGGAGAGCCCAAAAGAGTGTTGATAGAGACGTCGAACAGCTTAGAGAGAAGCTTCAAAGTTTCTGTATTAGGAATAGTTTCGCCGTTTTCCCAGCGTGAAACTGCCTGACGGGTTACAAAAACCTTTTCTGCAAGCTCGTCCTGTGACAATCCGTTTTTCGTACGTAATTCAAGTATAATTTCTTTCGTTTCCATTATTTCTCACCTCGCTGTTATTATAGCATACCGAGAAGGTTAAGACAAGCAACTTGCTGTTGCTAAGTAATTATAGCCTACTGCAGGAAGTACCTAAATATAAAACCGACCCTGCCCGATAAGCAGAGACGGTTTTAAATCACAGCGCTTTACCTTAGTTATTATCGAGATAAATCTCCTTACTGCCCTTCTTTTTTATAAGAATCATTACAGGAACGGATATGAGTAATACTGCGCCTACAGGCATAAGAAAATAACTTATATACTTGCCTAAAGAAGCGTTTTCATTGATCTTTTTGTTTGCGGTATCGAAATCCAGCAGCATTTTTCCGTTTACCGTAAGCTCATAAATATCGCTGCTTTTATTACTGTGCAGGATTTTCATTTTCGCACCCTTTTTGAGACTGCGCATAGCGTCATCAAGCTCATTGGTTATACAGCTTGAATGGATATTAAGGCTCAGATCGTAGTCATCGAATATGAGCCACATACCATTCGGTACACCGTTTCTCCTCTCACCAAAACGCAATTCGTAAAGAGTAACTTCCGCTTCGGTACAGCTTTCTCTCGTGACGCCTGAATACTGATCGGGCATAGTAAAGAGAAGATAGCCCGCAATAATACATATTATGCCTAAAAGCGCACGGAACCAGGGCTTAGACATAGTTTCGGCGTTAATCGGAATTTCCATAACATATTTCTCCTTTTGTATGTAATTTTTACCTGTTCAGTATACCATATTTTTCTGCAGTCCGCAAGATAATACTTGAACATATATAAAATTCGCAAGTAAAAATTGAATCGGTAAAATTAGCGAATTATCACAAGGAAAATTACAGTTTGGTTATTTTTGGTTTAAACCACGGCATATTGCTTACATTACAATCAAAAAGTAAATGCATAATCATATAAAAAAGACTCTGTTAAAAAACAGAGTCTCAGAGTCTCTTCATATTTACGCCTGGAACTTGAACTTACCGCCGTCGATAACCTTATATGTACCGTCCTTGAAATATGCTCTTATCATAACCTCGTATGACTTACCCTTTGTGATTTTGCTGAGAGTTGCTGTTGTATTCTTTGTTGTTGACGCAACACTGAATTTACCTGCGGAATTCTTGGTATAAACCTTATACTTTGTAGCATTCGCAACCTTTTCCCAGCTGATTTTAGCTTTTTTACCGCTTAATACGATATCTACAGGTGTATCAAGAATAGCCTTTACTCTTGGAGATTCACCCTTTACATACTCAAAGCCTTCGCCAAGCTTCTTTGCTAATGATGACTTAGTAAGTGCTGACTTTTTAACGGTTGTTACAAACTCGCCGTCTGCCAGTTCTGCAGGATGTTTTTCAGGCTTCTTTGTATTATATTCATAGCATTTTGAGAGCTTGAAATCGGGAGCTTCCTTTAATCCGTAAATTGCTCCGCCTTCTCTGTTTCTCCATACAGTACTGTCAATATAGTTGCTTTCGACAAGACAATTATACACACCCGTACATTCACGCATATGACCAATTAAACCGCCTGCCTGCTGACCTGTAAGAACACAATTCTTAGCCTTACAATTCACCAAATATGTATCTGCGACGTTTTTATTGGCTGTTTCATTAAGAATAAGAGGGTTGATGAAATAACCGAAAGCCATAAAGGGAAGCTGACCGATAGTTGCGGCAACACGACCAAAGTCTATATCAGCCGTCTGACCGACAATAGCACCCGAGCCTTTACCTGCATAAATGCTCATATCCTCAACTTCGATATTCTCAATATAAGTAGCCTCTGCCATTGCAACAAGTGCTGCCGAGGGAGCAGGAGCCAGAACAAAACCCTTTTCAAATCTTAAATTAGTAAGAACAGCACCGTATGTATAACGGAAAATTCCACCGCCGTCGTTTCTTGCATTCCAACCGTCGTTGCGGTAGTATAAGCCTGTAATAGTATGTCCGTTTCCGTTAAGACAGCCCTCAAAGCCTCTCTGGCTTGCAAGAGAACCTCTGTCCCCGGCAGGAACCCAGCTATTTTTAGGCGGTTTATCTCCCCAGTTCTTATAGTTTGAAACATCATTAAGTACAATATCATTCATAAGATTGATTGTAACTCCCTTGAAGCTGATACGGTTATCTCTTCTGTTACAGAGCTCGCTTATACCCGCAAACTGTTCAGCCGTATAGATATCATAGCTGTCCTTTTTACCTGTGTACCAGCTTATATCAGCCGTTCCGTCCCAAACACGGGCAATACTCACCTTCTTGTTGTTTACACTCATTGCGGCACTTGCAGTGACTGTACTTATAAGCATGCTGCTTACAGCCATTACACCTGCCAGCATAACTGAGATTATTTTTCTGATTTTTTTCATTTTTCTTTCCTCCCTTGCAAGTATTATTTATTATAGCATATATCGCAATAGTTTACAACATATAAATCCCCAAAAAACAAACTCATAGGATAAAAATAAGAGCCGATACACATTGTATCGGCTCTTACTTATTTATTTTCTTCTCTTTTTAGTGAGGAGAACTGCTGCGGCAGAAATAATCACGCCTGTAAAGCTGATAGCTACGCCTGTGAAGGGGTTTTCATCATCGCCAACCTCTTCAGTTTCTTCAATTTCACCGTCAACCTCTTCGCCCTCTTCAACTTCTTCAATACGCTTTCCGTGGCTTTCCTCGTCAATCACGATTACATACTCGGAAGCATGTGTAAAGGTAAGGTCTGCCTTGCCTCTGCTACTGATCTTATCGGCACAGATAAACTTTGTACCGCCGTTAGTATACCAGTAAAGGTTAGCGTAGAAGCCTTCGTTTTCTTCACCCATATCAACTGTGAGAACTGCCTTGAAGCCGAAATCGCCTTCGTGACTGAGTGTGATCGTCTTGTATGAGCAATCGCCTGTAACCTTGTTGATTATCTTAACGGGAATTTCAGAACCTTCGTTTACGCCCAGGTTGATATCCATAGGATCGGTTACATCTTCGCCGTTGATAGTCCACTTAAAGCCGTTATCAAGCTCAATTACAAGGTCGATATCCTGTCCCTTGATCAGTTCGAAGATATCCTCGGGAACTTCGGTAGCGCCGTTCATATCCACAACAACCTTACCGCCTTCTTCAGTATCGGTAATATCGTCTGCTATAGCTTCCCAGCCTGTTTTTCCGTTGTCGCCCTTGATCTGGGGCTCGGCTGTATCAGCAGGCTTTGTTGTGTCGTTATCCCGGTCTTCCTTGTCGTCCTTTTCATCCTCGACGGGAGTTTCGGTCTTCTGTGTAGCTGTTGTATTTGAGGGAGTAACTACAGGATAGCTGGGATAATCTCCGCCGTCGGAAGAGCCTCCGCCGGACCCGCCTGAACTGCCTGTTGCGGGAATTGTTTCAGTCTTGATAACAAAACCACAGTAAATACACGAATAAGTCTTTACGCCTGTTGCTGTGGCTGTTGCCGCTGTAGTTACCTTACCGCCGTCGGAGGTATGGATAGACTTATCTGCTATCGCTGTACAATCCTTACATACATGCCAGTGGCTTTCGCTGTCGGAATGCCAGCCCTGGTTGTCAGGTGTATGCTTGTTTTCATTTATAACGCCGTAAGCCTTGGTGCAGACTTCGCATACTGCCTTAGAAACACAGGTTGCAGTACCGCCGCTGTGGGCCGCCTTATCGATATCTGTAGCACCGCAGTTGGTACAATCGTACCAGTGGGAAGTTTCGTTAAATTTCAGTTCGGTTGTACCCTCATGAGTACAGTCTGTAATAAGAACTGTTGTTGTATCGCTACGAGTGTCGTAAAGCTCATTTCCTTCAATTAAAGCCGTAATGGTGATAGTTGTACCATTCTCTGTATCTACAGGAACTACGAAGGAATTTGTATCGGATAATACTGTAAACTCACCTTCACCTATCTTATAAGAAACAACAGGTGTGGGGATATCATCAAGTCGGGTATTATAAGGATTGGACTTTTCTACAGATACCGTAATCTTTGTACCCTCGTCAGTTTTAGCGGAGGTTGCTGTTACAACTATTGTAGGAGTTGTCTTTGAAATTTCAACTTCAACACTTGCGGGAGTAGTATTTTCGTGGTTCTTATCACCCTCTACCATATAGTAAACAGTATAAGTACCGGGATTTGTAGCTGTGGGGATTGTTGTTGAATAAATTGCACCGTCAAGGCTGTACTTTATTGTACCGCCTGTTGCGGAGCCTGCGGTAATAAGCGCCTGAGCCTTACCGGCATAGTGAAGATCTGCCTTAGCTGTGGGAGCTGTTACTGTGGAAGCCGCCTTAGCTATAGTAACAGAAACACTTTCAGCAGCAACATCAGCGTAGTTATCGCCGCCGATTACCTTATAATATACTGTGTAAGCACCTGCATCTGTAGCTTTAGGAATATCTGTTGAGTAGGTTGTTCCGTTAAGACTGTACTGAATTGTACCGCCTGTTGTGGAGCCTGCGTTGATAAGCTCCTGAGCCTCGCCTGTGTAAGTACCTGTCTTAGCTGTGGGAGCTGTAACCGTAGGAGTAGCCTTATTTACAGTTACCCGGATTGTTCTTGTAATTTTGTGAGTTTCTGGGTTATAACCGTCAATTTCTGTATAGTTATAGTTTTCGTCATCAACAGACTTTGTTGCTGTAAAGCCTGTATTTTTAACTTCGGGGATAACTGTACCGTCTGTCCAGCTCCATGTATTGTCGCTTAATGTGACAGCAGAAAGAGCCTGACCGTAAGTTATCTCATTTGTAGCTGTGGGAGAAGCTACTGCATCAGCCTTTTTCTTATCGATAGACCATTGAACAGATTTTGTACCTGTAAAGTTGCTGCCACTACCTGTAATAGTTGCGGTATGTGTACCTGCGGCAGTCTGTTCCTCTACAGTTACGCTGTAGTCGGTTTCAGCAAGTGTATAATCGCCGAGAGTAATTGTAAATACAGGGGTCTGTGCTACACCGTTATAAGTAAGGGGAGCGTAAGATACTTCCGTATCTTCGATAGAAGCAGCCTTAATAGTCCAGCTTCCTGAAATACTATCTTTGTAGTTACCCTTACCTGCGATTGTTGCTGTGTAACTTCCTGCATTTGTCTTAGAATCAACAGTTACATCAAAGTCAGCGGCGGTAATAATCGACCCGTCGGAAAGTGTAACGGTAAACTCAGGCTTATGAGCCTTTCCGTCGAAGGTAATTTCGCCTAACTGTGCAGCTGTAGCGTTTGTAATGCTTGCATGAGTGATATTAGCCGTTGAGGTTTCGGGGAAGGATATATCGAAGTTTTCATAACCTGATCCAGTAATTACCACAGAAGAAGGGTCAAGAGTTACTGTCTTATTGTTTCCTACGTTAGCGTCAGAGAAGTATCCCTTAAGTCCGCTGATTTGGGCACAGTCATCATAACCAGAAACAATATCATCTACTGTTACTACAGCGTCTGTTTCTCCGTCGTAGATTTTGTCGTTTACATATACAGCGGCGGTTACCTTCATCTTAGCTATATTAACTTTAACAGAAGCAGGTTCTGTATCGCTGTGATCTACGTCGCCAATTACCTTATACCATACTGTATGTTCTCCTGCAGATACTGCTTTAGGGATATCCTCGCTGTAATCACCGTTTTCAGAAAGGCTGTACTTCATTGTACCGCCTACTGCAGAACCTGCGGTAATAAGCGCCTGAGCCTCGCCTGTAAAGGTAAGGCCTTCTATAGCTGTGGGAGGGGTTACTATGGGAGCGGTTTTTGCGATATAAACAGTAATAGAATCCTCTTCACTATCATTGTAATTTTCGTCGCCGAATACCTTATAAGATATTGTGTATTCGCCTACAGCCGTACCTGTGGGGATATCCGTTGAGTAGTTTTCGCCGTCTGTGCTGTACTTTATTGTACCGCCTGTTGTGGAGCCTGCGGTAATAAGCGCCTGAGCCTCGCCTGTGTAGGTAAGGCCTTCTATAGCTTCGGGATGGGTTACTTCGGGGTCAGCCTTAGCGATAGTATACGAAGCACTGATTTCATTTTCGCTATAGTTTACCTTCGCTGTATATTCTCCGGCGTTTACGGGAGCTTCATTACCGATTGATACACCATCCTTAAAATATTCAACAGTAACTTCCGCATTTTCAAAAGCACCTGTACCTGTCACGGTTGCACCATGAGCGGTTTTATCATAAGTACAATTATCTGCGGATATGGTCAGCGTACCTGAATCTTTATTGCATACGCCGCAATGCTCGGTAAGTACATTACCACTTACGGAATAGGTCAGATTACTATGCTCTGCATAATTTACGGTAGCATCAGTAAAAGTATAACGGGGATTAACACGCCATCCGCAAGGAACGTTTACTGTTGCATTTGAGGCAATTTCAAATGTACCACTTTCAATCGTTATGTCATTAGCGAGGATATTAACGGTCTTAAGATTATAGCATTGGATAAACGCATAATCACCGATATTATTTATATTTTCGTGAATTGTAATTTCTGTAAGTCCATAACAACCGGAAAACGTACTACTTTCTATAGATGTTACACCTTCGGGAATTCTAATATCTTTAAGATTTCGGCAATGCATAAATGCACCTCGTCCTATAGATGTTACACCTTCGGGAATAGTTATATCTATTTTATAGCATTGAACGAAAGCACTGAAACCAATGGTTTTAACACCTTCAGGAATAGTAATATTCACAAGGTTACCACAATCACTGAATACGCCGCCACTGATAGTCGTAAGTTTACTGTTGTCAGCAAAATTAACCGTTGTAAGTCCAGAACAAAGTCGGAATGCTTCTACGCCGATTGAGGTAACACTTGCGGGGATACTTACATTTTCTAAGTTCGGATAAACAAGTTTATCACAACCAAATGCATAATCACCGATAGTAGTTACGCCCTCTTCGATTATTACATTTTTTATATCCTCTCTGAAATTATACCATGGAGGAGCTGTATAATAAGGCGCAATATTTTCATAATTATTCATAGCGCCTGTACCGCTTATGGTGATAGTACCGTCAACAAGCGTCCATTTAAGGTCACCACCGCAAGTACCGCAGATAATACCGCAGTTAGCACAGGGACCGTTATCGTAGGTGTGATCAGTACACTGATTTACCCCAATGTCTGTAGTTGTATCCATGGCAAGGTAATTATCGGTTTCATTTGTTGACGCTATAATATATATAATAGCTCCATCCGTTGTATCACGAGGAATGATAAACGAACCTGTGAAATTTACAGGAGTACCATCGCCTATCTTATATGAAAAACTAATGCTCAGATCTTCCTCAATTTCATCGTTCGGAGCCTTTGCTACTGCGGTTACTTCAACTTTCTGTCCTGCGTAAGCGCGACCAGTAGCAGTAGTAGCAGTAATAATTACCGTAGGTTTACCCTTAGCTATAGACCAGGTTTTTTCTACTGTACCTTTGTAATTGCCTGTGCCTGTAACGGTAACGGTATACTCGCCTGCGTTTGTTGCGGATGTAGTTCCTGAAAGAGTATAGTCAGTATCCAAGGTAAGGGAGTTTCCGTTGACTTTTACTGTGATTTCTGGAAACAGTTCGCTTCCGCTGTAGGATAATTCGCCTATTGTTACATCTTCAGGGGTAATAGAAATTCCGCCGGAAGGTTCATAGTTAGCTGTAGAAAGCTCAGGGTAGGCGAACGCCATAGGGAGATCCTGAGTCCAGCTTCCTGACTCTGTATGATCGGTAAACGAATCGCTTCCTACAAGGAAATAATCATACAATATAAGGTCATCCTGGTCATCCCATGTTACATCCACGGCATACCATTTATTATCTTCCATCCGGACGTAGTTCCATGCGTGAGCACCGCCCGCGTCGCCTGAAACATATACACAGGGAATTCCGTAGCTGTCACAGAGAGCCTTGAAGCCTCTCGCATAGCCGGCGCAGACAGTTTTTATTTCTGTTTCGCCATTACACGGGTAAAACGCACTGTATGCAGTCTGATAACAGCGGAGCTGTTCCGCTGAATATATATTCTGAACTGCGTTCGCCGCAGTATCGTTATATTCAATAGTATTACAAAGATAATTGTGAATACCCCTTACGATATCATAGCTTTCCGTGCTGTTGCTTATGTTGCTGTTGATTGTGGTTTTCGCATTCGATATTGCATCAGAAATAGAACCTGTGTTAGTCGGAGCTTCCGTGAACTGGAAACTTACATCGGATACAATAATGTCATTCTCAACAATGTTTATAGAGTCTGTAGAAATCTGGTATCTTACATTACAAATCCAGCTTAATTCGGGACTGTCATAAATCAGAGCAAGATATCCGGGAACGACTATATCGTTTACCCAGGCAAGTATCTCTGCATTTTCATCATCATTCAACTCTCCGTCTTCATAAAAGCCGACAAATTCTTCATCGGTAACGTCAATAGTTACCTTATTGGTATGAGCAGCAGTCCCAAATTCAGTTTTCAGAGTATTGTAAACCTTCTTTGATTCTTCATCAAGCTGCTCATAATAAGAGCCGTTAAAGGTAGTTTCGTTCATCCCGAAGAAAGAGAATGACGGACCAACGTCATAAATACTACCAAGACCAGGCTGAATCTCACTTACGATGGGATCTATCACATCAGATTCAGCATTTTCCTGTGCGTACGCACTTACTGTTCCCATATCGGTGGGCGAGGTCGCTACGCTGAGTGCGATTGCCGCCGCAACGGATATTGAACAGAATTTGCTTAAAAAGCGTTTCATACTTATCCTCCTTAAATTGACAATTATATATTATCGGAAATATTATACCACATCAGCGTAAAAAAGTAAACGTAATACAGCACAAAAATTATACTTTATTTTTGTCGTATTTAACCATATTATATATAGTAGATAACACATATAGCGTAAAAACACAGATAAAACTATTATGTAAATGATGTTTTTCTCATAACGGAAGCCGAACCCACCCTTTAATTTTTATTGACTTATAAAGCCTCGGATGTTATAATTAAAGCAGATAATATGACAATTTCAGCAATACTGATTTCATAATTTTTTACTATGGGTTTAAACCCTTGCAGTATGTTCGGAAAGAAGGTGTGAGATGGGATATATACAGAGCTTCAGGCGGTATGAAACAAAATATCTCCTTACCGAGGAACAGAAGTCGCTTTTTCTTGAAGAAGCAGGCACACACCTTAAACAAGACCGATACGGCGAATATAAAATATTCAATATCTATCTCGATACAGAGGATTTCTACTTTATCGAGCATTCCCTGGATAAGCCTGTGTATAAAGAAAAGCTTCGTATAAGAAGCTATGGAGCAGGAGAAAATGATCCTGCCGTTTTCCTCGAAATAAAGAAGAAATACCGCCGTATAGTCTATAAAAGAAGAATAACTATCCCCTATTCCGAAGCGGAAGAATACATACGAAGCGGCACAAAGCCCGACAGTATTTCAGACTATATCGATAATCAGATTTTTTCCGAAATAGATTATCTTATGAAGAAATACTGCCCTACGCCGAAGCTTTTTCTCGCTTATGAGAGGACTGCCTATTCCGACAGGCGTTTCGGCGGCTTCAGGATTACCTTCGACAAGAATATCCGCGGAAGCTGGGACAACCTTACTATCTCCGATGACGGCGATAACGAATACCTCGATACAGGTATCGAAAACTACTGCCTTATGGAGATAAAATGCGGAGAGGTTATTCCCCTTCCCTATTCAGATATACTTTCAAGGCTTAAAATATACCCTGTATCCTTTTCGAAATACGGAAGAATGTACACTGAAAAATTCCGTAACAGCGAAAATATAAAGGAATATGAGGAATTGTAAGGCTCTCTGCCTTTTCATTATCAGAACGCTCTTATCTCCGTCCCTGCTGAGGCGGTATCGTTAAATAACAGGAGGAAAAAATGGACTATATTTTCAGACAGATTGCAACCAATACCTTCGGCGGCTGTATGCTTTGTATGGCGATTTCTCTCGTATGCGGAATCGTTATAGCTCTCGTGTACCGCTTCGGTACGGACAGGCCCTCGAAATATATGACAATAACCACCCTCGTAATGCCTGCCGTTGTACAGACGGTTATAATGCTCGTAAACGGAAGTATCGGCGCAGGCGTAGCGGTTGCGGGCGCCTTCAGCCTTGTCCGCTTCCGTTCCGTTCCGGGAAGCTCCCGCGATATATGCATACTCTTTCTCGCTATGGCTTCGGGTATCGCTACGGGAATGGGCTATGGCTGGTACGGAATAATGTTTACCGTTATTATTTCGGCAGTAGTTTTCACCGCCGAAAAAATCATCCCCTCGGAATTTACAAAAAAATCCCGACTCCTCAGGATTCTTGTTCCCGAGGACACCGATTACGCAGGGCTTTTCGATGATATTTTCAAGGAATATACCGTAAGCTTCGAGCTTAACAATGTTAAAACCGTAAGAATGGGAACAATGTTCGACCTCCAGTACATAATAACCCTTAAAAATCCCGCTTCGGAAAAGGAAATGCTGGATAAAATACGCTGTAGAAACGGAAATCTTAACGTAAGCTGCGGTATCGTTCCCGTAGTAAGGGACGAGCTTTAAGAAAAATCCTTACTTAAAGCGTATTGCTTAAAATATTAAGAAAAAGTTAATTTTTTTATTGCAATATGCAATAAAATATGGTATAATATACCTACAATTATTTTTGCTGTACTTTCGGTACAGTAATCCTGCCCTATCGTAACAGGACACGAAAAAAACAAAACATCTGGAGGTTATCTAATGGCAAGAACAGTAAAAGAGCTTATGGATATGATAAAGAACAATGATATCCGTATGATCGACTTCAAAATCGTAGACATCAACGGACAGTTCCGTCACGTTACAATTCCTGCGGAACAGTTTTCCGAGGACACCCTTAAGGAAGGTATCGGCTTCGACGCTTCAAACTATGGCTACGCTGTTGTTGAAAAGAGCGATATGGTATTTATTCCCGACCTTGATACCGCCCTTATCGACCCCTTCTGCTCCGTACCCACATTATCCATCACAGGTAATGCAATGGTTATCGACTATCCCGAAAACCGCCCCCTCGACCAGTATCCGAGAAATATCGTTCTCGCCGCTGAACAGTATATGAGAGATTCAGGCGTTGCTGATACAATGCTCATTCTCCCCGAATTCGAATTCCACCTTTTCGATAACGCAGGCTGGTCCGTTTCCCCCGAGAAAATCGGTATGTACGTTGATACCTCTCAGGCTTACTGGAACAGCGAATGCGAAGGAAAGGGCTGTGTAGTGGCTCATCAGAAGAACTATCACGTAGCCAAGCCCTTCGATACCTCCTATGAATGCCGTTCCGAAATGTGTATGGAAATGGAAAAGGCAGGTATTCCTATCAAGTATCATCATCCCGAGGTTGGTGCGGCAGGTCAGTTCGAAATCGAACCTATGCTCGGACAGATGTCCAAGATGGCTGACGCTACAATGATGATCAAGTATATTATCCATAATACAGCTCTCAAGTACGGAAAGGTTGCTACCTTTATGCCTAAGCCCGTATACGGCGAGGCAGGTAACGGTATGCACGTACATATGCTTCTCCTTAAGGACGATCAGCCTGTATTCTCCGACGATAACGGCTACTCTCACCTCAGCGAAACAGCTCATTACTTTATGGGCGGTCTCTTAAAGCATATCGCTTCTCTCTGCGCTATCACAAACCCCAGCACAAACTCCTTCAAGAGACTCGTTCCCGGCTTCGAGGCTCCCGTTACCGTAGGCTACGCTACATCAAACAGACGCGCCGTTATACGTATTCCTGCATACGCTAAAACTCCTAAGCTCCGTCGTTTCGAAATCCGTAACCCCGACGCTACCTGTAACCCCTATCTCGCTTACGCCGCTATCCTTATGGCAGGACTTGACGGCGTAAAGAATAAGATTGACCCTCACGCTAACGGCTGGGGCCCCTACGACTTCAACCTCTATAAGCTTTCCGACGAAGAAAAGGCTAAGCTTTCCTCTCTCCCCACAACTCTTGACGCGGCTCTTGACGCTCTCGAGGCTGACCACGATTACCTCACAGCAGGCGGTGTATTCCCCGAACAGCTCATCAAGACCTTTATCGCCAACAAGAGAAAGGAATGCTTCGAATTATCCAAGATTCCTCATCCTGCTGAATTTGACAGATATTTCAACCTTTAATCCTAATATACGAAACAACGGTATCACTATTGCAGTGATACCGTGTTTTTGTTATATGCGCCTGAACTGAGTTGCCGTTATTCCCTCGTATCTTTTAAAAAGCTTACAGAAATAGCTTCCCGAGCAGAAGCCTGTTTCCTCGGCTATGATTTCTATGGATTTATCAGTATGGGTAAGAAGCTCCTTAGCCGCCTGAATACGTCTTTTCGCTATATACTCCATAGGTCTTGAATTTACCGTACTCTGAAAAAGCCTGCATAAGTGCTGTTCCGAGACTCCCGCCTCATTACACAGCTCCTTTAAGGTTATACTTTCCTTGTAATGGATATTTATATAGTCTATAGCCTTAGCAATTACCGAATTCGTGGAAGCCCTCGAGGAAGGAGCAGAGGTTATACGATAGAACTCAATGAGAAAATCGTACAAGTATCCCGAAGCCCTGTAGTTTCCGAAAATATTGTCACCCATAAGCGCTTCGTGCATTTTTCTGAAAAAATGCTCAAGAAGTCCCATTTCGGAAAGCCTGAAAATTTCAGGCTTATTAAGCCCAAATTCCTCCAGTACCTCTTTAACCGCATAGCCCGACGGCGCTATCCAGTGAATATCCCAGACGCTTTCCTCGGGATAGTATTCGTGGGGATAATATGGGGGCAGGAATACTGCGTTAAAGGGCTCAATTGGATACTTTTTTCCGTCAATAAGAAGCGTTCCTTTTCCCTTTGTACAGTAAAGAAGCTGTGGGTACATATACCCTTCCTTTCGTACCGTATGGGGCTGACATTCGTGTAGGCCTACGCTTGTAAGATAGACAGGGAGCCTGCTTTCATTACGTATAATAGGAAAATCATAAAAATACATATTTTTCTCCTTATGATGTTCATATTGTTATATTATAATAATATCATATATTGACTTAAAGGTCAAGCTGTTATATATTATAGAAAAGAAGCAGGAAGAAAAAGTCCTGAAAGGAGCGTTTTATGAATATCGGAACTATAGCTAAGGCAGGTACGCCCAAAAGCCTTATGACCTTACACGAAGACCCGGAAAAGCTTCATATCGGAACATTACCCCCTCATAATTATTTCATTCCCTTCGGAAAGGATACTGACCCTTTTTCCCATAGGGAAAATTCGGAATATTTCGAGCTTCTTAACGGAGAGTGGGAATTCAAGTATTACGAAAGTATAATTGACCTTGAAGATGATTTTATTTCCGTTGAGAGCGAAAAAGCTATCCCTGTTCCCTCAAACTGGCAGCTTCACGGCTATGACGTTCCCCAGTACACAAACGTAGCTTATCCTATAACCTACGACCCGCCGTACGTACCCGACGATAACCCTGTTGGTGTTTACAGCAGAAGCTATGCCTTCACCCCTGACGGCAACAGGAAAATCCTCTGCTTTGAGGGGGTTGACAGCTGTATGTATCTTTACATAAACGAAAGCTTCGCAGGCTATACGCAGGTTTCCCACAGCACAGCTCAGTTCGATATAACAGACTTTCTGAAAGAGGGAGAAAATAGGATTACTGCGGCAGTACTGAAATGGTGTGACGGTACATATCTCGAGGACCAGGATAAATTCCGCCTTTCGGGAATATTCAGGGACGTATATGTTCTTTCACGTCCCGAGAAGCGTATTGAAAGCTACCGTATAACTGCCCTTCCGAAATCGGAGGCTTCGGGAACGCTTACCGTTTCCCTTGAGGGCAGTACTGCAAAAATAAAGCTTTTCGATAATAACGTACTTTTAGCCGAAGGCATAGCGGAAGAGGGCAAGCCTTTTACCGCCGAGCTCACTGATATAGAACTCTGGTCGGCGGAAAATCCGAAGCTTTATTCCCTTACTCTCGAAACCGATTCCGAGCTTATCGGCGAGAAAATCGGCTTCAGAAGCGTTGCAGTCGAAAACGGCATTTTCAAGGTAAACGGAAAGCATATCAAAATAAGGGGCGTAAACCGCCACGACAGCTATCCCGACACAGGCTATTATGCTTCCCGAGAACAGATGGAGAAGGATATACGGCTTATGAAGCTTCATAATATCAATGCCGTAAGAACCTCCCATTACCCGAATTCTCCGATTTTCTATGAGCTTTGCAACAAATACGGCCTGTATGTTATCGATGAGGCAGACCTTGAAATGCACGGCTGTGTTGAGGTATACAACGATTTCAAATGGTCGAAGGGATACGACGGTATCGCACTTCTCGCAAGCGATGAACGCTTCAGAAAAGCTATAATCGACCGTGCAAGACTTCTCGTCACAAGAGATATAAACCGCACCTCGGTAATATTCTGGTCTCTCGGAAACGAAAGCGGCTACGGAACAAATCTTCTTGCCGCCGCCGAGCTTATCAAAGAATACGACAATACCCGTCTTATCCACTACGAAAGCACTCATAAGCTTGACGATACTTCCGACGCAATTCTTGACGTTGTATCACAGATGTATACCTCGCCCGAGGATATCCTGAAATTCTTAGAGGATGAAAATGAAAAGCGGCCGTTTCTTTTATGTGAATACTGTCACGCTATGGGTAACGGCCCCGGAGACCTTGAGGACTATAACAGCCTTTTTCTCACAAGCGACCGTCTATGCGGCGGACTTATATGGGAATGGGCAGATCACGGCTTCAGCCTCGGAAAAACCGAGGAGGGTAAGGAAAAGTACGGCTACGGCGGAGACTTCGGCGAACGTCATAACGACGGCAATTTCTGTATGGACGCTCTATGCTATCCTGACAGAACGCCACACACAGGCTTACTTGAAGCAAAGCAGGCCTACCGCCCCGTAAGAATTTACAGCACCGACAGACCCGACAAATTCATCATAAAAAATCTCCTTGCTTTTAAAAACGCAGGAGATTATCTCGAAGGATATTACGAAATTACCGACTGTCACGGAACTATTGCTACAGGAAGCTTTAATTTCACCTGTGAGCCTATGGGAGAGGCTGTCATTATCATTTCCGAGGCTTCCGAGACCTACAAAAATGAAACCTATATCCGCTTTATTTTCAGGCTGAAAAACGACGAGCTATGGGCTGAAAAGGGGCAGGAAATCTGCTTTGAACAGCTTAAGCTTTGTGACGCTTCGGAAAAGACTTCTACAGTTAAAAATACTGCCATAGAGCTTTTCAAGGACGAACCCTTATCCGTCACAGTAAAATCGGGAGATACCGAGCTTCTGTTCAGCAAAAGAACCGCCGCCTTTGAGAAAATACGCTTTAACGGCACCGATATCATCACTAAGCCGATAATGTTCAACTTCTTCCGTGCGCCTGTGGATAACGATGTTATGAAAGGCGACTGGTACCGTGCCCACCTTAACGATTATGTGAAGAAGGTTTATGATGTTTCTTCCGAAAAGCAGGATAATGCAGTTAAAATCAACGTTAAGGAGTCCTACGGCTGGAGCATACACCAGCCCTTCGCAAAAGGCGAGGTTGTTTATACAATCGAGAATGGCGAGCTTGATATTAAATGCAGTATGACCGTCTCCGACAAGGTTACCTTTCTCCCCCGCTTCGGCATAAGGCTTTTCGTGCCGAAAGCTATAAGTAAAATAGGATATTTCGGCTACGGCCCATACGAAAGCTATATCGACAAGCATCAGGCTTCATATATGGGACATTTTTCCGCAGATATAAGCGAAATGCACGAGGACTATATCCGCCCGCAGGAAAACTCTTCTCATTTCGGCTGTAGGTATATGACGGCGGAAAGCGATAATATTGCAGTACGCTTTACCTCCGAAGTTCCCTTCTCCTTTAACGCTTCCGAATACACTCAGGAGGAGCTTTCAGGCAAGCGACACAACTTCGAGCTGTGTAAATGCGAGGACAACGTTCTCTGTATCGACAGTATGATGGCCGGCGTAGGCTCAAATTCCTGCGGCCCTGCTCTTGCGGAAAAATACCGTATTCCGCTTCCCGATATTTCCGCTCATTTCCATATTGAATTCGGAAAAAGCTTCGAAAACTAAAGCTTAATACAGAAAAATGCCAAGAGGAGTTCCCTCTCGGCATTTTCTTTATTTGTTATAGAAAGCTGAAATTTTCTTAAGCTGGTCGGTAATCTTAATCTTCTGAGGACACATTTCCTCACAGCTTCTACATTCTATACAATCCTCAGGCTTCGGAGATTTATCGGAAATACGCCTGTATTCCTCGGAATTATCGCCGTTTCTTTCATTGTTATGACAGACGAAATATTCGGGAATCGGTATTCCCACAGGACATTTCTCCATACAGTAGCGGCAGGAGGTACAGGGGATATTTTCGAGAGCTCTTATTATCTTTTCAGCCTCGAATACAAGGGCTGTTTCCTTTTCGCTGAGCTTTACGAAATCCTTCATATAGCTCATATTGTCTCTGAGCTGGGAAAGATTACTCATACCGCTTAAAACCATAACTACGTTATCAAGAGAAGCGGCGAAGCGTATTGCCCAGGACGCAGACGACATATCGGGAGCCTCAGCCTTAAAAAGCTTTTCCGCCGCCTTAGGCAGGTTAGCAAGCGTTCCGCCCTTTACAGGCTCCATAACTATAACCTCTTTACCGTGCTTTACGGCAGTTTCATAGCAAAGACGGGACTGTACGCCGCCGTCCTCCCAGTCGAGATAGTTTATCTGAAGCTGTACGAAATCCATTTCGGGATGTTCGGTAAGAATTTTATCGAGAACCTGTGCATTATCGTGGAAGGAGAAGCCTGCCTTAACGATTTTACCTTCCTTTTTTCTGTCCCGTACAAAATCAAAAGCGTCGTATTTCAGGCATTTCTCGTAGTTTTCCGTTCCGAGACAATGGAGAAGGTAGTAATCGAAGAACTCAACACCACAGCGTTCAAGCTGTTCATTCCATATCCTTTCTACGTCCTCCTTCTTTTCCAGGAACATTGAGGGAAGCTTATCTGCAAGAAGAAAAGCGTCACGGGGATATCTCTCCACAAGCGCTTCACGGAGCATACCCTCGCTCTTTCCATCGTGATACATATATGCGGTATCAAAATAGGTAAAGCCCTTTTCGAGAAATTCGTCTACCATTGTGAAAATCTGTTCTTTATCGAAAGAGGTCTGATCATTTCCGTCAAGAAGCGGAAGTCTCATAAATCCGAAGCCTAATTTTTTCATAAATTTAATCCTTCCCTGTTAATTCCTTACGTTTTTTCCTTATAGCCTCTAAAGCCTCAGCAGGATCGTCTATTCCCTTTGTTGCTTCCTCCATAGGGCATATTCCCGTGCCTGTACGATTGATAATTCTTTCGGTAAGGGTTTCGTAGCTGTAGCGTATTCCGTGCTTTTCGAAAAGCTCCGCCGCTCCCTTGCTCATTACCTCGCCGTAGACGGATACTGCACCGCCGAGAATAAAAAGCAAGGCCGCCGCCCTTCCGATTATTTTATCCGCCGCAGAAAACCCCTCAAGAGAGGTCCCCGACTCAATAAGGTCAAGAACGGGAGCAATCCCCTTTTTCTCGCTTAAATAAAGCTGTTCATCCTTACAAAGGACGCAGGTATATTTTCCTGTTTCAAAGAATTTTTTCGCTCTTGATATATCACTCATTGCTTTTCTCAGTTCCTCCGATATAGCCCACAACCATAGGAATTATAAGCCACTGGATAAGTACGCCGAAAACGCCTGTGGTTATAAATAAAGCCATTGTTCCGTAGGTAAAGGCAGTATTTCCGAAGAAGGAAATTGCAATCGCAACAGAAGCCAATCTCGCAATACGTCCTGCCGCCTGAACAATAAGGAGCTTCAGGAAGCTGTTAAGCTTAACCTTTGAAAGAAGTCCCGAGAGAAGTCCGTAAACGGTAAGCTCGATAACTATAAAGGGAAGTACTGCCGCACCGGGCATTCCCGAAATCATAAAGCTCACGAGGGGGCTTAAAATTCCTGCCGCAGTACCAACGGCAGGGCCGAAGCAAAAGCCTGCGATTAAAACAGGAATATGCATAGGCAGGAACATCTCGCCCGCAGAAGAGCCTATCCCAGATAGGATACCGAGAGCGTGGAAAAGCTGGGGTAAAAGGAGAGAGGCGATAACAGCCGCAAGTACAGCGGTAATGTTCATTAAAAGCGTATTTTTTCTTAATACGGCAAATATATTTTTCATATCTTGTTCCTCCTTGGGAATATACTTTGTTTTTATTGTATCAGCCTTATAAAGCCCTGTCAATACAATAATAGAATTTTACAAATAAAATATATTTTTACAATTAAATCAGTTTATTCCGTACACATCCTGTATACTGAAAAGCCTTTCAGTAAGAGCCTTAAGGCCGCTGTTTTCCGACGAAGAAAGCTTCGGGTCATTTTTAATGATTTCCTCGGCAAGAGCTCCCGTTTCACGGATAAGAGAAACGTCCGAAGAAATATCCGCAACCTTAAGCTCGGGAAGGCCGTGCTGTCTCGCGCCGAAAAAGCTTCCCGGTCCTCTTAGCTTCAGGTCCTCGTTAGCTATCTCGAAGCCGTCCGTTGTCCTTGTCATTGTATCTATACGGGCTTTTGTATACTCGGTTTTGCTATCGGTTATAAGGATACAATAGGACTGCTCCGAGCCTCTTCCTACCCTTCCCCTGAGCTGATGAAGCTGGGAAAGGCCGAAGCGTTCTGCGTCCTCGATTACCATTATTACTGCGTCGGGAACGTCAACACCTACTTCTATAACGGTAGTTGAAACGAGAAGCTTTGTTTCCCCCGACTTGAAATCTGCCATAGCCTTATCCTTCTGCTGTTGCTTCATTTTTCCGTGAAGGAGTCCTATCGGGATATCGGAAAAATAGCTATTTTTGAGCTTTTCATAGTATTTTACGGCTGAGGATTTATCCGCTATCGCCTCGCTTTCCTCTACAAGAGGACAGACGATATATGCCTTTAATCCCATTTCGATATGCTTACGGATAAATTTATAGATTCGCTCCCTGAAGCCCGAATCTACGCCGTAGGTCTTTATCGGTACCCTTCCCTTCGGCATTTCATCAAGCACCGATACCTCAAGATCGCCGTAAATAACGAAAGCAAGCGTTCTCGGAATAGGCGTAGCCGACATAACAAGAGTATGGGGAGCCTTACCCTTATTTGAAAGGAGCGTACGCTGACCTACGCCGAAGCGGTGCTGTTCATCGGTAATAACAAGCCCGAGATTTCGGAAATTAACGCCCTCCTGAATAATGGCGTGAGTTCCGACTATTACCTGAGCCGCCCCGTTTTCTATTGCAGTATACACGGGCTTCTTGACTGTACTGCCCGTAAGAAGCGCAACGGAAATTCCGAGAGGCGAAAGCAGCTTTTCGAGGGTAAAATAATGCTGGCGGGCGAGAATTTCAGTAGGCGCCATAAGCGCAGACTGGTAGCCATTCTTCGCCGCATAACAGCAAAGTGCCGCCGCAACAAGGGTCTTTCCGCTACCTACGTCGCCCTGTAAAAGCCTGTTCATAGGGCTTCCGCTATTCATATCGGAAAAGCATTCGTCTATACTTCTGAGCTGTGCCCCTGTAGGGGAAAATGAGAGGGAGCCGAAAAAGTCAGACATATCCCGAGGCTCCATAACAACAGGCGTTATCGACTTAGTTTTCCTTTTCATCATTTTCATACCGAGCTGTAGCACCAGCATTTCCTCAAAGGCGAAGCGCCTTCTTGCGTCTATAAGCTCATCGCGGCTTTCGGGGAAATGTACTGCACGGAGAGCCTTATTATACTCGGTAAGACAGTATTTTTCCCTTATATAAACAGGAAGCATATCTTCGGCAACACAGGAAGCAAGCGCATTTTTAATGCAGTTAGTAAGAATGCCCGAGCTTATACCCTCGGTAAGATGATATTTCGGAGTAAGTACATTCTTTTCATCAGCTTTTATAAATAATGGAGACTGACACTCCTTAGCGAGAACAGAGCCCTTTATCTTTCCGTAGAAAATGTATTCCTTACCTTCTTCAAGACTGTCAAATACGAATTTGCTGTTATAAATTGTAATAAGGAGCGTATCGGTATTATCCGAAACAACAAGCTTGAAAATCGAAAGTTTACGGGTAATATAGGGGCGGAGCTTTTTAACCACAAGCCCTGTAAAAACGGCAGTTTCTTCGGGTACGAGCTCGCTTATGTCAACAGGCTCGGAAAAATCAACATAATCCCTCGGAAAAAAGCGGAGAATATCCCCTACCGTATAAATTCCGAGCTTATTAAGGGATAATGCCCTTTTTTCTCCCACACCCTTAAGATATGTAATACTATCCTTTTCGTTGATTTTTCTCACCTCTTTCAGTAAAAAGGCTCAGAGACAATAAACTGCCGCTGAGCCTCATTTTTATTCTACGGATACTATATAGTAATATACGGGCTGACCGCCGTTAATAAGGGAAATTTCAATATCATCGGAAAGCTTTGTTCTGAGATAGCCTACTGCCTTCTCGGCGTCCTCGTCGGTAACATCCGCACCGTACATAACGGTAATATATGAGGTACTGCCTGTTGTGAGATGCTTTGTAACCTTATAGAGAACCTTAGTAAGATCCTTATCTACTACGTTGAGCTTTCCGTTTTCCATACCGAGGATATCGCCCTGCTTTATCTTCTTGTCGTCTACCTCACTGTCACGGACTGCGAAGGTAACGAGACCTGTACCTACGTTGTCGAGAGCCGCAGTCATAGCAACGCTGTTATCCGAAACGGAAGCGTTCGGGTCGTAGGAAAGCATAGCTGTAATACCCTGAGGGATAGAACGGGACTGTAAAACGATAACGTTTCTGTCAGCAAGCTTAACAGCCTGTTCAGCCGCCATAATTATATTCTTATTATTCGGGAGTACGAAAACGTTATGTGCAGGAGTAGCCATAACCGCCTCTAATATATCCTCGGTAGAAGGGTTAGAGGTCTGGCCGCCTCTTACGATGCTGTCAACGCCCAGATCGGTAAAGAGGGCTTCAAGTCCTGCGCCGTTAGCTACCGCAACAAAGCCCACTTCCTTTTCGGGCTTTACGGGAGGAAGCTTACTCATAGCTTCGTTTTCAGCCTTGATAACCTGATTCTGGTGCTGTTCCTTCATATTTTCAATCTTCATACTTGTAAGAGGACCGAAGGTTATACCCTTTTCGATAGCCTTTCCCGGGTGTTCGGTATGAACGTGAACCTTTATAATGCTATCGTCGTCAACAACAACAACGCTGTCGCCTATGCTTTCGAGATATGCACGAAGCTTTGTAGCGTCGTCGGCATCCTCTCTCTTATTAACGATATATTCTGTGCAATAGGTAAATTCGATTTCTGTTTCGTATGTGCCTGCGGCATTACTGCTTACAACGGCTATATCCTTCTTAGCCTCGATGCTTTCCGCATTTTCAATGATACCGTCGCCGTTGAACACAGAGAAGATACCCTCGAAAATTTTCAGGAAGCCCATACCGCCTGCGTCTACAACTCCTGCCTTCTTTAAAGCGGGAAGAAGGTCGGGAGTACGCTGAAGGGATGCCTCTCCCTCTTCGAGAAGCGCACGGAATACGGCGATTATATCGCTGTCCTCCTCGGCTTTCTTTGCTGCCGCCTCAGCCGCTTCTCTCGATACTGTAAGAACAGTACCCTCGGTAGGCTTCATAACAGATTTATATGCGGCGGCAACACCCTTGTTGAGAGCTTCGGCGAAATCCTTTCCGTCGGCAGTAGTTTTACCTGCCAGACCTTTAGATAAGCCACGGAAAAGAAGGGAAAGAATAACGCCAGAGTTACCTCTCGCACCGCGAAGCATAGCCGAAGCTACTGCCGAGGAAACGGTAGAAACCGTTACGTCATCCCCCATCTTATAAAGCTCGGGAAGAGCATTCTTCACCGTCATTGACATATTTGTACCCGTATCTCCGTCAGGAACGGGGAATACGTTAAGCTCGTCAACCGAATTCCTGTTATTTATAATATTATTGGCACCTGAAATAATACCGTCTCTCAGGAGCTTACCGCTTATTTCCAAATCGACACTTCCTTTAGTTCTTTATTGTTATATTACGGCCTGCTGCCGGAAAAAACGTTAATCAGACCTTCGTAAGTCCGTCTATATAGACATCGATGCGTTCCGCTCTTAAATTAGTCTGCTCCTCGATAGCGTAGGTAAGCTTATTCTTGATGCTTGCGACTACTGCGGAAGCGTTTACGCCGTACATTACCGAAATATGAAAGCTCATATATACGCGTCCGTTGATAACCTTAACCTTAACACCCTTATTTATACCGAAGGTATCTCTTATTAACGGAATTTTTTCGGCAATAAGCTGAACGGGGCTTGACGCATTCATAGCGGATACGCCGAAGCAGTTCTTTACCGTACTACCGATAAGAGAAGTAAAAAAGGATTTTGTATAGCGGATTCCGCCGAGATGATTATGAACAATTAGCATATCTATGCCTCCTTCATATCTGATACAAACAATTATACACCATTTTAATGAAAAATGCAATACCCGATACCCTTTTACAGCGCTTTTACAACAAATTGGCAGGAGTAACCGAGCTTTTCCGAAGCCCTCTCCGCCTTTTCGGCAGTATCATAAACCCCGAAAACACAGCTTCCGCTTCCCGACATAACTGCGCCGCAGGCACCGCTTCCGATAAGACTATGCTTTATTTCCTCTATACGGGAATCGTTATACAGCCTTTCAAATATGTTATACATATTACCGCCCCATAATGAGCAAGAAGCGTTCAACCCTTTACAGAAGTCATCAAATCCGCCTTTTTCCTCAATCGGAGAATTATCGTAGGCTCTGAAGCCTTCTCCTGTATTACAGGAAAAGTCAGGCTTAACAATAAGAAGATACATATCCCCCATTTCGATTGGAGTCATTATCTCTCCTATACCCCTGCATACTGCCGTTCCGCCCTTCATACAGAAGGGAACGTCAGCGCCGAGAGTCTTACCTATTTCAAGAAGTCTCTTTTCAGTAACAGGACTTCCGTAAATGGAATTAAGGGCTGTGAGAATTGCCGCTCCGTCAGCACTTGAGCCGCCGAGACCGCCCTCTGCGGGAATATGCTTTTCTATGTGAACTTTAAGGGAGGGAGAAAGCCCTGTTTCATTGTAAAAGGCTTCCGCCGCCCTGTAGACAATGTTTTTTTCGTTACAGGGAATAGCGGGGTTGTCGCAGGTTATCCCTATCCCCTCTCCGCCAAGCTCGAGGCTTATATTATCGTAAAGGTCAATCCTGCGCATAACTGTATTAAGGGTATGATAGCCGTTATCAAGCCGTCCTGTAATATCAAGCCACAGATTTACCTTAGCGTAGGCCTTAACTTTTAAGCTCATCAAGAAATTCCTTTATACGCTTAAGCGCAAGCATAATATGATTTATAGAGTAGGCATAGCTTACTCGGATATAGCCCTCGCCGCAGTCTCCGAAGGCGTCGCCGGGAACTACCGCTACCTTCTTTTCGAAGATAAGACGCTGGCAGAATTCCTGTGAAGTGAGGCCTGTTGATTTAATACAGGGGAATACATAGAAAGCACCCTCGGGCTCGAAGCAGGTAAGCCCCATTTCGTTAAAGCCGTTCACAATAAGCCTTCTTCTCATATCGTATTCGCTTACCATATACTCAACATCCTCACGGCAGTCACGCATAGCTGTTACAGCGGCATACTGGCTCACGGTAGGCGAACACATTATACCGTACTGGTGGATTTTAAGCATCTGGGTTATGATAGGCTCAGGTCCTGCCGCATAGCCGAGACGCCAGCCTGTCATAGCGAAGGCCTTAGAAAAGCCGTTTATTACGATAGTTCTTTCCTTCATACCCTCGATTTCGGCAATGGAAACGTGCTTTTCCTCGCCGTAGGTAAGCTCGGAGTAGATTTCGTCGGAAATAACGATTATGTTCTTGTCACGGATAACCTCCGCTATTTTTTCAAGGTCAGAACGGCGCATTACTGCACCCGTAGGGTTATTCGGGAAAGGAAGGACGAGAGCCTTAGTCTTAGGAGTAAGCTTTTCGAGCACCTGTTCAGCAGTAAGCTTAAAATTATTCTCAGCCTTCGTTTCAATCGGAACGGAAACGCCGTCAGCCATTTCTACCAGAGGCCCGTAGCATACAAAGCTCGGCTCGGGCACAAGCACCTCGTCCCCGGGGTTCAGTATTGCCCTGAAAGCCGCGTCAATAGCTTCGGAGCCGCCTACTGTAATAATAATTTCGTGCTTAGGGTCGTATTTCGTACGGATAGTTAAATCGAGATAATCGGAAATTGCCTCACGAAGGCTTTCAAGTCCTGCGTTGGAGGTATATGTGGTTCTTCCCTTTTCGAGAGTTCTTATAGCCTCTTTTCTTATTGCAAAGGGAGTCTTAAAATCGGGCTCGCCTACGGAAAGGCTTATTACGTCCTTAACCGAAGCGGCTATATCAAAAAATTTTCTTATTCCCGAAAATTTTATGTTACAAACCTTTTCGGAAAGAATATCATCATAGTTTATCACGGAGATACAAGGCTCCTTTCATCATTTTCTTCGTGGACAAATTCTACGCCCTTTTCCTTATAGCGGCGAAGAATAAAGTGGGTTGTTGTAGACAGTACGCCTTCGATGGGAGCAAGCCTGTCAGATACGAAAAGCGCTACCTCACGGAGATTTGTGCCCTTTATAGTAACCGAAAGGTCGAAGGAGCCGCTCATAAGATAAACGCTGTCAACCTCCTTATACTGGGAAAGCATAACCGCAATATCATCGTAGCCGCATTCTGCCTGAGGCGAAACCTTAAGCTCTATAAAGGCGGTAACACAGTTCTTGTTGTACTGCTCCTCGTTTATAATAGCGGAATAACCGATGATAAGTCCGTCGTTTTCGAGCTGTGTTATCTCTTTTTCGATTTCCTCGGGGGTTTTACCCAGCATAACCGCAAGATCGTTATTGGTAAGACGGGCGTTTTCTCTTAAAAGGTCAACTAAAGTTTTCATAGAATAATTCCTTTCTGAATTTATATTTTTATCATAATGGGAGTTCTGTTTTTAAAGGCGGAAACCTCGGTAAAGCCTACGCTTTTCGCAAGAGCTATCCCTTCGGCTATACCTTTGCCGATATCCTCGGGCTTATGGGCGTCGGAGCCTATCGTTATAAGCCGTCCGCCGAGACGGTAGTACTGATATAAAAGCTCACCGTTCGGGAGAGTTTCGCCGATTTTCTGACGAAGTCCCGAGGTATTTATCTCGAGGGCAGTATCATTCCTTATCAGAACAGTAAAAATCTTATCGATAATAGTTTTATAACGGCTCATATCTATATTTTTCCCCTTATCACCCACAATATATCTTAAAGGATAGGTAATATGGGCTAAGGTATCAAAATTACCCCATTCCGCCGTTTCAAGAAGCTCATCGAAATATATATCCAAAAGCTTAACGGGGTCGTTTTCGTCATAATCGAGAAAATAGAAGTCGTCATAGCCTCTCACCATATGGCAGGAGCCGATAACGTACTCATATTTCTCTTCCGCCAGTATTTTTTCGGCAAGGGTTATATCGTGAACGGGCTGTCCAAGCTCGATTCCGCGTACTATTTCCATTTTTCCGCTATACTCCCCGATAAGCCGACCTATGACGGTCGCCGACTCCCTAAGGGTTTCGGGATAACGGAATTCGTCCATATAGTACTGGTTTATTTCAAGGTGGTCGGTAACGGCATAGTAACCTGTCCCAAGCTCATAGGCTCGGAAGACCATATCCTCGGCAGCCGCCTCTCCGTCAAAGGAAAAAGCGGTATGAGTATGCAAATCAAAAGGCAGCATCAGATGTCTCTCCTTTCAGAATGTACAACTGTACAGAATATATTTTACCATAAATTTTAAAATTTGTCTATTAAAATATTTACTTTTCTTAAAAAATATAGTATAATATCACTTGTATATATACGCAGGGGGCGTAATACAGCCTTACTGCACAGAAAATAAGAGTTTTTCGGAAGGAAAGGAGCTGCATTTAAAAATGAAGGCAGTAGTAGCAGTTATAGGTAAGGACACAGTGGGTATTCTCGCAAAGGTCTGTTCGATTTGTGCGGAGTATAACGCAAACGTTATGGACGTTTCCCAGACAATTATGCAGGATTTATTCGCTATGACTATGCTTATCGATATTTCGAATTGTAACAAGGATTACAGCATTTTAGCGGATTCCCTCAAGAAGTGCGGAAACGATATGGGTCTCCAGATTCACGTTATGCATGAAGATATCTTCAACTCCATGCACAGAATATAATCGGAGGAACGCTTAATAATGATAAATTCAAATGATATTCTCGAAACCATAAAGATGATACAGGAGGAAAACCTCGATATCCGTACAATAACTATGGGTATAAGCCTCCTCGACTGTATCGACAGCGATATCGACAAGGCCTGTACAAAGGTATACGATAAGATGATGCGCTGTGCCTGCAACCACGTAAGGACAGGCGAAGAAATTGAAAAGCGTTACGGTATTCCGATTATAAATAAGCGTCTTTCCGTAACACCTATCGCTATGATTGCGGCGGCAACAAAGGGAAATCCCGTAAAGTTCGCACATACCCTCGAAAAGGTCGCAAATGAAACAGGCGTAAACTATGTAGGCGGCTATTCCGCTCTCGTACATAAGGGCTTCTCGGCAGGAGATTTAGAGCTCATAAACTCTATCCCCCAGGCTCTTTCCGAAACAACCAAGGTATGCTCCTCCGTAAACGTAGGCTCCACAAGAGCAGGTATAAATATGGACGCAGTAGCCTTAATGGGTAAGATTATCAAGGAAGCAAGCGAAAAGACAGCAGATAATTTCTGCTTCGGCGCGGCGAAAATCGTTGTTTTCTGTAACGCGGTAGAGGATAACCCCTTTATGGCAGGCGCATTCCACGGAATCGGTGAGCCTGACTGCGTAATAAACGTAGGCGTAAGCGGCCCCGGCGTTGTACGCTCTGCCGTTGCGAAAATGCCCGACGCTTCCATTAACGAAATCGCTGACGTTATCAAAAAGACCGCATTCAAAATCACAAGAATGGGTCAGCTCGTAGGTACTGAGGCAAGTAAGGCTCTCGGCGTTCCCTTCGGTATCGTTGACCTTTCCCTCGCTCCTACTCCTGCAGTAGGCGACAGCGTAGCACATATTCTTGAAGAAATCGGACTTGAAAGCTGCGGCGCTTACGGTACAACCGCTACCCTCGCACTTCTCAACGACGCAGTAAAGAAGGGCGGCGTAATGGCGTCCTCCCGTGTCGGCGGTCTTTCGGGCGCATTTATCCCCGTTTCCGAGGACGCAGGTATGATTGACGCAGTAAACAGAGGCGCTCTCTGTCTTGAAAAGCTTGAAGCTATGACAGCAGTTTGCTCGGTAGGTCTCGATATGTTCGTAGTTCCCGGAGATACTCCTGCCGATATCCTTTCCGCTATTATTGCCGATGAAGCGGCTATCGGTATGGTAAACAGCAAGACTACGGCAGTAAGAGTAGTTCCCGCCATCGGTAAGAAGGAGGGCGAGGTTCTCGAATTCGGCGGCCTCTTCGGAAGCGGCCCTGTAATGTCGATAAATAAGTTCAGCCCTGCTAAGTTTATTTCAAGAGGCGGACATATTCCTGCGCCCTTACAGAGTCTTAAGAACTGATTTTACAGAAAATATAAGCTTAAATCCCGCTGTCTTAACGACAGCGGGATTTTTGTTGTATTATTGAAACGAAAGCAGGCGCTACGCCTTATTTTTTCCAGGTTCCCGGAGTAAATAAAAGAAGCATCGGGAATAATTCAAGTCTGCCTGCCAGCATATCAAAAATAAGCACAAGCTTAGCAGAATCGGAGAAAAATCCGAAGTTCTCGGTAGGTCCTACAAGTCCGAGACCGGGACCGATACTGTTCATAGTAGCTGAAACTGCAGTAAAATTCGTAATAAGATCGTGATTGTCGAAGGATATAAGAAGAAGCGAAACCGCAAACACCACAACATAACAAACTATATACACATTTACCGAACGGATAGTGCTGTGTTCAAGCTCTCGTGAATCAATCTTTATCTTCTTTATCTGTTTAGGGTGAATCATGAGCTGAAGCTCCTTCTTAAGACCCTTGAAAAGAATTATGAATCTTGAAAGCTTTATACCGCCGCAGGTGCTTCCTGCACAGGCACCAACAAACATAAGAATAGCGATAATTACTCTTGAAAGCTCGGGCCAGAGATTGAAGTCCGTAGTGGAAAAACCTGTTGTTGACATTATCGTAGCTACAGTAAACGTCGCATGATTTACCGCTTCGCCCACAGTGCTGTACATACCGCTTATATTTATCGCAATAAGAGCGGAGGAAACAGCAAAAATAATCAGAAATACCCTTAATTCGGTATTGAAGGCGTTTCTGAGCTTACCCTTAAGCAGGAAGAAATAGCAGTTGAAATTTATCGAGAAAAGTACCATAAATACCGTGACGATTATCTGAATATGCATGGGATAACCGCCCATACTTGTGTTCATTATTCCGAAGCCGCCTGTACCTGCCGTTGCGAAGGCAGTATTAAGAGCGTCAAATACAGTCATTCCCGCAATAATAAGCACAATGAACTGTACTACCGTAAGGACGAAATAAATCGTATAGAGAAGTAATGCAGTAGTCTTGACTCTCGGCACAAGCTTTCCTACCGAAGGACCTGCACTCTCAGCCTTCATTATATGCATATTCTGTCCGCCCGAAAGAGGGAGAAAAGCCATAATGAATACGAGAACTCCCATACCGCCCACCCAGTGGGAAAAGCTTCTCCACATAAGCACGGAACGAGGAAGCGACTCAACATCGGAAAGTATACTGGCTCCCGTAGTGGTAAAGCCCGAAACCGACTCGAAGAGTGCGTCGGTAAAGCTCGGAATCGCTCCGCTTATTACATAGGGAAGAGCGCCGAAAAAGCTCAGTAAAATCCAGCTCAGCGACACTATAACAAAGCCCTCTCTCGAATACAGCACTTTATTCTCGGGCTTTTTATGAGTTATAAGCTTTCCTGCCACAAGGCAGAAGGCCGCAACGGCAAGAAAGGCCCAGAAGGCGCTTTCGCCGTACACAATCGCTGTTATAACAGGAACAACCATAAACAACGCCTCGAAAATAAGTATCCAGCCGAGAACGTTGATAACCATTCTATAATTCATACCACAGCACCTCTTACTTCCTGAGAATATCCGTGATATCGTGGAGGGCGAGATGGTCGGAAACGATAACTACCGCGTCCCCTGCCTGGATCTTATCCTGGCCTCTCGGGATAATTACCTTCCTGTCTCTTACGATAATGGCGATAAGTACGTTGGCGTTGAACTTAAGCTCACAGAGAGGAATTCCTATAATCGGACTTCCCTCTTTAACTATGAATTCCGCCGCTTCGATTTTTCCCTTAACTATATTGTAAAGGGTTTCTACGTTACTGCCTATCGTATTCTTCATAGCTCTTACATAACGTACTATTGAATCGGCAGTAATATTTTTAGGATAAATTATCGAATCAAGATCGAGATGCTTAATTACACTACCGAAGTCGATACGGTTTATCTTCGTAACCAGCTTCGCATTACTTGTACTCTTGGCGAAAAGGGAGAGAAGTATGTTTTCTTCATCAAGATTCGTAAGAGCGACAAAGGCCTCCGCATTAACGAGCCCCTCCTCGAGAAGTATCTCCTGGTCAGCGGCGTCGCCGTTGATTATGGTAACATCGCTGTCGAGGATTGCTGAAAGCTCTTCACAGCGTTTAGTATCCTTTTCGATTACCTTTACCTTTATGCCCGAATGTAAAAGCTTATCACAGAGGTACTCCGTAACCTCTCCGCCGCCTACTATCATAGCGTCCTTTACAGAATTCATCTTATAGTTTATCTTTTTAAGGAATGCATTTACATTTTTCGGCGAAGCTATAAAGGAAATTAAATCCTTTTCCTTGAAAATAAAATCACCCTTGGCGATATACGCTTCGTCCTCACGCTCAATCGTACATACAAGCACATCGCAATGGAACTTTGCGGTAATATCCTTTACTGCGCAATCCGCAAGGGGACTTCCTTCGGGAAGCCTGAACTTTACGAGCTCTCCCTTTCCCTTAGCGAAGGTATCAATCTTTATAGCCGAGGGGAAGCGGAGTACTCTCGCTATTTCGGCAGCAGCCGCCTTCTCGGGATTTATAACCATAGCGAGGCCAAGCTCCTCCTTTAAATAGGGAGCGTCCTCGTAATACTCGGGGCTTCTTACCCTCGCTATCGTCTGGCAGTTACCTACCTTTTTCGCAACAAGACAGCACAGAAGATTAAGCTCATCGGAGCCTGTTACCGCTATAAGAAGGTCGGCGTGCTTTATGCCTGCCTCCTGCTGAACCTTATGGGTAGCGCCGTTTCCAATTACGCCAAGAACGTCAAGCCTCGAAGCCGTATAATTTACATTAGCGGGAATTATATCAATTACAGTTATGTTATTCCCTTCATCATTAAGCTGTTCGGCAAGCTCCTGTCCTACCTTACCACAGCCCACAATAATAATATCCATATCGCTTCAACCTCCGTAAGCACATACTTTCCGAAAACATTTCTTAGATAATAATACACCTTTTACATAATAAAGTCAATAATTAAATCAATAGATTATTACTGCAGTACTGCAAAAAACGGCGCCGTTAACGAAACGACGCCGCTATTCTTTTAATTAAAGCTTAACAGGCTCAATCTTCCAGATTTCCTTTGCGTAATCGGAAATTGTTCTATCGGAGCTGAACTTGCCCGAGCAAGCCATATTCATCCAGCACTTCTTAGCGAAGGCATAGCTGTCGCTATAGTCCTTGTTGAGTCTAAGCTTAGCCTCAACGTAGCTTTCCAGGTCGCCGATAAGGTGGTAATTGTCGGCTCTGTGCCAGCTTGCGCCGTCCATAAGAGAGAAGTAAAGCTCTCTGAATACGCCTGTGCCGCCGTCGCTTACAGTACCGTCGATAAGGGTACGCACTACCCTGCCGATTTTCTCGTTCTTTTCCACAAGGAAGCGGGGGTCGTAAATCTTCATAATCTCCTCGAGCTCTTCTACTGTAGCGCCGAAGATATAGTTGTTCTCCTTGCCTGCCTCCTGTACGATTTCAACGTTAGCGCCGTCGAGAGTACCGAGAGTTACAGCACCGTTAAGCATAAGCTTCATATTGCCTGTACCGCTCGCCTCTGTTCCTGCGGTAGAAATCTGTTCGGAAACATCAGCCGCAGTAACAAGCTTTTCAGCGTAGGAAACACGGTAGTTCTGAACGAAAACTACCTTCAGTAAATCCTTCGTGTCGGGGTCGCTGTTCACGAGCTTACCGATTTCGTTGATATACTTGATGATACCCTTTGCTCTTCTGTAGCCGGGAGCGGACTTAGCTCCGAAAATAAAGGTCATAGGATGGAAATTCTTTATAGAGCCGTCCTTTATTCCGAAATAGATATAGAGAATACCGAAGGCATTGAGAAGCTGTCTCTTGTACTCGTGGAGACGCTTGATCTGAATGTCGAAAATGCTGTCGGGATTGATTTCTATACCCTCGTTAGCCTTGATGTATTCAGCAAGCTGAAGCTTCTTGGTTTTCTTGATATCCATAAAGCGCTTTAACTCGTTCTTGTTGTCAGCAAACCACTTGAGCTTCTGAAGCTGGTCAAGGTCGGTCTTCCATTCGTCGCCCTTGTTAAGCTCTGTGATGAGCGCGGAAAGCTCCTTATTACAAAGAGCAAGCCAACGGCGGGGTGTAATACCGTTAGTCTTATTCTGGAACTTTTCGGGATAAAGGTCGTACCATTCCTTAAGAGCGTCGTTCTTTAAAATCTCGGTATGGATTTCCGCAACACCGTTTACATAGGTAGAGCAGTAGATAGCCATACGAGCCATATGGATAAGATCTCCTGCCACAATCTTCATATCCCAGATTTCGGACTGGAGCTTTCCTGCCTTATAGAGCTCGCCGATAAAGGCTTCGTTAATCTGGAGAATAACAGCGTATATTCTCGGAACAACCTCCATAACGATATCAACGCTCCACTTTTCGAGAGCCTCGGCCATAATGGTGTGGTTGGTATAGTTAAAGGTCTTCTTCGCAATTTCAAGAGCCTCGAAGAAATCAAGCTTTTCCTCGTCCACGAGAATTCTTATAAGCTCGGGAACGGAAATTACGGGGTGGGTATCGTTAAGCTGGATAGTTACCTTTTCGTAGAGCTTTCTGATGTCGCCGCCCTGTGCCTTATACTTCTTAACGATGTCCTGAACGGAAGCGGAGGAGAAGAAATATTCCTGCTTAAGTCTTAAGATTTTACCGTCTCTTGTATCGTCGTTAGGATAAAGCACACGGGAAATATCCTCAGCCTTTCTCTGTTCGAGACAAGCCTCCTCGTATTTCTGTGCATTAAACAGATTGAAGTCAAATTCGTTGATAGGTTCAGCCTGCCATAAGCGGAGAGTACCGATATTATCTGTTCCGTAGGCTACAATAGGCATATCGTAGGGTACTGCAGTAACTGCGCCGTCGCCGTAGGTAACGGTAACAGCGTCGCCGCTTATACGCTTACTCCAGGGGTCGCCGAACTTAGTCCAGTTGTCGGCCTCCTCACACTGGAAGCCGTCCTTGATGGACTGCTTGAAAAGACCGTACTTATAGCGGATTCCGTAACCGTCAAGGGGAAGGTTAAGCGTCGCCGCACTGTCAAGGAAGCAAGCCGCAAGACGTCCGAGACCGCCGTTACCGAGAGCCGCATCCTCGATTTCCTCTAAATCAGCAAGATTTACGCCAACCTCAGCAAGCGCCTTTTCAACCTCCTCCTCGATACCGAGACATAAAAGGTTGTTGTAGATAGCTCTGCCCTGTAAGAATTCCATTGAGAAGTAGCAGGCACGGCGAGCTTCAAGGTGAGCCTTCTTGCTCTTTGCCCAGTTTCCCGAAATATCCTGCATTACTGCCTTCGAAACCGCGTCGTGAATCTGAGGAGCGGAGGCTTCCTTAGCGGAAACGCCGTACTCGTCAGCAAGAATTTCATTGAAACGCTTTAAAAAATTTTCCTTTATAAACATAAGCTTGTTCCTTTCATAAACAATATAACAGTATTATTTTACCACATTTATCGTAAAAATGCAATAGTAAATAAAAAAGTGCTGTTTCAAGAGAAACAGCACTTTACTTTCTTTAACCGAAAATGGCGAGGAGTACACCTGCCGCAACGGCAGAACCGATAACACCCGCAACGTTCGGGCCCATAGCGTGCATAAGAAGGAAGTTGGAGGGATTTTCTTCCTGACCAACCTTCTGGGATACACGGGCAGCCATAGGAACTGCGGATACACCTGCAGAACCGATAAGGGGGTTAAGAGTGTTACCCGAAAGCTTACACATAAGCTTACCGAGTAAGAGACCGCAGGATGTACCAACGCTGAAGGCGATAAGACCGAGAACAACGATAAGAATGGTCTTGATGCTTAAGAAGTTAGCGGCGGTAGCAGTAGCACCAACGGTAACACCAAGCATAATTGTAACAATATTCATAAGCTCGTTTGAAGCAGTCTTTGTAAGTCTTTCAACAACGCCGCTTTCCTTAAAGAGGTTACCGAGCATAAGCATACCTACGAGAGGAGCCGCAGAAGGAACGATAAAAGCAACAATAACAGTTACTGCGATAGGGAAAATAATCTTTTCCTTCTTGGAAACCTGACGAAGCTGACCCATCTTTATGGAACGTTCCTTCTTTGTTGTAAGAAGTCTCATAATCGGAGGCTGGATAACAGGAACAAGCGCCATATACGAGTAAGCCGCAACGGCAATAGAGCCTAAGAGCTCGGGAGCAAGCTTCGAGGTAAGATAAATTGCGGTAGGACCGTCGGCACCGCCTATGATACCGATGGAAGCCGCCTGGGGAAGTGTAAAGTCAACAATTCCTGTAGCGGTAAGGGCACACGCACCAAGGAAGGTAAGGAAGATACCGCCCTGTGCGGCCGCACCGAGGAAGAAGCTCTTCGGGTTAGCAATAAGGGGACCGAAGTCAGTCATACAGCCGATACCCAGGAAGATAAGGGGCGGGAATATCTGAAGCTTAACGCCGAGATACAGTATATCGAGAAGTCCGCCGTCGTGAAGAACCTGACCGTAGTCTACGTTCGTCGTAAGGAAGAATTCGGGATGATACAGTTCAGCGCCGGGGATATTTGTAAGCGCCATACCGAAAGCAATAGGAAGCATAAGCATAGGCTCGTACTGCTTAACGATAGCAAGGTACATAAGGAAGAAGGAGATTAAGAGCATCAATCCCTGCTGCCAGGTAATATTACAGAACGCAGAGGTTTCCCAGAGGTCCCGTAAGGTATTAAGAAATACGTCTATCATAATTTTTTTCCTTTCCGCTTAATCAGAAGCCGCGAGTATTGTCGGCGATACCTGCCGCACTCCACGCAGAACGTGCAGCCTTATCACGCTTTCTTACGCTTGTTATCTTGTACTGCTTACCTTCGGCTTCGCCGTAAGCGGCAATAGCGGCAGAAATAACAGCAATAAGCTCACCGTCGTCCTCTTCTTCGATATACTCTTCGATAGCTTCGGCCTGCTGCACGGGTTCATCCGCCTTTACGGCAGTCTCGGCAGCGGCAGCAGCCTTTTTCTTTGCGGCGTTATCGATAGCCTTGAAGATCTTACCCATACCCCAGAGAAGAAATACCAGGATAGCAAGAATAAGAAAGACAACAACCAGACCGGTTATAACAGTAGACCAGATAAGGCTCCAGTCATAACCTGTGCTTTCCTGTACGGCGGTAACTTCAGTCGTACAAAGTGAAAAGAATTTACTCAAAATATCCACTCCTTAATGGTTCTTAGTAAAGCGGCGGAAGAGTAAGATAAAAAAATAACACTCAAGCCGCAAAATCAAATTTATTATACTACATTTTTTTAGATATTGCAAGAGTTTTTTTGAAATATTCGGAATTTTTTGGTTAATTTTCGGTTAAATTGCCTTTTAAAATTATTGCACCGATATAAGAATTCGTCCCAAAAATGCGTATATGTATCAGGCTATGTCGGAATAGAGAAGCTGTAACCGTGCAATCGCCTGATTATGAAGTCTTGTAATATGTCTCGGGGTATAACCCATATCCTCAGCTATTTTTTCCCACCCCATACCGAGGATATACCGTCTTTCAAGAAGATTTCTGAGAAGTACATCCCCGAGAGATGAGACCATAGCCCTTATCTCCGTTTTCAGTTCAACAAGTCTGTCGATTTCGTCGTTTACCTCGTTTTCAAGGTCTGCTATCTTTGCGGCAGTACGCCCTACCCTGTCGGATATTGTGCCCTTCGAATGACTTTCCCCTGTAAGAGAGGGGGAAAGCCTTGTAGCGAGGGCTCTTAGCTCCTTTATTTCCTCGAGCTTTGCATTTATACTGTCGTCGATAAGCTTGTGCTGTGATAAAAATTCCTTTACATCCATATTTATATATCCTTTCTTGTCACTTCATATTTCTACAGTTGTTATACATTTTCCGCATATAAGCGTTTTCTCTGTTTCGTAAGCGGTTTCGCCTCGGTAAAGAGCCCTGCCGCAAAGGCCGCAGTTTTCCTTACTCTCCGTTATATCCTCGCTTCCGCAGCAGCCGCAGAAGAAAAAACCTTCCGTTTCCCTTCCGAAAAGCCTTTGCTTCGGCTTTTTCATTGTTTCACCGCAATTATTACACTTGTACAATCGTTCTCCTTTCCAATATTTCGTTGCATTTTTGGGACAAACATATAATATCATATTTTTCCTGCTTTGTCAACCCATAAATGCAACAAAAAATATTTTTTAAAAATATGTTGCATTTTTAGGAAACTTGTGATACAATATAGTCATAAACAAGTAAAGGAGAGATTATATGGAAAAGAATAATATCGCATTACGGATAGCTGAACGAAGAAAGGAACTCGGTCTCTCCTATCAGGAGCTCGCCGACAGAACAGGTATCAGTAAGTCCACGCTCCAGCGTTATGAAACAGGCAGTATCAGCAGCGTCCCCCTTAAAAAGCTCGAGGTTCTCGTTAAGGGACTCGAAACCTCGGCGGAGCATCTTCTCGGCGAGGTACTTGGCGATGGCTCGGAGATACTTAATAATAATATCTGCCGTGTACCCGTATTCAACAGCGTCAGCGCAGGCTTCGGCTGTTACGCAGACAGTCAGATTACAAGCTACCTGCCTACATATATAGAGAATCTTTCGGAAAAGGACGATTACCTCTGGATAAACGTGAAAGGTGACAGCATGGCGCCCACAATCGAGGACGGCGACAGGATTCTCGTAAAAAAACAGGACAGCGTCGAAAACGGAAGCGTGGCGGTAGTTATGATAGAGGAGGAGGCCTTCGTAAAGAAAATAAAGTACGGTAAAAACTGGATCGAGCTTCATTCCTTCAACCCCTACTACCCCGTTAAGCATCTTAAGGATAAGGAAGTCGATTCAATCAGAATTGTCGGCATAGTCACCGAGGTAAGTAAAAAGCTCTGAAAAACATAAAAAACGTCCGTCGAGGTGCAGTATACTGCCCCATAAACGGACGTTTCTTATTTATTACTTTTCCTCGGAAATAGTAACAAGCTCCTTCGGAAGATGCTCGAGAATAAGCCTGTCCATTTCGTCGGGTATTATCGGCTTAGCCAGGAAGCCGTCAAAGCCCTGCTGCATATAATTTTCAACATCCTCCTCGAAGGCGTTGGCAGTAAGCATAATTATCGGAGTATCGGGGCTGAGATTTTCCTCGCGGATTCTCTTAAGGGTCTCTATACCGTCCATACCCGGCATCATATGGTCGAGGAAGATAATATCGAACTGCTGTTCCCTCAGAATAGAAAGACATTCCATTCCGCTTTCAGCCTCGGATACAATAATCTGTGTATGCTTTATAAGGCCGTCGAAAACCATACGGTTGAGGCTGTTATCGTCAACAACCAGCACCCTTGCCTCGGGAGCGGTATACATATAGCGTATATTCTTTTTAAGCTCCTCCGTATCCTTTTTACGGAAGTCGCCCATAGGTGCGGAGTCAACTATACCCTGCACTATCTCGAAGGAAAATTCACTTCCCTTTTCGTAGGTACTCTTGATTTTAAGCTCACTGTTCATAAGCTTAAGTAATCTCTGTACAATTGACATTCCGAGGCCCGTGCCCTCGATATTCCTGTTTCTCGAAAGGTCGATTCTCTGGAACTCGTCGTATATCTTTCCGATATCCTCTTCCTTTATTCCGATACCTGTATCGATAACCGCACAGGAAAGGAATGCCTTATTATCCTTTGTTGCAGAGGTAATTTTAAGCGTAACGCTTCCCTTTTCGGTATACTTTATACCGTTAGTAAGAAGGTTGAGGATAACCTGCTTTATTCGCTTATCATCACCGTTAAGCTTACAGGGAATATCGGGAGAAATGTCGAAAATAAGGTCAAGCTTCTTATCCTTCGCCTTTACGCTCGCCATATTATAAAGGTCGCTTATAAGATTCGCTATTTTATAATCAACGTTCACAAGCTCCATTTTTCCCGATTCAATCTTCGAGGAGTCGAGAATTTCATTTATAATTCCGAGAAGCATAGCGGAGGATTCTTTAACATCGCCTGCATAGGTTCTGATATTGTCCTCGGTAGTTTCACGGAGTATCATCTCGTTCATACCCATAACGGCGTTAATGGGAGTTCTTATTTCGTGAGACATACGTGCAAGAAAGCGTGATTTCGCATGGCTTGCGCTTTCGGCCTCCTCCTTGGCCCTCTGAAGCTCAGCGACAAGCTTCGCACGTTCAATACTTCCGCTGAGGATTGAGAATATACTGCTGCATATAGCCATAAATGCAATATATATAAGGCATCGGGGAAGAACGAAGAACATAAACAGACTGAACATCGGGTTTTCGTTGACCTGAGTAAGTAAGAATTGTCCGTCTGACACATACTCGCTGAGACTTTCCGTAGTAAGAAGGGTCATATTAGCGTCGCAAAGACCGAAGTAATAACCGCCGTATACCACTATAAAGGTACATATAACCTCGATTACATAAACAATCCTCATAAACTTCTTTGAGCAGTACAGCATTGCGCATAAGAACGGCAGTACCGAAAGAAGAACTACGTGGTATGTAACGCATACGCCCATTATCGTATAGGTCATTATCATACCCGAAATAACGAAGAATTTCATCTTCTTATCCGAAAGCGACATAAGCTTTGTGATGATAAAGACTATTGCGTATACAACAGCGGAGCCTATAACGCCTGCGGTCATAATTCCCTTATCTACGATAAATATATCGAGAAGGTTGAGAATATAAGCGAATATATATAAAATTATTGAGACAGTAAAACACTTCATTACATAAGTATTTGCAGTATACTCACTGTCGAGAATATAGCTGGATATATCGTCGGTATTTATAGTACTCTTTTTCATATCCCGTTTTACCCGCCCGAAACGCGGCTCCTTCCCTCTGATATTCTGCGGAACCTATAGTCCGTTTTTATCCAAATAAGATTAGTCTATACTCAACAATTATATCATTTTTTTGTCGATATGTCTATAGCTGAAAAGGATTTTTCTGATATTTTTGAAGAAAATCAGCTCTTTATTTCCGTCATCCATACTCTCATAGGATTTTCGCCCCTGTTCCCCCAGGTATAGTAAGGTATACCGATAGCCCTGCAGGGTTTTTCTGCAGGTGGCTCACAGGAATAGAGGGCTTCTGTTGTTTCACGTCTTACCGCATCAGCGGTAAGCTTAACTGTTCCTCCCAAAAGCTCTCCGTCATACTCCGAAACCGTGAGCCTTCCGTTTCTTACGAGAGAAAGGTCAACAACATTTCCTTCATTATCGGCGCCTTCGAAGCAATATACGAGAGGCCCTCTCGAAATTGCGGTAAAGCCTGTAAGAGCAGGAACTCTTGCGGAAGCGTAGTTCATTCGGGGCGTATCGTCAAGAGTAAGTACGAGCTCGTCTCCGTCGGCGGCGTCAACCGTAGCATATCCCTTTACAGGAACAACGGAAAGATCTTCGCCGTTTCTGCTAAAGCTGAATTTACTGCTCCAGGAGGGGATTCTTATCGAGATTTTTCCGCCCCTTATCACAGTATATCTTACTGTAAAGCCGTAGGGATATTCCGTTTCACAGCGAAGCTTAATACCGTTTCCGAATTCCACTTCTCCTGCGGCATAAAGGTGGCAGTAGGCAGTATCGGAGCTTTCTCCGTAGGCGTATTTTCCGAAGGAGGAAATAAGTCTTGCCGCATTCGGAGGACAGCAGGCACAGGCGTACCATTTCGGACGCTGTGTAAGAGTATGGCGGTGGGTAGAGGCGGAAGCGGATATTCCCGGAAGTATTTCAAGAGGATTTACGTAGAAAAACCTTTTTCCGTCAAGCTGAATTCCTGCAAGAACAGTATTATAGAAGGCTCTTTCCATTATATCGGCATATTCGCCGTCAAGCTCGTTCAGGAGCATTCTCGAAGCAAAGAACATAAGCCCTATGGAAGCGCAGGTTTCTGCGTAGGCCGTATCGGAAGGAAGGTCGTAATCCACAGTAAAGGCTTCTCCCTCTACCGTCGAGCCTATACCTCCCGTAATATACATTCTTTTCCTCGTTATGTTTTCCCAGAGGCGGCGGCAGGCCTTATAAAGCTCCCTGTCCCCTGTTTCCGAGGCAAGATCCGCCATGCCCGTGTAGAGATATACTGCACGGACTGCGTGGCCTGTGGCTTCGGACTGTTCCCTGACAGGCTTTCCGCTCTGCTGGTAATCATTATTATCCGCATTATTTCCCCATACCGTCCAGTTCCGACGTTCCTTTTCCCTTCTGTAGAAGGAGGGATCACAGCCGCGTACATTCACGAAATGCTCGGCAAGCTTAAGGCAGATATCCTCGCCTGTACACCTGTACATTTTCATAAGAGCCAGCTCAACCTCGGGATGACCCGGAAAACCCTCGTTACCCTCGGCTATGAAATGGTCGTAGATATGTCTTGTATTTTTAAGCATTACATCGAGAAGCTTTCTTTTTCCTGTCGCCTCGTAATAGGCACAGGCTGCCTCCATAAAATGACCCGAGCAGTAAAGCTCGTGGCCTTCGAGAAGATTTGTCCAGCGCTTTTCCTTATCCTTTACGGTAAAATATGTATTGAGATAGCCGTCGGTATCCTGTGCGTCGGCTATAATGTCGATAAGGCCGTCTACCGTGTCCTCGAGAGCCTTATCGGGCATAACCGAGAGGGAATAAGCCGCCGCTTCTATCCATTTTGCGGCGTCGCTGTCCTGAAACACCATTCCGTAGAAGCCGTCGCCTGTATCCTCGCCTCTTATAGCCTTCGCCGCATTGATAAAATTACTTACAACGTGGCTTTTTTCCGTATCGGGAGCCTTGTCGCAGAGAACGCTGTACTGATAAGGGATAACAACGTCTCTTATAAGCTTCTGATATTTACCGATAAAGCCCTCCGCCTTATACGCTCTTATATTTACAGGATTTAAAACCTTCATAATTTTTCCTTTCGCTTTAATATTACTGCAGTATCCTTATAAACCGTACTTTTCCCTGAGTTCTTCGGGAATACGTCTGTCCTTGAAATAGAACTGCCTGTCCCTTTCGCCTATCTCACGCTGTACACGGCAGGGATTTCCGAAGGCAAGGACGCCCGAAGGAATATCCTTCGTAACTACGCTTCCTGCACCGATAACGGTATTATCGCCTATAGTTACCCCGGGGACGATAATAACTCCCGCCCCTATCCAGCAGTTCTTACCTATGCGAACGGGCATATTGTACTGGTAAAGCTCTCTACGAAGCTCGGGAGAAATAGGGTGTCCTGCCGTAGCTACAACGACATTAGGCCCGAACATCGTATTATCTCCCACGTAAATATGTGTATCGTCCACTAAGGTAAGATTGAAATTCGCATACACAAATCTTCCGAAATGACAATGCGCTCCGCCGAAATTGGCGTGAAAGGGCTGTTCAATATAGGTACCCTCCCCTATTTCGGCAAACATTTCTTTAAGGAGCTCCTCCCTTTTCCGAAACTCCGAAGGGCGGGTCGAATTATATTCATAAAGCTTTTCGAGACAGGCGGCCTGTCTCTCCAGAATTTCGGTATCACCGGGAAGATAAAGCTCTCCCGTATGCATTTTATCCTTTTCAGCCATAGTAGAATTCCTCCGAGATATAACTATGAATATTATATTACATAATTCCCGATAAATCAATATGCCTGCGATACTTTTTCGACAGGCTTTAAGGCTTCAATAGACGGAAAACACTCGTAAAAGTGCCAACCTGTTATCGAAGGCTTGAAAAAATCTGTCAATTATGGTATAATTGTGCAGTATAACAGTTGATTACACTATCAGTATACTTATTTAAGTGCATTTTTATATAATTATTCGGGGTCATATATGAAACCGCTTAAAAATATTATGAACCGCTATATGTATAAATCCTCGCTGATTTCGGCGGCAGTGATAATGGCGCTTCTTCTCGTTGTTCAGATTATTACCGAACAGCTTATGCACAGCGCGGTTATACTTCTTGACGCCGACGAAAAAATGTTCGCCGATAAACAGAAGCGTAAGGCGGCACGGCGTTAAAACCGAATATCAGCTAATCACCCCGAAGCCCTCTTATTAAGGCTTTCGGGGTGTCGGCTTACCAATTGTTCGTAACAAGGGAAGCCTGTTACGGACTGTTCCAAAATGCTGAATAATTATTGTTTATATATTGTTTACATATAGTATAGACATAAATAATATTTTATGCTATAATTAACCTATGAATAATCAGGATTCTACATATACAGGCGGGTGAATATCTGATATGAAGGCTGTAATAAGAATGGGAGTGATTATAGTGTGTTTTTCTGCATTCCTTTCCATTTTCGGCTGTAAGGCTCATATACTTGACGGACCCGGAATGGTAAATAAGGCACAGTGGACAGGCTTTACCCTGTCGAGAAGCGACAGCTATGCACAGCATAATTTTTACTTCAGCGTAAGAGACAATGACGAGGGTGCCTTCGTTACAGGCTCCTGCCGTGACGCAGAAGGAAACATTTACGAGGTTGATGACGGTATACCTGTTCCTCCCGAAATAATTGACAGCTTACGTCAGCTGGGAATTGATGAGCTTGAAGAAATACCGAAGCAGGAGAAACAGCAGCCTGAACAAACGGACGGTATGGAAGAGTACTTTCTCCTTGACGACAGTTCTGTTAAGCTTACCGCTCTTTACTACACAGAGCTTTATATTGATAAGGTTGTAACCTACGAGCTTTCACTACAGATTTATGAAATACTTCTGCCCCTTTTTATTGAACAGTACGCAGAATAGATTACCTGACCTTATACTCTTATATTTCAGTTATATAAAGAAAAAACACAAGAAAGGAACATAACAAGTATGAATATACAGATACAAACCTATGGCTTGATAATACTGTTTATGCTCTTCATCTTCCATAAATCCCATAAGACGCTGAAGCTGTACACAGAGCAGGTATTTATGAGGGCTATGTATATTTCCATAATAAACCTGTTACTTGATATACTTTCCCTTGTATTTATTTCAAATATGGAATTTCTGCCCCTTTTCGCGGTTAAGGCAGTATGTAAGCTGTACATAACTTCTCTTGTGTGGGAAGCTATCTTCGCTCTTGTTTATGTACTTACCGACGTATACCCCGAGGAGCTTCACCGAAAACGCACAGGACTGCTGTACGCCATTGCGGGAGTTCAGAGCCTTATCGTAATTTCCCTGCCGATAAATATACATTACGACGGCAACACCTCCTACACCTTCGGCCCTGCCGTTATGCTGGTGTACTGCTTCGCCGTATTCTATATTCTTTCTATCCTCCTGCTTTGTATTTTCAATAAAAAGCTAAGCAGGCGCAGAAGCTTTGCGGTTATTCTCTGGATGTGCATCTGGCTTGCGGCGGCGGGAATACAGTTTATGTTCAACGACCTGCTGTTGGTGGGTTTCGCTACTGCAGTAGGCATTCTCATACTTTTCGTAATTATGGAAAACCCAGAAGCGAACCTTGACAGGAAGCTGGGCTGCTTCAACTCATACGCTCTCGGAGAATATCTCAGGCGTCTTTTCAGCCGAAAGACAGATTTTTCGGTAATGAAAATAGGTCTTTCCGACGTGCTCGACGAAAAGCTCGGCTCACGTTCCGACGAGATACTGGTGGAGCTTGTTCAGGTTCTTGCGAGAAAGATAGACGTTTACGTTTTCCGTAACGTTGACTCAGATATAACGGTTGTATGCGATATGGGGACAGACCTTACGGCGCTTGCGGAACAGGCTACCGCCTTACTGAACAAAAAGGACATTCCGCTTAAAAATCTTACTTCCGTGATAGTACCCCGAGGCCGTGACTTTTCCGACCTTGAAGAGCTTATGAGCTTTCTCGGCTATGTATCGGACAAGCATTCCGACGGCGAAATAGTCATTGCCGACGAACAGCTTATAACCAAGTACAGAGAAAAGAAGCTTATCCAACGTGAAATATCCGAAGCGCTTGAGGAGGATCGTGTTGAGGTATTTCTTCAGCCCATATACAGCAACCTTGAACAATGCTTTACCTCGGCGGAGGCTCTTGTAAGAATACGTAAAAAGGACGGCAGTATGCTTTCACCGGGATTATTCATCCCCATAGCGGAGGAAAGCGGTCTTATCGTAGAGCTCGGCGACAGGATCTTCGAAAAGGTCTGTATCTTCCTTAAGGAGCCTGCTGTAACGGCGGCAGGTATACATTACGTGGAAATAAATCTTTCCGTAGTACAGTTCGAGAGAGAAGACCTTGCCGACAGGCTTATAGGAATTACAGAAAAGCACGGAATCAACCCTGAGCTTATCAATCTCGAAATAACGGAAACTGCCTCGGTAACGGCGCGTAATATACTGCTTCAGAATATGAACAGGCTTATCGAATACGGCTTTACCTTCTCCCTCGACGATTTCGGAAAGGGCGAGTCAAATCTTATGTACGTGGTGGAAATGCCCGTATCTCTGATAAAGCTCGATTTCGATATGAGTAAGGCGTTCTTCAGCTCCGAAAAAGCAAGGCAGGTAGTTCACGCAGTCGTAGGTATGGCGCACGGAATGAACCTTAAGCTGGTTGCCGAGGGTATAGAAACCGAGGAAGAAATAGACGGAATGAAAAACGCAAAAATCGACTACATTCAGGGCTATTACTACTCACGTCCGTTACCGATACCCGAATTCCTCGAATTTATCAGAAAATAGCGAACAGCGGAGAATCAAAAATTCTCCGCTGTTTTTATCTAACTTTCTTATTTTCACAGCTTATCAAAGCTTACCTTTATAGTGAAGATATTATCCTTTAGTTCTGCGGAAATTTCTCCGCCCATTTTCACCGTGAAATCGTGAGCTATGGCAAGTCCTAAGCCCGACGAGGTTTTTGTTCTTGCCTTATCCGCCTTATAAAAGCGGGTAAAAATGCTGTTAATATCAATAGCTTCGGGAGAATTTACGGTATTTGAGCAGATAAATTCAGCCTTACCGTCATTTTCCGAAAGCTTAAAGGTTACATTTTCAGCACCGTGTACAAAAGCATTTTTTATGATATTCTGAATAGTGCGCTGTAATGCTTCGGCATTAGCCTTTATGTAAAGCTGTTGTTGACAGAAATCCACAATCGGCTCAATATTCCTGTCGGAAAATTCATCGTAAAAGGAAAAACAGGTATCGAATACAAGCTTGCTGAAATTTATACGGGAAATTTCAAGCTCATAGCTTTCATTCTGAAGCTTTGTATAAGTGAAAAGCTCATTAAGCATCGTATTGAGGCTGTCAATTCTGCTTTTTATTATCATAATATACCGCTCACGCTCTTCCGCAGTTTCCGCCGAAGTAAGAAGCTGGAAATAGCCGTCAAGGGAGGTAAGGGGCGTACGGATATCGTGAGAGATATTCGCCATAGTATCCTTTATTTCCCTTTCCTTACGGAAATATTCCTCTTCAATCCTGTTGGTTTTTACGGCAAGCTTATTTATCTCCTCCGTAAGAGCGTTAAGCTCGGAGGTATGAATATCCTCGGTAACCAGCATCTTGGTTTTATGCTCGTTCATAAACGCCACGTGGCGGCTCAGTCTTAAGACCTGCCGCCTGTAATATATAAATATGGCTGATAAAATAACAACAAGTAATGAAAGTAAGATAACCGCTATTATCATTTATATATCCTTTTTCTTGATGTGTAAAATCGTAAGAACGGTTGAAAGAACAATATATATGCTGCCTACTATAAGGGCAGTACCCACATTTTCCTCCATATATTCTGTGCAGAAATAATTGATATAGGTGGTAGAAAAATATTCGCTGATATTGAAATCCCAGCTTATCAATTCCATATTCTGGAATATGCTGACGATCATCTGAGCGACCTGAGACATAATACCCGCGCTTATTAAAACCGCCATAGTAACGCTTGCGCCGCTGTTCCCCTGAGAGCCTACGGAAATCATCGCAACAACAAGACATACGGCGTAATTCAGAAACAACAGCAAAAGCCCCTGTATTATGCAGGTATTCACCATTGAGCCGTCGAATATAACCTCGAAAAAGATAGAGTCAACAGCAAGGGAGAAAATGAATAATACTGCAAAATAGATAAGATTTACAATAAGAATTATCACCATTTTCGAGACAAAGAGCATAGCCCTGTCGGGAAGATTTCCTGCAATATTCTTTATATATCCCCTTTTATATTCCGAGCCTATAAAAAACGCAATGAAAATCGAGGTCAAAAGAGTCAGGAAGGGAGAACCCGAAAAACCGACTATCTCTTCAATATACATAACGGCATTCTCTTCCGCTGTAAGAATTACCATAAAGGCACTAAGCGCAGGAATAATACCGCATATCCAGAAGGATTTCATATGAAAGACCTTATATAAATCGCTTCTTATAAGATTAAGCATTTCTCTCACCTCCGTTTTCTCCGATAAGCTCCACAAAGTAGTTCTCGAGGGATTTATTGTGAAGTCCTATACGTCGCGTACCGATATTCTTCGCCGCAAGAGCAAGAGTAATATCCGCACAGCAGTCGGGCTGTCCATAGATATAGATAAAGCTGTCGTCCATTACCTTGTAATCAGAGATACCCATTGTATCGAGGACGGTACAGCTTGCGGCAGTATCGGTAGTAAGAAGCTCGATTCGCTCATCGCATTTCGCCATAAGCTCTTCTGCGCTCATTTCCTCAACAAGCCTGCCCTTTTCTATTATACCGTAGGAGGTAGCTATTTTTGAAAGCTCTTCTAAAATATGGCTTGAGATAATAAAGGTGATACCCTGTTCGTGATTAAGCTTGAGAATCATATCACGTACTTCAATAATTCCGTTCGGGTCAAGTCCGTTTATAGGCTCGTCAAGAATTACAATATCGGGATTTCCCACAAGTGCAAGCGCCATACCGAGACGCTGTTTCATACCGAGAGAAAATTTTCCCACGCTCTTCTTTCCCGTATCGGAAAGCCCCACGAGCTGTAAAAGCTCATTCGGCTTATTCTTATCCTTCTCGCCCATAGCGATGCACTTTATCATTAAGTTTTCCTCGGCAGTCATATTTTCGTAATAACCGGGAGTTTCGATAAGTCCGCCTATACGTGAGCTTATCTTTTTCATTTCTCTTCCTGTTTTTCCGAAAAGTCTGTATTCGCCTGACGTAGGAGAGGATAAATCGCTTATAATTCTGAGTAAGGTGGTTTTGCCTGCGCCGTTACGTCCGATAAGGCCGTAGATTTCGCCCTGTTTTACGTGAATACTTACGTTATCGAGGGCTTTCTGTTTACGGAAATTCTTACACAGGCAGTTCGTTTCAAGTATGTATTCCATTATAAAGCCGTTCCTTTCGCTGTTATGGCTTTATTATAATGCAGAATTCTTAATAATTCGCAAAGAAAGGTTTAAGAAAGTGTAAAGAAATTTACCTTTTAAGCTTAAAGCCTACTCCCCATACCGTATCAATGTACTCGGTATCGGTAAGCGCTTTAAGCTTTTTTCTTATATTGCTGATATGTACGTTTATGGTTTTGTCCTCGCCTATATAAAAATCCTCCCAGGCATAGTCATAAATCTCCTGCTTCGAGAAAACCTTATCGGGATTCAGTAAAAAAAGCTCAAGAATTTTATACTCGTGCTTTGTAAGGTCGAGAACAGTACCCTTTACGCTTACGCAAAGACCGCTTCTGTCCAGCGTCATTTCCTTATAAGCCATAGTATTGCTTATTTCACGGCTGTTTTTTGAAAAACGGCGAAGAAGTGCTCCTGCCCTCGCTACAAGCTCCTTTATATCAAAGGGCTTTGTTATATAGTCGTCGGCGCCTGCGTCCAGCATTCCGATTTTCGTATCGATGCTGTCCTTCGCCGACATTACTATAACGGGAATATCACCGGATTTCTTTATTTCGGAAAGCACCTGTTCACCGTTCATCCCGGGAAGCATAAGGTCGAGAAATATAAGAGAAAAGCCGCCGTTTTTCGAATACATCAGCCCTTCCGTACCCGAAAAAGCCTGAGTACATTCGTAGCCTGCCTTATTAAGCGTTTCACAGACAAGACAGTTTATATCGTTATCATCTTCTATGATAAGTATTTTTTCGCCGCTCATTATTATCACCTTCTTTTACTGAATTATATCATATTTTGTAAATGTTGTAAATAAGGGGATAAAACGAAACCCTGTATCAAAAAGCAGTTACAAACCGCAAAAGAAAGCAGCCGCTCCAAGCTTACCTCGGAACGGCCGTTTCTATAGGATTACGATTTACTTGCGCTTGCGTGTTAAACGTGCAATTATTGCAGATAAACCTGTTAAAGCTAATGTAGCTGCAGGAGCGGCAACACCTGTAGAGGGGTTATCCTTTACGGGGAGCTCGCTTGCTAACGGAACTTCAATATCATCAAATTCAACAATATCATCTTCTACAGGCTCTTCTTCCTCTTCGGATATTACTGCATCAACATCTCCTAAGGGAACCTCTGTTTCTTCGAATTCCACGATTTCTTCTTCAGCTTCGGGAACTGTTACGGAAGGAGTTGTAACCTCGTCTGCAGGAGGAGTAACTGTGACGGTATCATCTGCTGTGTTATCTTCTGCAGGTGTGTCGTTAGTGGGAATGTCGTTTGTAGGAACGTCATTAGCGGGAATATCATTAGTAGGTGTGTCGTTTGCGGGAATGTCATTAGTAGGTGTGTCGTTTGTAGTGTCATCGCCGCCTGTGGTGTTATCGTCGTCGCCAGTTGTGTTATCATCGCCGCCAGTTGTATCGTCGCCGCCAGTTGTGTTATCATCACCGCCTGTGGTGTTGTCATCGCCGCCAG